>MTKO01000120.1 GCA_004028505.1 Candidatus Electrothrix aarhusensis
TATTACATCATGCTGCCTTGTCAAACAGTTCAAGTTGTTGGCTCCCACCCTTCGGTTCCTTCTTACGAAATCCAGCCATTTCAATAAGCAAGGTTGTGATCATGGTAAATGTCATCCTGCCGCACAGAGCATGTTGACTACGAACAACCGCATCTTCCAGGCATTCTCGTTTTTTCATGAGATTAAAAGGTCTTTCGCAGTTTTTTCGCATCTCAATGGCCTGTCGTGCTGCTTCGCCGTCAACCGGCATTCTTTGGAAATGGCCGTTATCAAAAGCAATGAGACGAAACTGGGGACAAATTGCCGCGCGTACACATTCACCGGCACCGGCTGCACATTTATATTCATGTCCTTCATCCATCAGGCCCATGCGAATCATTGGAATTTCACAGAATTGATCACAGTTCACATGAAGGCTCCCAGGCTCAACATATTCAGGCAAGGGTGTCTCGCTGGAA
This sequence comes from Candidatus Electrothrix aarhusensis, assembly GCA_004028505.1. Lineage (GTDB taxonomy): Bacteria > Desulfobacterota > Desulfobulbia > Desulfobulbales > Desulfobulbaceae > Electrothrix > Electrothrix aarhusensis. The sequence continues at coordinate 459 of MTKO01000120.1, forward strand.
ACCGGCGTGATGAGATGGACTCCAGTGTCGTCCAACAGCGAACCCTCTTTGTCATTATACGCCTTGTCCGCGCTGATGAGTTTCATTTCAATACCCATTGCTTGCGCAAGCTCAACCAACGGCTTTAAGTACAGGCTGTCATGATGATTGGCCGGACCGAGCAGAGAAACAAGGGGATAACTCAGTCCTGTTGACGGATTGATAGCTGTCAACGTATGCATACGATAACCTATGACATACGGGGACTTATCGCGCTTGTTACGTCGAGCGCCGCAGTCGCAATCTATATCGCTGTAGACCCGTACCTTTTTATCGCCAACTTTGATGCTATACAGTGGATACTGGTTATCATTGGCTATTTCTGTAGAATCAACTCCATGCAGCACACTGTTCTCCAACAAACCGCTACCATAGAAATGATGCAATATGTACACCAGAATATTCACGAGTTGAGAGAACTTCAAATCTTTGCGAAAATGACTAAGCTCAGTATGATCAATAAGTTCCTTGGTATTGAGCGGCAAACCTAAAAATCTGCGATTCTCTTTACGTTCCTGCCCCATGTATTCCGAGCTGCAAAATTTACGATAGCTTATCTCCGGGTATTTGATGGCTTTTAATAATTCGGCACGAAAAAGTTGACATGGAAAGATGTCCCGCATTTGCGGTGAATAACCTTCGTTGGCTAATAACGCATTGATAATGCGATTATCAAGCAACTCGTCAATAAATCGAAGCTCCTCATTGTGAATCTCAGGCCATGATTTATGAGAGCGAAAAAATTTCAACAATCCAGCTTTTTCATAAAAATTATCTACAAAATTAGCCATATCCTGTAACGGTATGATCCGGCTGTCAGGCTGTTGTTGCTCAATGCCGATCAGCTCCTCAATCGGTATGCCCAGTTCCTCATCAAACACCTGGTAATCTGCTGCCACTGCATCCGTTATCTCTTTGATGATTTCTTTTTTCCGTTTCCTGGGAATTCGTTGCCAATTTGGATGCTTCGATTTCAGTTGCTTCCTGATGATTCGTTTGATATCTTTTTCTTTCATAAAGCCTCTTTTTGGGTATCAAATTGTTTTCGTTGACTTTTGTACCATTATAGAGGTTTTTTGCATTTTAAGCAACTGTATTTATTGGTTTATTTGGCATTTTCTTCAACACCCTTATTATAAATATCCTAATATACAAGGGTTAACCTTTTGGAGGGTAATCATCATTTCCCGGAGAAATAGTATTCTTCTCCCTTATTTGGCAATTATCTGCTCTGTGAATCGAAATCTCGCCACCCCCTTGATTTATCAAATTTTGACGACCTGCTTCATAAGCTTCTTTCTGAGCATCATGCCTCTTATTAGCCCACTTCCCATCAGATCTACGATAGACATCTCTATCTTGCTGTTTACTCATGACAAATATTCCTTAAACTTAAAAATTAGAGCGGAGAAAGAATGCGATACATTCGTAATTCTTATTGACATAAGCAGCAAAGTAAACTATTTAACATGACCAGTTTTCAAGCATAATGCTACTCATATCAACGCCACTTGGTTCTTGCCTGAACCAGTGGCGTTTTTTTATTCTCCACTTTTGCCAAACAACAATAATACCTATCCGAATATTTGCAAGTCTGTATACAATATATTGTATACCCCGTTCCAGGCGGGACACAATTTTTCATAGTTGATCATGAACTCGTCATAATTGATTAAGAATCAAAAAGTACCCCTGCCGGTATCACAGACCCTTTTAAAACCGCGCAGTGATGCGGGTTACAGGCCGGGGTCGCGGGTTCGAATCCCAGCAGCTAAAAACGAAAAGAGGGTCACCGGCATAAGCTAGCGACCCTTTTTTATTCACTACCGGACGACGGCCCTTTGGGCGGTCAAAATGGACAAAATGTGAGATGAGGAGACACGGTCGCCGCAGAGGAAGCTTGGAAGGCGGGTGCTGGTTCCGCCGGATTCAAAACAACCCTAAATTAAACAGTTACTCCGCAGCCTGATTATGAAAAGCCACCACCTCTTCGTAGGTACACCCTGTGCCACCAAAGATATCCAGCGCACTTCCCACAGTTGCATCCAACTTGGATTTCCCGGCCCTACAAATAAGTTGCAAATCGTTCATGTCAGTAACCCCACCTGCATAGGTGATAGGCTTGTTCACCCCGGCTGCTGCCAAGATTCCAATCAAGCGTTCATCAACACCCATACACTTCCCCTCCACGTCAACAGCATGGATCAAAAACTCATCGCAACTTCCCTCCAGCTCCTTCAGCATTTTTCCGCTGATCCTCAAATCAGTAAACTTCTGCCAGCGGTCGGTAACCACATAATAACCATCATCTTTCCAACGACAGCTCAGATCAAGCACCAAACGCTCTTTGCCGATGAGCCGACACAATCTATCCAACCGCTCCGTATCCAGTTGCCCATCATGAAAGACATGGGAGGTGACGATAACGTGGGAAGCCCCTCGTTCCAGCCAGAGCGCAGCATTTTCCGCAGTTATTCCCCCGCCGATTTGCAGTCCTCCGGGCCAGCCCTTCAAGGCCTCTGCTGCCGCCTCTTCATTGCCAGGACCCAGCATGATAACATGCCCGCCGGGAAGATTATCCTGACGGTACATCCGGGCGTAATGAGAAGAAGAAAATTGAGAAGAAAAATTAGTTCGCAGGGTTGCGGATTCGCTGTCGCTCAGCGTGGAGCCGACAATCTGTTTCACCTTGCCGTTATGCAGGTCAATACAAGGACGGAAGCGCATTTTTTCTTAAATAACGTATGAATTAATTGGGCAAAAAAAAGCAAGATGCGAAAAAATCACATCTTGCTTCTGTACCGACGAACAGGCTAATCAGTCATCCTGCTGAACCATCATAGTTGCCGGATCAAGCTCAGGTGATATGAGTCGCCGCTGCAGGCATCACTGTTATGACGAATGATCTCAAGCTGGACATTCTTCTGCTCAGATTTAAGCAAAACAACCGTCTCAAAAAGGTCGTCAAGCTCATGGCAAGGTGCAGGTACCCCTGATGGAGATACTCGATCATCCTCACGATGACTGGTCGCGGAAAACCACGTCTGGAGGCGCAGGCTCTCCATCAGATTATTAATATCTTCCAATTCCCCGTGATCCATATTTGTGAAATCAAAACCGTCAATCACCACACAATCCGGTTTAAAAATATCCTGCAGGATCAGATCGTTCAGACGCTCTTCGAGACGAGCCCGGTTAAAGGCAGACTCCTTGAAACTCATGATCATCCGGTGCTGCTGCACCATATCAATCAGCTCATGGGGCTTAGCCACAGAGCATTTCTGAAGAATAATCTCCAGCATATCATCATACCAGAGCTTGGTTTTCTCCAAATTTTCTCCAATACTGATATGGACAACCCGTTTTCCACGCAGAATAGAATCCAAGGCAATCTGGACCAGAAGAGCGGTCTTTCCCAGTCCTGCCCGGGCCATAATCAGACCCATTTTTTTGTCGTTTCCGGCTAAATTCAAAACCCGTAACGGATTTTTTTTCACCAACGGTTCATATCCCATGCTACCACCTCTTATTTTTTCGTCTCTCTTTCGTATTTCCAAGCGCAGTCTGCAATCAGAAGTAGACTACTCTATTCTCCCAAAATACCGCCGGAATCACCCGTTTTTTCTGGATTCTGCGTATTCCTTGATCAGCTCTTCAGAAACACTCTTGGGAACCTGCTTATACGTTGAGAACTCCATAGTGAATTCAGCCTTTCCCTGGGTCAAAGAACGCAGGGTGGTTGAGTAGCCAAACATCTCGGATAAAGGCATATCCGCCTCTACAACGGTATAGCTCCCCTCTTCAGAGGTACCGACAATCATGCCGCGTCGCTGGTTCAGGCTGCCCATGATCGATCCCTGAAACTCGGAAGGCCCTTCTACAGACACCTTCATGATCGGTTCCATAATAACCGGGCCAGCGTTTTTATAGCCCTCTTTAAAGGCACCTTTGGCAGCCTGTTGAAAAGCCATATCCGAGGAGTCTACCGCATGATAACTCCCGTCGTTGATCAGACAACGAATCCCGGTAATAGGCGCACCGATCAGCATACCCTTTTCCATGGAAGCCTGGAAGCCCTTATCACAGGACGGGATATATTCACGAGGAATAACACCACCCACAATCTGGTCGACAAATTCGTACTCTTCCTCTTCCAAAGGCTCCATATGGCCGCCCACTCGACCAAACTGGCCTGAACCACCGGTCTGTTTCTTATGAGTGTAGTTGAAGTCAGCATGCTGAGTAATAGCCTCGCGATACGCAACCCGAGGGGCACCGACCTCAACCTCAGCATTATACTCTCGTTTCATGCGTTCAATGTACACTTCAAGATGCAACTCGCCCATACCAGAAATAATAGTCTCACTGGTCTCATGATCGACAAAGGTCTTAAAGGTCGGATCTTCCTTGCTAAAACGATTCAAGGCCTTGGACATATTGTCCTGGGCCTTATTGTCTATCGGGGTAATCGCCAAAGAAATAACCGGTGCAGGGACATGCATGGAACTCATGGACCAGTTGACTTTGCTGTCGCAGAAGGTATCGCCGGAGGCACAGTCCACACCGAAGAGACCGACGATATCACCGGAACCGGCTTCTTCGATTTCCTCCATCTCATTAGAGTGCATCCGAACAAGACGCCCGACTTTGACCTTCTTACCGGTTCTGGTATTGAAGATGGTCTCGCCTTTTCTTAGGGTACCCTGATAGGTACGAACATAGGTCAACTGACCGTAACGACCGTCCTCCAGTTTAAAAGCCAGAGCAACCAACGGGTCATCTGGATTATTGGAAACCGTCATTTCCTCTTCATCATTATCCAGATCAAGAGCAGTATTTACGACATCAGTCGGACAGGGCAGATACGCCTCAACAGCATCCAACAAAGGCTGAACACCCTTGTTTTTATAAGCAGAACCGATCATTACCGGTGCCAGCTCTAAATCCAAGGTACCTTTACGGATAGCAGCATGAATCAGCTCAACAGGAATTTCTTCCTCTTCCATCATAGCTTCCATCAACTCTTCCGAGAACATGGAAACCGCATCCAACAGCTCCTCTCGCTTCTCTTCGGCGTCATCTTTCAGGTGATCAGGAATCTCGTCATAACGGATATCATCACCCTGATCTCCGTCAAAATAGATAGCCTTCATGGTGACCAAGTCAACCATACCTTCCAGTTCTGATTCCAAACCGATGGGCAGCTGAATCATAACGGCATTGAGGTTCAGCTTGTCCCGCAGCTGGCCGACAACTCGTTCTGGATTAGCACCTGTTCGATCGCATTTATTAATAAAGGCGATACGTGGAACATTATATCGGGTCATCTGACGGTCAACCGTAATGGACTGCGACTGCACACCGCCCACAGAGCAGAGGATCAGAACAGCACCATCAAGTACTCGCAGAGCACGTTCAACTTCAACGGTAAAATCCACATGGCCCGGTGTGTCAATAATATTGACATCAATATCTTTCCATGAACAGTAGGTGGCTGCCGACTGAATGGTGATACCGCGCTCTTTTTCCAGCTCCATGGAATCCATTGTTGCGCCGACGCCATCCTTACCACGTACCTCATGAATAGCGTGGATGCGCTGCGTGTAGTAAAGGATTCGCTCGGTAAGTGTTGTCTTGCCCGAATCAATATGGGCACTAATGCCGATATTCCGTACCTTATCCAGATCTTTGTTCATCTCTTATTCCTCTGTTACAGCTGCCTGGCCGCTGATTCTATCCGCTCCTTCTGGTCCCCTTGGAATTCGGATAAAAAAAACTCGCTGTTTGCCGAGCAAACAACCATTTAAAAATAAAAAAGGAGTCACAGCGAATTCTGTAACCCCTCAACACGTATCCTATTTTCAGGATGACACTGAGACAGTATCAAATAAGCACCTTAAAAAACTGCACTTTAAAAACAGGGAGTCATTCTCTATACTCTAAAAAGGACTTTATATACCCTATATAACTCCGATGCGCAAGGTAAAAAGAAACAGAACGCCGTATGTTCAAACACGTAATACAGACATCGTATAGACCATCCTACATACCATCGTACATACATCATATTCTATGAAGAGGTGTCTTCAGGTATCTTTGCAGGATAAAATTATTATTTGCACAATAGTTTCTATATGTTAACCTGGCGAGCAGGTGTCCTCTCTAAAATTCAGGTTAGCAAAATAATATTTTTCAGAGCTTGCAATGTTGGTCAATCCATAAGATTATATGCTCCACGAGTGCATAAGGAGATCCACCACATTTCTTCAGAGGTGAACCTCTTGCTCCATTCTTTTGACAAATAAGGCCATCGGATAGAAAAAGTAGATGATGAAAAAAACAGGGATAATACTGCTCAACTGGAACGCTGCTGAGGACACGATCGGCTGTGTCAAAAAATTTCAGAATTTCCAAGCCTTTCTTGGAGATAATCTTGAGGATAAAACAACCATCTATGTGGTGGATAACAACTCAGACTCGGCGGACAGAAAAAAAATTCGGCAGGACTGTCAACATATCGTTTTTATCCAAAATGACAGCAACCTTGGGTATGCAGGCGGCAATAATGTCGGTATCCGAAGAGCCCGCAAGGACGGGTGTGCATACATCCTGCTGATGAACAACGATGCCCGAATTGCGGAAAAGGATTTTCATCTCCTGGTGCAGGCAATGGATGCAGAGCCGGATCTCGGCATTGTCGGCCCTCTTATACGAGATGACCACGGCGGGATACTCAATGCAGGTGGCAGGGATATAGGCTGTCACTACATCTCCCATTTCAAAGAGCCTGTTCAGCCTGATATGCTCTATGATGTGGATTATGTCTCCGGGACGATCTGCCTCATCCGCTCCTCTCTTTTGGAACACATAGGCCTGCTGGACGAAGAATATTTTTTTAGCGGCGAAGTTGCTGATCTCTGCCAAAGAGCAAAAAAGCAGCGCACGTCTTCCGATTCCTCCGGTGCATACCACCGAATCGCCATCAACCCACAAGCCTCGGGCACCCATGACCTTTCTGCCTCCCACGGCAACCGGGGCGGAATTTACACATATTACACCGTTCGTAACCGCTTTCTCTATATCCGTAAACATCTCCGCTCTTCGATCCCTCGACTTTTTTTGTATTGGACCTCTCAGCATCTCCGACACGCCTACCGCTGTTTACGGGAAAGAAAAAAAATCGAATTACAGATGATTCTGAAAGGGCTTCTGCACGGGCTTATTGGGAAATACGGTCCCCTTCACTGAAGGATGAAGGAAACCCGACGTGCATCCGACTAATATCATTTAAACGAATTTTCCGGACCTGTTCCGGTTCTTCCCTGAACGAAACAATGGATCTCAAATTTGTCCGAAACATCCTGCGAATGCCGAAGACGTCTCTGTCAATTCACCGGAACTCTTACAAAGCTGGGTCAACGGTGTAACAGAATATCACCTGAACCCTGACCGAACCAATATTCTCCGTCCTTTGCAGCTGGGATCGAACCTCAAGATCCTGGAGGTCGGCTGTTCAAGCGGCATTTTATCGCGGTATCTTGGTGAACAGGGGCACCATGTCTTGGGTATCAAAACAGGAGTCGATTGCCTTGAAGCGGCAAAACTGCGTTGTTCAGACCTGCCCAATGTCTGTTTTGTATCTACTCCTGATGAAATCGAGAAGGCTCTGGAGGCAACCCATGATGTTATTGTGCTCCTTCCACCTCTTCCTGAGCTGGTCCATGAGGTTCTGCACGACAAGATTGACAAAGAAAATATTGTTACCGGGCTGAAAGAAAGGGCTGAATATCTGCGTATTCTCATGAGCACGCTTTCTGAAGATGGCATCTTGGTCATCGCCACGGGCAACAGGCTGGGATTGAAATACTGGCTTGGGGCCTCGGAGGACAATTACGGCAAGCCCTACACCGGGCTATGGGGCTACGGGTCTCGTGATCAGCATCCCCGTATGTTTTCCCGTAACGAGTGGGTTGAAATTTTTCAGCAGGCGGACCTCCCACATCATCATTTTCTGTATCCATTCCCGGACCATAAATTTGCCGAACTGATTCTGTCCGATGACTTTATCCAATCTGATCCCTATGCCCATTCATTACTCTACAGAACACGGTCATGCGATCTGGTTGAACCGACTTGGCTACCGGATCAGGATGAATTTCTTCACTGGAAATCTCTCCATCAATCCGGGTACCTTCAGGACTTTGCCAACTCCTTTCTTATTACTGTTGCGAAATCGCAGGAAAGACTGACTGCCGTTTTTCCTTATGATTTCATCAAACTGTCTAAGAGCAGACAACGAAGCAAATATCACGCTGTCACCTATAAAGAAAAGCAGCAACCTATTGTCATCAAAGAACTCCTTGATAAACAAGATACTGAGAAAAAAGACAAGAAGGGTGTTGTCGCCCATGTTCCGTGCAGTCATAAATATATACAGGGGCCTTTACTTGCCGAACTCTGGATTAATGCTTTGGTGATGGATGGTAGGAGCGAGAAATTCAAGCCACTCCTTAATGATTATTATCAATTTCTGAAAATCCATCTTGAGCAGGCGGAACAACCAGGTCGCTTTCTTGATCTGCTGCCCTTTAATATTATCCTTGACTCAGACGGCCAATATCAATGGTTTGATCAGGAATGGGCTGTTGCTTGTGAGGACATCAGCGCAGAGTTCATCCTGTTTCGCGCCCTTCTCTGGTTTAGTTTTGCCCACGATACCCATATCAGCTGCGCCATGAAGGCAGAAAATTTGACCAGCATTGCCGAATTTATCAGCTTTGGCTTTCAGCTACTTTCTATGAATGAAAAAGGCCTGCTTCCCGGTTTTATTGAACAGGAAGGAAGGGTACAGCATAGCATCGACCCGACTCAAGGGATTGATCAAGTGCATGCTGTGCTTCGGCAACCATTCCAGCAGAGCATCAGAGTTTGCCAAACCTCCCAGTTTGATGCCCAGCTGTTCTGGGTGACAGAGACAACGCCTCTGTCCGGGGAAAACTGCCTCAACGTGCGAGCCTACATGGCCCGTGAACGACAAACCTTATTCTTTCCCTTACCGGATCAGGTAGAGAATCTAAAAATTCTGCGCTTTGATCCTTCAGACCGCCCAGGTTTCTTTCATATTCACCGCCTGACCCTCAGGTTGACACCAAAAGATGCAGCGGAAAGTCATGTCCTTTGGGAGGTAGTTGGGGGCGATATTGCTGAAGCGACCATTATGGAGCATATGCATTACTGCTCCTCAAGTATGCGGGATGTTTTTTTCTCTGTCGGAGATGACCCTCATGTCATTATTGAGCTTCCTGAGTCAGTTACCGAACAAAGCGGCCAAGGACGTTTACAGTTTGAGGCGGTGATAGATTGGCCCCAATCCTCAGATTATTTGGCCGTTCTTAACGAGATGCAAACTCTTCGACGCCTGATGTCTGAAATCAAAGTACAGTCAAAGGAAAGCCAACAACGACTGGAGGACATGCATGAAAGTGCAGCCGTGATGCGGCAGCGCATAACGGTCTTAGAGCATAAGATTGACGGCATACGAAGGACATTTATAGGAAGAGTATTGCGTAAGCTAAAGTTTTCTCCGTTCCAGTTTTAATGCTCCGGCAAGAGGACATTATCGTCCCTCGTGTTGGCATTCCGATTTTTTTACTTATTACATTCACCAAGAGAGGAAAAGCACATGAAGATTGTTCAACTCGTTATCCTGGCTGCAATTGTCTCACTTTTTGGCTGCGCCCATTTGCCCTCTACAGGCAATCCAGATGGGGATGCCCTGAACAAGAATCGTATCCTGTGGAAAAACGCGAATCTCTCAAACTACACCTACACCTATAAAAGGATGTGCTTTTGCCCGCAGGAGGAAGATATCGTGGTGACGGTACAATACGGTAACGTCACAGCAGCATCTTATTATCCTAGTCATAATCCTGTTTTGCCCGAACGACTTGACGGTCTGTTCACCGTTGAAGAGCTGTTTCAGGTTATTCAGAAGGCCATAACAAATGAGGTGGCCCAGCTGGACGTAACCTATAATGCGGAGTTAGGGTACCCGGAGAGTATATTTATTGATGTTGATAAACAGATGATAGATGAAGAAATGACGCATTTAGTCAGCAATCTGCATTCAAATAACCTGCATTCAAGTGACTATGGAATGAAAGCCCATAGAATGAAATAGAGGCTGCGAGTTTCTCACCCCCCCCTGAATTTTTATGAAAAAACATAGCCTGTTGCTCCTGGCGGCCATCCCTGCCCTGCTTATGATCGGGTGCTCCAAGGAGGAATTTTATGAGGGGATGTATCGAGGTTTGCAGCAGCGGGAGGAGAGAGTTCATCCTGCCGCTGCTCCCTTTCCCCCGGAGCAACCGAGCTATGATGATTATCGGAGAGAGCGGGAGGAGGCCTTACGGAATGATGACGAGTGATGAGGAGCGATAATCTCTCTGAGCTGCTCCCCTCTCTCTTCCTTAGAGGCGGGCTTCTTCTGCCAACCACACCGAAACTGTGTCCCGTTTCCCCCGACTGTCCACCAAGGTAATCTGGGTCAATCCCGGACCTTGAGGTGTATACGAGGTGATTGCCTCCTTATGTTCCCGGCCCAGCGGTCGCCCGTTGACCAGCCAGTGAAAGGGCGGGATGCCGCCCTGGGATTTGAGGGCAAGCAGGGGATCTTTATCCAGCTGCATGGTGCTGCCGTCCACCGGGAAGTAGATCCGTGGTTTGCTTGCTTCCTGCCCCGTCCCTGCTGTTCGGGAAAACCATTGCAGATGCCGAGGCAGCTGATTATGGCGGACCGTGAGAACCTCGGCAGGAATGCGGTTAGTTACTCGCTTATTCTCCCCTTGATTTCTTTGCAGCTCCTGGATTGTATTTAAAGCGGCAAAGACCCGAAACAACACCGGCACAGCTGAGTTCGCGCCCGTGGTCTCCTTGCCATAGCCCCAATCAGGGCGACCGATCCAGATACCCACCGTATGGTCAGGGGTATAGCCTAATGCCCAGGCATCTCGGTAACCGTATGAGGTCCCGGTTTTATAGCGAATCTTTCTGCCCCGAATGCCCTTGGACACCACCCCTGAGCGGGGCGGTCGGGTGCGGAGAATATCATCCACATACCAGGCAGCTGCTCTGGAGAGCATTTTCTGGCTGGAAGGGATGGGAGCGTCTGGACTGAAAGAAAGGGGTTTGTATTGCCCCTTGTCAGCAAGGGCCGCATAGAGGGCGGTCAGTTCGACCAAGCTTGCTGCAGTACCTCCCAGGGCCAGAGAAAGACCGGGTGGCCTGTCTGGGTCAACAGCAAGACCGAGTCCGGCAAAGCGGGACAAAAGGCGTTGTGGGCCGATTCGCTCTAGCACCTGCACAGCGGGCAGGTTTAGCGAACGTTGCAGGGCCTCGCGGACAGAAACCCATCCCTGATAGCGACCGTCAAAATTACCCGGTCCGTAGTTGCCAAAGCGGGTCGGGCGATCCAGGATTCCGGTTTCTGGATGAAGAAAGCCCTGTTCAAAGGCCATCCCGTAGATAAAGGGTTTAAGGGCAGAGCTGGAGAACGTCGGGCCCTGGTCAGGTCAATTCGATTGGACCAAAAATTTCCTGAACCGACATGGGCCAGCACTCTGCGACCCTGATTATCCACCACTAAAATGGCCAAGGTTTTCTTACCGTCGGCACCCAGTCTGTCCTGGGCCTGCTGAGCAATGGTTTCCAGTTGCCCTTGGAGCGGCCTGACCAACGAGGTCCTGATTTCCTCTTGATCCGGGTAACGAGAAGCAAGGCGTTGGCTCAGATGCGGGGCCAAGATTGGGGTTGGGCTTCGTTTTTGCGGGACCGATTGTTCGCTCCCCAATTTCACCTGCTCCGCTGTCAATAGCCCTTCCTTATGCAGGCGGTGGAGAAAGTTATTTCTCGCTGCCACGGCCTGCTTATGCTGACGGTCCGGTCGCCGCCGTTCCGGGGACTGGGGCAGGCTAATCAGCAGGGCAGCCTGGGACGGGGTGATTCGGGCGGCGGTTTTTTGAAAATAAAAGCGACAGGCCGCCTCAATCCCTTCGATATTGCCGCCGTAGGGCGTCAGGGTAAGATAGGTTGCCAGAATTCCCTCTTTGCTGAGCCGCTGTTCTAGGCGCAGAGCCTGAATCATTTCAAAGAGTTTTCCCCAGAGAGTGCGAGGATGAGGGCGAAGCAGGCGCACGGTCTGCATGGTGATGGTGGAGGCACCCGACACCACTCGACCCTGGCTGATGAACTGAAAAAAGGCCCGGCTCATGGCAAGGGGATCTACTCCGTGATGGGACCAGAATCGTTTATCCTCACAGGCCAGCAGGAGGCGAATAAACTCTGGATCGACTGCCATGTTGCCACCTTTGCTTTCCAGATGGGCAGGCAGACGCCAATAACCGTCCTTAGTGGTAAAGAGGCGGAGCAGCTTGCCGTTGCGGTCCACGACCTTGGTGGAGCAGGGGGGTGGAAAAGCTTCCGGCAGGGGCGAGGGCAGGAACAAGAAGAGGTGCAGGATGACACAACCTGTTATTAGAACCAGAGCGGAAAGAACGAGGAGGGTCTTTTTCATCCGATGTTGCGCGGCCTCATGCTGTCGGTCGTTATTTACGATTTTTCTGTTTCATGACCGATTTGCAATGCTTGGCAAACTGCTTATCTTTTTTCCTTTTCTCAAAATACGACATCTCATTAAACGCTGATTCCCTAGTCATTTTGAGATAATTTTCATACCGATCTGCGGGCAAGGTTCCCTGTTCAACAGCGGCCAGAACCGCGCAGCCTTTTTCCCCGACATGGGAACAATCGCTGAAACGGCATTGTTTGGACAGGGCGGTTATTTCCGAAAAGGTCTCCTCAACCCCTTTTGCTGCGGAGAAATTGCCCAGCTCCCGCATTCCCGGCGTATCGACGATCATTGCCCCGGAATCCAGCCGAATTAACTGCCTATGCGTTGTGGCATGTCGCCCTTTGCTCTCCTTGCTGCTGACGGTCTTGGTTGTATATTTTTCTTTACCAATCAGCGTGTTGAGCAGGGTTGTTTTGCCAACGCCGGATGATCCCAGCAGGCAATAGGTCTGGCCCGGCTGCATCATCACGTTGATACTGTCCAAACCGGAGCCGTTTTCGCTGCTCAAGGGAAGGACCTCTACTTGCGGAGCGATGCTTTGAATTTCCGCAATTCTGATGGCTATTTCAGCATCATCAAGCAGATCGCTTTTACTGAGCAGAACAACGGGTTGGATACTGGCCTCATTCACCATGACCAGATAGCGTTCAAGGCGGCGGAGATTGAAATTTTCATTCAAGGATTGAACGATGAAGGCAACATCAATATTAGCAGCAATGAGCTGAAAATCGACTTTCTTGCCCGGAGTTTTTCGCTTCAGCAAGGACTTGCGCGGTAATATTTCGTGGATTATTGCCAGGGTATTGTCATCATAAAAGCTGGCAAGAACCCAATCGCCGACTGCCGGGTAATCCACAGGGGAGGAAGCATTGAAGCTATCTTGCCGACCAGCTCCGCTGTAACATTATTTTCGCCATCGGTGACGATATAGCTGTCTTTATGCACAGCCGCGACCCTTGCGATCTCAAAATGCTCCAAGCTTTCCGGCTGAACCGTCTCTAGTAGAGATACGTCAAAGCCGATTTCTGATAATTTTTTGGGAATAGTCTTCATTTGGAAATTACGTATTGTCCTGCTTGTTCAATGTTATAGATGAGATGCAGGATGCAGGTTTTCGTAGGCAACTCAATCTCACTGTTTTTTAACCGAATATTATCATTAAGATTCCAATTGATATTAATGAGAAAAAAGTTATCCCAATCCAATAGATGGCGATCAGCATCTTGCTCTTTTTTCTTTGAACCAAATCCTTGTGTATCAGCAGGGCGAGGCAAATTGCGAAGAGAAACCAAGGGAGGGTGAAGAAAAAGATTTGCCATCTGCCAGTCAAGGTATCTTGAAACGTCTTTAACCACAAAAGATCAAGCAGAGACAGCAGCCATAGTGTCAATGTGGTTATTGCAAGGCGTTTGTTCGATTTAATTGTTTGAATCATTGCTCTCACTTTCTCACCATCTGGTGAACATCACCGAGACATCATTTCCCCTTGAGTGTGATCACACCTGTTATTCGACGTATTCTCTTGAGTAATTTCGTCCCCCTATTAACAGGTACCTGATACAGACATTGGTATCAAGCAGATAATTCATCGCCTTGACTGCCGCGTTCAATCGGATCATCTTTTAAAATCAACCGCGATTGATTCTCCGACGATATTTCCCTATCTTAATTGATTATCCTGCTAAAATCAATCGAGCTTGTCAGAGATGGACAAGCCAGGATTCTGTACAGCTACTTGTGGAACAGCCGGGAATCGGCAGGCCCCGCAACGTTTTGCATGCCCTAAAGGGCTACCAGCTCCCGCATCAGCCGCCAGCTAGAAGCCGGACGATAACGCTTGGCTCTTCCAAAATCAATTGGTATAAACGCATCAATTGTGTCAACATGTCTGGAAGGCCTTCAAATTTTGGGTCGTTGACCCAATCTAAAATATGTTGTGAAAAGATTATTAATTTAGTGTCTTTTTTTCTATACTTTCTCACCTGATTTGACTTAACAGGGAAAATATTTTATCTCTTTTTTATGATCAACCTCTAAAAAGGAGCTATAGATGGAAATATTCCCCGAGTTATTATTAATATATTTTGACAGCATGAGGCCATGCTTTTCTCGTTACAGCGCTCCTCTCTTTGAGGGTTATGCCTTTGGGATTCTTTTGTGTAATGGCCGTAAATGTATGAAACGTATCGCCGGTTTGTGCTGGTTTGTTGATCGACATCTTAATTCCTTTGAGCGTTTTTTGGCCGATCATCAGTGGTCTTCTTCTGAACTTACCAAGTGTTGGTACCGACTTTTAATTAAACGATTAAGCAAGTTAGGAATTTCAACGAGTCAAAAAGTGTTTGCAATTGATACGACTCTTGTTCAAAAGGTAAAAGGTCGCATGCTTGGCGTTCAAAAGTGGTCAGCTCATCCGGGAGACAATAAAGCGGAAAAACGAATCATCGGCCATCATTGGGCGATTCTAGGTCTATTGGTCCGTTTTGGTGATCGCTACCTTTGTTTTGGCCTATTCACTCGGTTAATATCAGGCAAACTGAACCCTGCTGAGATGATTGTTGATGCCAACGGAGCCTGTCAAATTGCTACTTTTTGGGACAGTATTCACGCTATGATTTGGCAGACTCTTACTTTGACCGAAACCAGTATCACCGTTGTTTGTGACGCCTATTTTTCTAAAAAAGGGTTTCTTAATCCTATCGGTTACCACAACGAATCCTCTGCCAACAAAGTAACTGTCATCACTCGCATGAGATGGGATGCCGTTTGTCGAGAGCTTGAACCTCCTGAATATAAAGGAAAAGGACGACCTTCTACCCAAGGAAGAGAATCTACAGTACGATCCTTACTAAAAACAGAACCTCTCCAAAAATGGAAGGTATGGCTTTATGGTAAGGAGCACGAACTCAACGGGGTTTCTGTCGTTCGAAAAATTCGAAATGTTCACAATCCTGTCAAATTAGTGATCGTCGATAACCATACTTCTAAACCTATCATTTTTTTATGCTCTGATGTCCACCAAGAAGAAGAACATATCATCGAACTGTATGGGGCCCGCTTTTCAATAGAATTCCTTATTCGTGAAATGAAATCAGAAATGGGCTTTTCTCAATATCAATGCTATTCAACTATAGCCTTTATGAGATTTGCTCAACTTTGTACGATTATCACTTCTATGTGGAAACTGTTTCATATTGAAACTTATCCACAGCAACAGGAGATCCGATTTTCGTCTCTTCGGACTTCTATGAAACGAAGATCCATTCGGACGGCATTTTCCCGAAGTCTCCCTGATGATGCGGAATTCAAAAAACTCGAACCGCTTATGGAGACTGTTTTAAGAAACGCCGCATAGAACATCAGGTCTTGGAGTTGGCATGCTTCATATGCCCTTAAAAGTAGTTGACACTTTTCGAAAGAACAGTGCCAGCTCATTGCCACAAGGCAAGGATGCTAACAAGGCAACCTTCTTATTTTACATGCATTGTCACAGGTTTTAGATTTAAAATCAGACTCAACTCACTCAGAAAGTGTCAACTGGGATTTGAAGCATGCCTTGGAGTTCTATTATTTTTTTATTTATCAAATCTTACTATTTAGGTGAGAAAGTATAGGAAATAAAAGACTGATTCAGCAGAGTGCCGGTTTCCCAACATGTTAACCGAACTCTATAAGGAAAAAAATAAAATGCAGTGAAAAAATAAAAAAACATGGAACATCATAAAAAGTATCTAAAGTTGGCAGACACCATAATCAATTTACAAGGTCGGAATGTACTTGAAGTCGGAGGTTGCAGTCCAATCGACTTAATTTTGAATTATAAGCCGAATTGTTGGACTTGTGTTGATCTTAATGCAAAGGCAGTGTCCCTGTTTAATGAAAATGTGCGCAAAAGAAAAATAGCAAAATATTCAGCTAACCTGATAGATATTTCAAAATTTGATACGCAAGAAAAATACGACCTTATATATTCTATAAACTCATTTGAACATATCCACGATTTGGAAAAAACATTGAAAAAGATGTATCTCGCCCTGCGTCCAGAGGGTTACCTGTTCACAGTGTTTGGCCCGATTTGGAGCTCAGACGTTGGACACCATCTAAGTATTTCTACTGAGAACGAACAAACGTTAAATTTTCAGCAAGGAATTCTTTCCCCCTGGGAACATCTCATTTCAACACCCAAAGACCTGAAAACGAGGCTTGAACAAGAATACGGTTCAGAGACAGCGCAAAAAGCTGTTACATACATTTATGAATACAAAGACTTGAATCGCCTTTATGAGCATGAATACTTCTCAATAATCAAAAATAGTCAATTTTCAAAAATTCTTTCAATAAAGAAACGAAAAGGAATTGCACCTAAAATGGATGGTGTTACTAACACACGAGAGTTAATGTTTATTTTAAAAAAAGGAGATTCACACTTGTTGGAGAAGTCAATGATGCTCCTTAAGCTAGTAGGGGCTTGTTTAACCCAGCGTATCTATAAGCTGAAAGGCATTTAACGAGGAAAACGAACCTATAGAATCAATGCAACATAAAGGCCAAGTTGATGTATTCCTTATCGAAATGAGAAAAAATCCAAACAGTGGCATCGCATAACAGATCTTATGTGAAATAATCGAAATAAAAAAAGGGTTGCCAGCTTATTTGCTAGCGACCCTTTTCTTATTTCCAGCCTTTGACTTCAGCAATCTCGAATCAACCGACTGCTGGAGTGAGTCTTGCCGTTTTTATTCTTATACTTGTAATCTTTTTTGAGCTGGCAAGCCTTTAATTTTCAGACAACTATCTTATGCAATAATCAGTAATTTTATCAAATTTCAAGGAGATGAGTTACAGTAGCTTAATAAATGAACTTCGAGAGGTACAGCGGAGACACCTGAACAAAAACAAAAAAACAAACTCAGGTTATTGAAATAATTAAAAAAGAAGTGGTCGGGGCGGTAGGATTCGAACCTACGACCTCCTGCTCCCAAGGCAGCACGCTAACCAGGCTGCGCTACGCCCCGACGACGTAATGAATTACGCTTTTCTATATACAAGATTTTCATCTCCTACGCAAGCTTTTTTAATGCACCGTTCTTTTTTACTTGACCCCACCTATAATTTTATGCTATAAAAGTGCTCATTGACATGAGCAAAGAAAATCTGTTCCTCGGTAGCTCAGTTGGTAGAGCGGGTGGCTGTTAACCACCTTGTCGGCGGTTCGAGTCCGTCCCGAGGAGCCATATATATGAAAAGCCTGAAGGAGAAATCCTTCGGGCTTTTTTTGTTTTACGCCCTACATTCTCCCCTCTCTCGTATCCAATCAAATCGAATTGACTGGATATCTCAAAAGTTTTGCGCTAAACATACAAAGATCTCCGTGAACCCGTAAACCCTCTCTTGTGATTGAACGTTATGAAACCACGCATTAAAGAACTTCTGGGCACCAAACCGAGTGAACAGCACATCGTCATTGAGGGCTGGGTACGAACCTGTCGCGACTCCGGCAGCCTCTGTTTTATCGAACTCACAGACGGTTCGTGTTTGTCCGGGATACAGATAATTGCCGAATCATCGTTGAAAAATTACGCCGATGAGGTGCGAAACCTCAGCACAGGGACGGCCATCAAGGCCACCGGCACCCTGGTGGAATCACCAGCCAAAGGCCAAACCGTAGAGGTTCGGGCAGAAAGCATTGAGATACTCGGTCCTGCGGACCCGAGCACCTACCCTTTGCAAAAGAAGCGACACAGCTTTGAGTTTCTCCGCTCCATCAGCCATCTGCGCCCACGCACTAATGCATTAGGTGCCGTTGCCCGTATTCGCTCCGAGCTGAATTTTGCTATTCATCGTTTTTTCCGGGATCAAGGATTCTTTCAGGTACACACACCGCTTATCACCACTTCAGACTGTGAAGGTGCTGGCGAAATGTTCACCGTCACAGCGCTGTCTGATAAGGAACTTGGAAAAGAAAACCCCTTTGCCCAGGATTTTTTTGGTCGCAAAGCGAGTTTGACGGTTAGCGGACAGTTGCAGGCAGAAATTTACGCACTCTCTCATGGCCGGGTCTACACCTTCGGTCCCACCTTTCGCGCAGAAAATTCAAACACCAGCCGCCATCTGGCCGAATTCTGGATGTTGGAGCCAGAGATGGCCTTTTGTGATCTGAACTGCGACATGGAAATCGCCGAGGCCCTGATTCAGGATTTGATCAGCACCGTGTTGGCAAATTGCGCGGATGACCTTGACCTTTTTAACCGATTTGTCAGCAAGGGACTCATTGGAAAACTGGAAACCGCCTGCCAACAACCCTTTACCCGCATGACCTATAGCCAAGCGATCCAAGAGCTGGAGGGCGTGAAACAGCAATTTGAATATCCTGTTGCCTGGGGAAGTGATCTTCAGGCAGAACATGAACGCTTTCTCTGCGAAGAGATTGCAGGCAGGCCTGTGATTGTCATTGATTACCCCAAGACCATCAAACCGTTTTACATGCGCCAGAACGAGGACGGCAAGACCGTTGCGGCAATGGATATCCTGGTGCCGGGTATAGGAGAACTGGTAGGCGGCAGCCAACGAGAGGAACGCCTAGACCTCTTAACAGCCCGCATGCAAGAGGATGGGCTTGGCCTGGAAGAATACAGCTGGTACTTGGATCTGCGCAGGTACGGCTCTGTGCCCCACTCCGGCTTTGGTCTCGGTTTTGAACGACTGGTTCAATTCGTCACCGGCATGAGCAATATCCGAGACGTGATCCCCTTCCCAAGGCACCCGGCAATGCTCCCTGCTGACAAATAAACAGCGGAGTGCAATTCAAAAAATATTTCAATCTCAACGCAACGAACATAACATGGCATTAAATCAGAAGAAACTCCAAAAGAAAAAGGCCAAACAGGCCGCAAAAAGCAAGGCCCGAAAAGCAGCACAAAAACAAAAGGGTTTTATGGCTAGGGTAAACCATAGCATGGCAATACAGAAGGCATTCAGCGCCCCGGTATATGAATGCTGGGAGCCGGAACCGCTCTTTGATCAAAGCAGCAACGTGGGTATCGGTTCGGTCATCATCACCCGAAAAACAAGCAATGGCGATATCCTTGCGAGCGTTTTTCTCGTGGATGCCTATTGCCTTGGCGTTAAAGACTGTTTTGTCAGAATGTTTAACGAAGAGACCTACCCTTCTTTTCTGAAAGAGGTCAACAGACAGGGGAAGCTCAAAAAAATTCATCCCACCTGCGCCAGAAAAATCATCGAAAAAGCAGGAGAATATGCCGCTGACCTAGGCTTCTCACCGCATACAGACTACCGGGAAGCCAAAAAAATCTTTGGGGATATCGACAGTGCTGCCTGCCCTCGTTCCTTTGAATTCGGCAAAAACGGCAAGCCCTTGTATATTGCCGGTCCCTATGATAAACCGAAATTTGTAAAGAACGTGCTGGCTAAACTGGCAAAGAAATCTGGGCCAGATGGATATCATTACGTCGCTCACATAGACGACGATTTTCTTTTATAACCGGGAAGCAAGGCTTCTTTGCCCCTAACAGGGCTGTATCCAGCAGCAGGGTACCTCCCTGGACCAAAAAGCAAAACGGGATGTGCCTTGCGGCACATCCCGTTTTTTTATGCTTATCGCTTCTTCAGCGAAAGCAACGGGCTGGCAATAAATACCGAAGAATAAGTACCCACAATCACACCGGCCAGCAGGGCAAACGAGAAATCATGGATTGCTGAACCGCCAAAGAAGAACAGGGCAAACAGGACCAGAGAGGTGGTCAGCGAGGTCACCATAGAACGGCCCAGTGTATCGTTGATACTGATGTTGATGATCTCATTAAAGTCTTTCTCATGGAAGCGTCCCATGTTTTCTCTGATGCGGTCAAAGACAACCACCGAGTCGTTCAGAGAATAGCCTGCCAGGGTGAGCAGAGCCGTAACCAGGAGCAGGTTTACCTCTACATCAAGTATCCAACAGATGCCCAATACCACCAGTACATCGTGGAAGGTGGCTGCCGCAGCTGCCAAACCGAAGCTAAAGTCAAAGCGGATAGCCAGATAGAGCAATACGCCGATCAGAGAAATAACAATGGCCTCAATAGCCTTATTCCGCAGAACATTGGATACCGAGGAGCCGATCTCGGACTGGCTCTCCAGCACAAAGGTATTGCCTTGCTGCTTGGCCAGCACCGCCGTAATCTCATCACCCAAGTGACCCACTGTTTCTTCTGTCTTTTTCACCTTCACGATCAGACGATTTTCTCCAGTCACCTGTTGGAGATCCACGGAACCGAAATCCCCGTTTTTCAGGGCATCCCGAATAGGTTTCAGCTGAAATGGCTGGTCCGCCTTGTACTGCAACAGCGAACCGCCGGAGAAGTCAACCCCGAGATTGGCCTGACCGAGCAGAATCTCGACAAAGGACACGGTACCGAAAATAACAAGCAGTGCTGAGGCGGTAAAGGCAATCTTTTTTACCCCCATGAAATCAAAATTGGGTTTCCTGACAAATTGCATAAATTTCAACTCATGCAATTTCCGACTGCTGAACATCCAGTCGTAGGCTAGGCGGGTGCAGAACAGGACAGCAAAAAGGTTAAAGATGATCCCCAGAGACAGGGTGATAGCAAAACCCTTAATCGGGCCAGTACCAAAGAGAAACAGAGCCAAAGCCGTAATCAGGGTAGTAACCTGTGAGTCGACAATAGACGAGAAGGCCTTTCCGAAACCGATATCCACCCCGGATCGGGCTGATTTGCCTAAGACGAATTCTTCTCGCATGCGTTCAAAGATCAGAACATTGGCGTCCACCGCCATACCGATAGAGAGAATAATACCGGCAATACCAGGCAGGGTCAGGGTGGCTCCGAGCATGGCCAGTCCGGCAAAGAGGAAGAGGATATTCAGGGCCAGGGCCAGATCGGCAATAACTCCAGAGAGTCGATAGTATATGACCATGAAAACCAGGACCATCAGGGCTCCAAACAAACCGGACATAAGTCCTTTGTTGATAGAGTCCTGTCCTAAGCTGGCTCCGACCGTCATATTCTGGATGATCTCAACCGGGGCAGGCAAGGCACCGACCCGGAGAACAATGGCTAGATCGCTGGCCTCTGTATGGGTGAAGCTCCCTGAGATCTGGCTGAACCGCCGAGGATACGTTCGTTAATGTTCGGGGCGGAGCGCACCACCCCGTCCAGGACAATAGCCAGCTGTCTGTTGACGTTGGCCTCAGTGATGTCGGCAAATATATCACCGCCGTCACTGGTAAGGCTCAGGCTGACCAAGGGTTCGTTAAAATTGCCGCCGTAGCCAACCCGGGCATCCTTGACCATGTCACCGGTCATGAGCACCGGGCTTTCCAGCAGGACAGGTTTCTTGTTTTCTTTTTTGGGATTTTGCTCATCCACAATAACCTGGAAGGCAATTTCTGTTCCCTTGGGTAGGCTGGCCTGGAGGCCCAGGTTAAGCTGTTTGAGCTGTTCAGCATCACCGCCTTCATGCCATTGGCCAGCAGCTTTTGCCTGATCAACCAGCTCCTGCAGGTTCACACTCTGCTGAGAAACCAACTTAAATTCCAGCTGGGCCGTGCTCTTAATGAGGTCTTTTGCCCGTTCATGGTCTTTAATACCAGGCAGCTGGACCACAATTTCATCATCGCCCTGGCGGACGATGACCGGGTCGCCGACACCGAATTGGTCAACACGATTTCTGATAATTTCCAGGGATTGGTCAACAGCATTTTGACGAACAAAGTCGACCTTATCCTGGGTCAGCTTCAGCGTGATGCGGGGAAAGCTGCCCTCTTCCGACTGTACATCAATGTCCAGGTCTTGAAAATCTTCTTTGATGATTTCATTAATTTCTCCCAGAACGCCGGTATTGGGTAGGGTGAAAATAACCTGGGCAGGATCGGGTGAGTCCAACTGCACGACAGAAATATTTTTCTTTGCTAAGCCCTTTTTCAGGTCCTGAGCAGAAAGACCAAGGGCGTTGGAAACCGCCTTGTCCAGGTCGACCCGCAGAACCATATGGACACCGCCCTGAAGGTCCAGACCGAGTTTCAGCCCTTGCGGGGCTAGATATTTCCTCCACCAGTCCGGCGAATCCTTGTAAAAGGATGGCACAATGGTCATGACGGAAAAGAGGATGAGGGTAAAAAGCAGCCCGATCTTAAGTTTCAGGTTGGTATTCATGGATGTCTTCCCAGGTAAACGAATAGTATTTAACGTGGATGAACGAATCAGCTCAATTATCTTTTGATACAAGGTGACGAGAAAATATTCAGGAATATACGTCAGGAAGGGATATCTTGCAACGTTGGGAATACATTTTTTCTTTGTTTCTCCGTATTCGGTGAAAAAATTACTCTGTAGGAGGCGAAAAATGCTCTCCAGACTCGGGCGGAAATCGTTTTCTGTTGATCGCTGCCGCCATACAGGCAGCCCCGAATCCGTTGTCGATATTAACCACAGCCATTCCGGAAGCACAGCTGTTGAGCATGCCGAGCAGGGCTGAAAAGCCGCCTGCCCCGGTTCCATAGCCAATGGAACTGGGCACGGCAATCACCGGTGCTGGGGTTATACCTGCCACCACTGAGGGCAAAGCCCCTTCCATACCAGCCACCACGATCAGAACAGAGGCCTGCTGAAGCCGTTCTCCGTGAGCAAGAATACGGTGGATGCCAGCGACTCCAGCATCATACAAGGTTTCGACCGAATGACCGAAATATTTAAGGCAGAGCCGTGCTTCCTCGGCAACCGGCATATCAGAGGTGCCTGCTGTCACTATCATTACAGTTCCTCTGCTGATGTTTTCGGGGATATACTCTTCGTTGCCGGTGAGCAAACCAGAGGTCTTCTGGTACCTTATTCCCTTAACCCGCTCACAGACTTGGTCTGCCTTACGTTGGTCAACACGGGTGGCTAACACCACGGTCGGACGCTTGAGCATGGCCTGAAGAATGTCTACCAGCTGATCCACGGTTTTGCTTTCACCGAAAACAGCTTCAGGGAGTCCAGTGCGGAGAATGCGGTGATGATCCAGACGAGCTGCATCCAATACTTCCACCGGCGGTAGGCGTATTTTTTTCAAGGCCTGTTCAGGTTTATTCTTCCGTTTTTCACTCGTTGCAGTAAAGTGAAAAGTTCTTGTTCATTCATAGATTCATGTTCTGTGGTAGGATGGGATAATCAAAAAGACAGCTGCAAGAGACAACGAGGGGAGACACCGGAGAGAGACAAACATGTCGTAGGTCCAGATTTTCTCTGTCCCAACAAAAATATGTTGTTTCTTCAGCTTCTTCGCAGCAAAGAAGACGGATTCCAGTAGCCATGTAGCGATTATCCTTGTATACTTTAAAAGTATGCGTGTAAATATATAAGTATAATCAATAATCATTCTTTGACCGCTTTACCATGAAAATATTCAGCGAAAAAAATATCGGTAAACTGATTATCCTTAACTCAAGCTTGGTTGCCCTGCTGATGTGGTTGGGAATTATAGCGCATACCTTCTGGGATTCTAAAATTAATCTCAAAATGGAACTTCTCCAGATGGAGGAGGAGTATATAAAAAATAAAAAAATCAGCGTGCGCGAGTCAGTGCTTGATTTTATCCGCAGTATAGATATGCGGGAGCAGACGACTAATAACGTGCTACGGAACACCCTGAAAGATCAGGTGGAGCAGATCCATTCCATTGCCCTGCATTTGTACCGACAAAATGCAGCCACAATGAACAAAGATGCACTAGAGAATCTCATTATTGAGGCGATTCGGCCTATTACCTTCAATAATGGACGGAATTATTTCTTTATCCGCTCCATGTCCGGTATCACCAAACTCTGGCCCCCTGATCCTGAGCAGGAGGGCAAGAGTATCTATAATAACAGCAATGAAAACAGATTGCAGGTCTTCAATAATATGTTTGCCACGGCCCGTCATAACGGCAGCGGATTTAATGAATATCTCTGGCCCAAGCCGGGCGAGGATAAAAAAAAACTTTTTCAAAAAATAGCCTACATTAAGCAGTTTGAGCCCTTTGATTGGTATATAGGATCAGGCGATTATCTGGTTGAGGTTGAACGTGATGCCCAGCAGCATGTCACAAAGATTATCAATCAGCACGCCAGTCAAACAGATGACGAGTACATGTTTATCCTGGATCTTCGCAGCATGAAGGGAGGTAAAAAATTTGCCACCATGCTCGTGAACCCTAATCGGCCGGATCCGTTGGACGATCTTCTCAGTGATGAGTACCAGGATATGCAAGGGGAAAAATTTCGAGAAAAATTTCTCAACGGTCTGAAAGAACATGGTGAGGTCTTTGTTAAGTATCGGGATCAAAAACCGGGGACTGATGAAGTTCGCCCCAAGATGTCCTATTTTAAACTCTACTCGAAATGGAGCTGGATCATTGCCAGAGGCTTTTATTTTGATGACCTGCTTGCTCAAATAGACCGACTCAAGGCGCAGCATGAAAAGACTTTTTACGAAAAAATAAAAATTTCTTTTGCTATTTTATGTTTTATCCTCCTCAGCGCCCTTTGTATCTCCCTGCTTTTCTCACATAAAGTGCGAACGCTCTTTCTCTCCTATCGACAGCGCTTGGAAAAATCGAACCGGGAACTGACCAAGGCTATGGACAAGGCCCATGCTGCCACCATTGCCAAGTCTGAGTTCTTGGCCAATATGAGCCATGAAATCAGAACACCCATGAACGGCATTATTAATCTTTCTGAATTGGCCCTAGAAACGGAACTGACCGACAAACAGTCTGATTATATGAAAAAGATCCTTTTTTCTTCGAAAAATCTTTTAGAGATCATCAATGATATTCTGGATTTTTCGAAGATTGAAGCCGGAATGCTCACTATCGAAAAGGTTTATTTTGACCTCCCTGGCCTGTTCGATAAACTCATGCTGATGTTTACTGAGCAGAGCCAACGCAAGAAATTACAACTCACTCTTGATTTGCCCTCGGATCTGCCGGAAAATGTTATCGGTGACCCCATGCGCCTGTATCAAGTGTTGTCCAACCTTATTGGCAATGCTATTAAATTCACCGAGCAGGGCAAGATTAGTGTTACAGCCGGGGTAGTGCAGCGTAAATTGGAACGTGCAGTTGTCCAGTTCACAGTGAGCGATACCGGTATCGGGATTGCCCAGGAAAAAATAGCCCTTCTTTTTGAATCCTTTACCCAGGCGGATAATTCGACGGCAAGGAAGTACGGTGGAACCGGCCTGGGGCTTACAATTTGTAAACGGCTTGTCTCTCTGATGGGCGGCAAGCTGTCCGTGGAGAGTGAGGTAGGGCGCGGGAGTCATTTTTCTTTTTCTCTGAGTTTTGCTCTCAATGGTATGGAAAAAGAAAACGATAATGCCAGCGGCACAAGCGAAACCGCTGCGGCAATGGCTACCATCCGCTATGCTCGTATTTTGCTGGTCGAAGATAATATTATCAATCAGCAGGTGGCCCAGGAGATCCTTGCCAAGGCAAACCTGCATGTGGAAACGGTTAATAACGGAAAAGAGGCTGTTGAGGCAGTAGCTGCCAAAGATTTTGATGCCGTGCTCATGGATATCCAGATGCCGGTTATGGATGGCTATGAGGCAACAAAGATGATTCGTCAGGATTTGGGAAAAACAGATCTCCCCATCCTTGCCATGACCGCCCATGCCGTGAGTGAAGAGCGGGATAAATGCTTCCGAATCGGCATGAATGACCATATTGCCAAGCCGATTAATCGGAACACGCTCTTCTTAGCATTAAGCAACTGGATCGGAGAAACAGCTCAACGACAGAGTGAAAAACAGGCAGCAGATATCGACCTGTTCGCTGTTGCTCCACAAGAGAGTCATAGGAGCCACAGGAGCCATCCACATGATCCGTTGAGACAACTCCTTGCCGAGGCAGAAAGAGGAGAGGCCCCGACCGGTATTGATTTTGCAGGAGGCTTGCAGCGTGTTGAAGGGAATGAAAAGCTTTACCTGAAGTTACTGAAAAGTTTTTGCCGAGACCAGAAAGAATCTTTAGGCAACATACCGGAACTCATCAAAAAGGATAACAAAAAAGACGCCAAGTATTTTGCTCATAGTCTCAAAGGGGTTGCTGGCAATATCGGCATGTCGGAGTTACAGAAATTATCCAGCCGGGCAGAACAAAAAGCCAGCCACGGAACAAATGAAGAATTCAGGAAAACATTTCAAGATCTTATTCAAGAGCTCAATCAAACTATTGAGTACCTTGCTCCCCGTGTCGAGGCACCTGCAAAGCAGGAGAAGCAGAAAGAACAGATGAGTGCAGCAGCAGAGCCCGCAAATGAACATGATCGCCGTAAAGCCCTGTTGCTCCTCCGGCGACTAGCTGTTCTCCTGAAACAGTCGGATTTTTCGTCCTTACAGTTTCTGGAAGGGAATCAGCAAATAGTGAGAGCCTTGCTGGATGAACCGTCCTTATCAAAACTGACAAGCTCTATTGAGGGTTTCCATTTTAAGAATGCCCTCAGCCTGATTAATGCAATTATTGAGAAGGAAAAATCCTGAGGAGATAGCAGATAGAAAAAAAAGGGGAGGGTTAAAATGTACGGTTGCGAAGCCTGATCTGGAGCATTGCCAACTTTTCAGCGACCTGTTTGTACTCAAAACGGTTAATATACGCTTCCCAGGTGTTCACTTCCTCTGTTACCACTGTATTTCTAACAATTTTCTGGAGATTGACGTAGCATCCCAAGGCGTTGAAGTCCCCGACCCGGAGATAGGCATCAAGTTTTTCCAACAAAGGGAGAAGAATATCTAGGTCTACATCTTTTTCCGTAGTAGGAGCGGGGTCATTATCTTCCAGATCATGCAAAAGAGCAGCTATAGATCGGAGAACAGTTTTCAGGATAGTGGCAAAGTCCTGTAAGGCATTCTCCGTTTTTCCCTGGGTAATGGCAATCTCTAAGGCAGCAGAGGCCAAGTATAACTCTGTTGCCCCGAGGCTTCCAGAAACACCTTTTGTAGAATGAGCCTGGATACGGGCTTTTTTTTCTTCGTTATTCGCTAGGTTATCTGTTATCTTTTTTGCCAAATCATGATTGCACTCGGCGAATTTTTTCAGCAGCTTGATGTACAAATCTTTATTTCCTTCAAGCTGTTTGATACCTGCTTGAATATCCAGACAGGGAAGGCTGCGGGGCAGTTTTTCCGACATTCTTCACCTCTTTATTATTCAGGGGGATCCCGGTATTATTGGAATTATGCTTATTATGAAAAGCAACAGGCTTGGATCTGATCAACAGGAAGGTTAGAAAAAAATGTAACGTGGCGGAAGTGCATGGGAATCGAACCCACCTGCCGGGCTGTTCACCCGGCACACCGGATTTGAAGTCCGGGAGGGCCACCAGTGCCCTTTCCACTTCCAACAGCAGGTCTATAAATAGAACATAATATCGCATATAATAACTATTGACCTGAAAAACAACTTATTATTATAATAATCGTATTTTTTCGGATACTGGAAGCTCGACAATATTGACTTTAAGAGATATGTTAAGAGATATTTTTTGTACTGTTTTTTTCCGAGTTTTCTGATTACTTATCAACCACCGAATATAAAAACTGTTTTCTCATGCAATGTAATCAATTAGTTCGCCTTACCAAGGAATGGTATACACACGTCAAGCAGGAGACTATGGCTCCGGCTCGTATGATGCAGTTCATTGATCACCATATTAAAGACTGCGCAATATGCCAGGAGGATCCTGATCTATCGCAAGAGGTCGAGAAAATAAGAGAACATGTCCTGCCTGAATCCAAACTTCCCAGAGCCTTCCGTGCGCCGAATAAAAGTCTCACTCCTGAAATTTCTCCGTCTCTTGATGAAGATGAAGAGGGAGGTGATAATGAAGGCAATAAGAATGAGGGCGATGCCACAGCAGATGGCCTGCTTTGATTATTTTTTTCGCTGCCTTCTTCTCCCTGTTCTTTTCCATGTTCAGACGATCAGGCATTTTTTCACTTGATGAAACTGTATTATTTTTTATCAGGTGCCGACCGTAATTCTTCTGCATGCGCCTGACCGGAGAGCAGGAGGATATTATCCGGCATAGCGGTGGTCATGCCAAGGTCAGTGCAGTGGCTGGCTCGGGCAAGACAACCGCTATGATAGGCCGGGTCGGCCATCTTCTCCGGCAAGGCATTGCACCGGATAAAATTCTGGTACTCATGTTTAACCGGTCAGCCAGGGCGGTTTTTACAGAGAGACTGCACGAATCCCTGTCGAGGACTGGCCTCCGGCCTCCGGCAGTTCGCACCTTTCACTCCCTCGGGCTTCGCCTGGTTGAGAGTTTTACGGCTAAACAACATCTTCCCCGATACCGACTGGTCACGGAAGAGTTTCAGCTGGAGAAACTAGCTAGGGAGGCCATGAAAAAATATGCGGCAGAGGCCGATGGAGACGAGACCTGGTCTTCCAAAGAGGGCATTGAGGGCTTTTTGCTCTTTATCGGCTTGGTCAAGACTGATGTGGCTACTCCGCAGGAAATTTTTGCGATCTGTGGGTTTGAGGAAAAGCTGTTCTATTACACAGAAGCGTACAAGATCTTTGAATCATTACGAAGAACCTCTAAGGTTCGCTTTTATCAAGACCTCATTCACGAACCGGTTATGGCAATGCAGCAGCAACAGGAGCTAGCCAACTGGGTTGCTGATCATGTTGACCATATCATTGTTGATGAATATCAAGATATCAACGAGGTGCAACAACAGCTTCTGGTGCATATTGCCGGGCAACGAGCCCAGGTCATGGTGGTCGGCGATGTGGATCAATGCATCTACGAGTGGCGGGGTGCCAAACCAGAGTATATTGTTTCCCGTTTTGCTCGTGATTTTCCCCGGCCCACAACTTACACCCTGAGCTATAGTTTTCGCTATGGCCATCGGCTTGCCTTGGCAGCCAATCATCTCATCTCCAATAACAGGCTTCGGGATCGCAAGCTTTGTCTCGCTTGGCCCGGAAATCCCGATACCCGTATCACCTGCCTTCCTGAAGTTGAGCCCCATCCTGTTGTCGGCATTATTACGGATTGGCAAAAGGCGAACAGAAGACTTGACGAGGCAGCAGTCCTGGTCAGAATCTATGCTCAATCGGTGCCGGTGGAGCTGGCCCTGCTGGAGCATAATATTCCCTATCGCCTTGTGGGCTCTGAGCCCGTGTTCAGCTGCACAGAGATCAGAGCCTTGCTCGGCTATTTGCGGCTCTGCCAAGGAAGTTTGCAGGACGCAGAAGGACCGGAAGCAGGAGAACAGGGCACCGGTTTGTCCACAGTTCTTGCCATGCTCACTAACCCACATATCTGGCTAAAAAAAGATCTTCTCCGGAACTTAGCACAGGAAATTCTCAAAAAGCCGGGTTCGGCAGGTGCTCTGATTGAACACTATGCCGATGAAGCTGGCTCGCCCTATCTTGCTTCCAGGATGTTAACTATAGCTGGCATATGGCGAAAGATCAGAAAAAAGTCCCCGAAAACAAGAGCGTTCACCGTACTTAATACACTTATTGAGGAGACAGATCTTTATGCCCATTTTCTCTATGCTGCCCGACCTCCTGTTGCGGAGAACAAGATCAAGACCTGTCAGTCCTTTATCCGTTTTGCCCAAAATACCGGTTTGAGTGTCAATGATTTCCTGGCTGAAATAGAACGGCTTGCGGATAAAGAGGCGGGCAAGGATCTTACCGGGGAACAAAACAGTCTCCTGATCACCTCTATTCATCGAGCCAAGGGCCTGGAATGGCCCTTGGTGATCCTACCCGGTTTGGAAGAAGGCGCTGTGCCCTTTCGTCAGGAAAAGGGCGAACAAGAGGTAGAAGACATTGAAGACGAACGTCGTCTTTTTTATGTCGGCATGACCCGAGCCAAGGAGGAGCTTTGCCTACTGTATCCCCAGGATCGTCGTTTAGAACGGCGAAAAAAAGCCGGGGATAGTCGTAGCCCGGTCACCACGGAAAAAGGAGTCTGTTCGGCAAGCTGTTTTCTCTATGAGGCCAATCTGAATTTTTCCGACGGGCTGGGAGGGCGTATCCTTGCCGCTGAGTCTGCAAAGGAGAAAAAGAAGGAAAAAGAGCCTCTACAGGCGGTTGACCTCACCATAGGGAAGCAGTATCTTAAGGCGGTCAAAACCTCGGTTCGGTTGAAGCGGAATAAGAAAAAGTGAAGAGCGAGTCATAGAAAAAGCAGCAGGGGCAACATATGAAAATGTCAGATGACGATATAAAAAAAAAGATCCTCTTGGAGCCTGATTATCTTCTCGAACGGATAGATAACGAGGTGGCAGTATACCACCCCACCCTTACGACATCGCTTTATCTGAATGAGACCGGAGCCTTATCTGGGAACTCTGTGACGGACAGAGGAGCACGGCGGATATAATTGATATCTTGGGAGAGATCTACCAGGAAAGTCGCCAACAGGTAGCTAAAGACGTGATAAATATCATTGCCCGCTTAGTGGAGAACAACATCGCTCGCCTGCAGGATCAAGCAGAAGACTGCGTAGAAGGCTGAGCAGAACTTTATGCTCCCTCTACATCCTGTCCATACTATCTATACTGTTGACTTTGCCGGACTGTCTGTACCCATCCGTTGCGACAATAGAGAGGCCCTTGCGTTTCTTGAATTTCTTTTTGGAGATCTGCACGGATCGCCAAGAGCCCCCTCTCTAGGCATCCCTCTTGGCACCTCTCTTCATACTGAGGATACAGCAGCGACTCTGATAATCTCATTAACTGAGGGAGAAGAATATACCTTGCCGACAGCAGCGGCCCCCTGTTTACCGGCAGCCTAAACGTTCAATTTACTGCCGTCCTTTTTGATCAGGTTATTTTTCACCTACTCAACCATATGGAAGACGGCGTTGCCCTGCATAGCGGAGCGGTTGTTTATCAGGACAAAACAATTTTATTACCGGGCCAAAGCGGCTCCGGCAAGAGTACGGTTTCTGCCTGGCTGACCTCTAATCACAGCTCCTGTCGCTGTTCTTATCTGACCGATGAACTGGTCGTGCTGCCGGAAAATGACTTGGGCTCGGTTGTTCCCTTTCCCCGCCCCCTCTGTATCAAAGCGGGGGCTAGTGCTACCATCCGAGCAATCATACCGAAGAATGGCGAAGAACAAATTCTTGCCGATAAACAAGGAGATGTGGTGCCGCACAGGTTACTTAACCCTGATTTTCCCTTCCTTGTTCCGCCCGTCTCTCTCATTCTTTTTCCGACATATCAAGCTGGTTCGTCTCTCCAAATCGAAAAAATATCTCCGGCCCGTACATCGGCCCTGCTCATGACCTGCGATGTCAATGCCCGTAATCTGGCCGATCATGGTTTTCGGCAGCTTGTTCAGCTTGCCCGCTCAACCCCTGCCTATCGAATCACTTACAGCAGCTTTGCCGAGTTCAACAAGCTGCTGCCCGATCTTTTTGCCCAGCAGGACGGATCTGCATGATCTGCATGATTCGAAAAATTCTCTCGCTCTGCGCTCGCAATAGCGGCCACCAGATTATGTACAGCCGGCTGGAGCAGACCCTACTCTCCTTTCAGGCGACAGCAGGCGCTGATTCATGGAACCGGCTTCTATACGAGGCTGAACAACAGGGAGTAGCCCCTCTCCTTCATCATCATAGCCGACGAATCGATTTTCAATTTCCTCAAGATTTTCGCCGCCTATTGCATAGCCTGTACCTGCGTAGCAGGCAGGCAAATACGGTCCGCAACAAAGCTGTTATTGAGATTCTCGCCCGCTATGATGCCGCCAACATCCCTGTGCTGGCGATCAAGGGCATTGCCCTCTGCAATTTTCTCTATGAGGAACCCGGCTTACGTCCCATGCGAGATATCGACCTGCTGGTCAGCGAAAGTAACCTTGCTGCTGCACAAGAAATACTTCTTGAGCTTGATTATCTGCCACCAGAACAGCACGATATCCCTGAAGACTATTACCACCTTCCCCCTCTGGTAAAAACAATTGCGGGGCTACCGCTAACCATTGAGCTGCACCGCAATTTGCTGCCCTTTCATCCCCGCTATCCGCTCTGGCCACTGGAAAAATCATATGCCGAGAGCCGGAGTTTTATGATCAACGGCATGACAGCTCGTACCCTTTCTCTTGAGGACACGATGTGGTATGTTTATCTGCACGGTTTTCAGGCTCCCTTGACGTATGAACCCTTCAGGTTGGTTCATGCTGCCGATATGGTCAGTCTTGTTGAAAAGTATTCTGAGCAGATTAACTGGAAACTCTTGCTGAAACATTGGTCCGCCGCGACCGATGTTCTTTCATGTTTCCATAGCCTGACCCCGTTGCAGGAGGAGGTGATCAGCCGCTGTAACCTACCTGTCGAAAAGCAGCAGAATCAAGCTGACCGTGTTGTTGGCCAACCCTATCAAGGTTGGCCGCAACGCCTCCTTAAAGATACCAGTAAAGGTAAACGCCCTCAGCTTATTTGGGATACCCTCCTGCCGTCCCGCTGGTGGATGCAGGTTTACTATGGGCATCTCAGCGGATATGGGTATTGGAAAGCCCGCTTTTTTGAACATCCCCGTGAAGTTTGGCGCTGGATAAAGGGGTATCTCCTGCTGTACATAAAGACGAGAAAAAAAGAGTAGTAGTCACCCGTATTTTCAAAAGGATATTTCACAAGGACATAGAGCTAGGTAACTTCCTGTTTTTAGTCTATCACCTTTCGTTTTTTGACGTTTATTGACACCCAGCACCCTTTGAGGGATAATGTGGAGATAAGCAAAAAAAGCTGTCTTCAATAAAACATAATACATAACAAGAGCATGCAAAAAAATAATCAGGCGAAAATTCCCCAAGAGCAGATAAATCAGGCAGAAGATCTACTCTCCGAAAAATTGCCGCAGGAACGGTCGCTTTGGCCGGTTATTCAGCATTGCCGGACAAATGGACAACGCCCCTTGTTGAGTTTGGCGCCCTCCCGGCTCATGCAACAACCAGCGGCCTGGAAGAGCTGATTGAGCTTGTTGAACAACGCTATCAGGAAGGAATTGCCGAAGAAGCCGCTGAGGAAGAAGTTGTCGATAAAGTCGTTCAGGAAGCAGCTTCTTCCACTCAGGAAACGGCTGCTCCCGAAGCTGCCGCCTCAGAAGCAACAACGAGCAACAACCTGCGGGGTTTTAGCAACGAATTAACGATTCAGGACAGTGGTGCAGTTATGTCCTGCGACAAGGTCCTCCAGCATAAAATCGTTTTCCCGAAACTTGGGCCGCAGTACGGGAGTTCCTTATTGCTGGTCTGGAGTGACGGCAATGAGCTTTATGTTCCTGATTCCAAAAATATGGCTATGGAAGGAAATGAGAATGACTATAGGAAATACCAGCCAGGGGGAGCATACAGCGGCAATAATTCGGATATCCCCACTATGGAAGTGTATGCAAAAAGAGGGACCCATCCGTCCAGCGTAACGCTTTACTATTAGCAGTGTTAGCGGTGTTAACAGCGCGGTTTCAAATTCCTGAAAACTGAACAATCGACTTTTTTTGCGAATACATCACTTTTTAGACCATAGAAAACAAAAAAAGGCCGTAGCAAAAGCTACGGCCTTTTTTTATAGATTATGGAATAAAAACTACAACCTACATCAGCATATCCTTGAAGGGATTAGCAAAAAGCAGGATAAAAGCAATAACCAGACCATAAATGGCAATAGACTCAATCAGAGCCATGCCCAGAATCATGGTGGTGGTGATCGGTCCTTTTGCTTCCGGGTTGCGAGCAATACCCATACATGCGCTCTCAACACCACGGCCCATACCAATACCTGCGCCCAAACCGGTCAGTCCGATAGATGTTGCAGCAGCAAAACAAATCAATGCGAGATGAATCTTGTCCATTTTTTATAACCTCCGAATAATTAAAAAGATAAGTTGGCCTTCTTCTTTTATATATCTGATGAATTTCCTGTCTTTTTGGAGTTTTTTTGCCTTCGGCTCAATGCGCATGCTCCATTGCTCCGACACAGTACACAACGGCAAGCAGAACAAAAACAACAGCCTGAATCAGGGAAACAAGCACGCCAAGGGCGAGAATGGGCAGAGGCGCAAAAAAGGCCCCGGCCAGCATAAAAAGAACACCGAGCAATATTTCTTTTGCCAGAATATTACCAAAAAGACGCATGGAAAGTGAAACGAGACGGGCAAAATTGCCGATCAGTTCCAGGATAATCATAAACGGCGCCATGAGCGGAATCGGACCTGTGAAATGCTTATAGTATTTCAAACCGTGATAACGAAACCCCAGAACATGATGCATGATCCAGACGATGATGGTCATCGCAATGGTGATATTGAGGCTGGATGTCGGCGACATGAAACCGGGCAGAAGGCCGATCATATTGGCAAGTAATGTATAGAGAAAAAAGGTGGCCAATAGGGGAAAAAGCATTCTGGCTTGTTTCCTGCCCATATGTTCAGCAAAAAAATCCAAAATTCCGCCGATCAGGACTTCCCAAAAATTTTGTCCGGTTCCGGGGATAACCTCCATTTTGCCGAGCGTGAGCTTAGGCACGACAAAGAGAAATGCCATGACCAACCAGCTATAGGTCAGATACGGCTCGCATAATTTCTCCAGCAATGTTGCTCCGATCGGTCCGTGCGGAACCGGTAGACCTATCCAGTCAAGAATAACCGAGATAAATAGAATTGGATGTTCCATGCCCAACCTCCCCTTACATATTTTCCTGAAATATCATTCGTCCTCGAAAGAGAACGACTATAATTACGCTTAATATAACTGTGGACAGCCCGATAACAAGCCCTATCGCGTTCATGCTGAACTGTGTATTGAGCAGAAGCAGCAGAAAGGCGAGGACAAAGAGGCGAGCGTAGAATTTTACAGCAAAACCTGTTGAGAAGGACTTGCCGTTGATTTGCCCACCATCTCCCTGTGTTGCGGCATGGTGAGCGAATCGCATTGCTGTTCGTTTCATCCAGAAAAAACTGCCGCTGGATAATGCACCGCCAACCAAGACAGATTGAGAAAACAGCCAATCAACGAAATACCAACCACCTGCGGTAAGCAGGGCCAGCAAGATCAGGTTGAACCGTTCAACCATTTGCAGCAGGAGAAGCTCATCATTTTTGCTGCTTCTGCCACTCCTGCTTTTCATTGCATCAGTCATCAGATAATTTTCTGCTCAGATCCCAGAGATGCTTAAAACCGGCAGCAATTCCGAATCCGAGAAAAATAAAGCTGAACCAAGGCGTGGTCTGTCCGGCAAACAGCTTATTGTCAAGCCACCAGCCTATGCCGAAGCCGATAAAGATGGAGGCAGCAAAGGTCGTTCCGATCTGACCGTATCGAGCCAGATCCGTTAATATCCCTCGATCCTCCTTGGCCATTTTCCCGCTCCTGCATAGGATGTCCCGTTAAATTGCACAGAGATAGCACGCGACAGCTACAAGTGCAATGTTTTTTTTTATACTTCGGACAATTTTGTCAGGGATGTTTCAATTGCCGCAAGAGCCTGTTCCAACTGCTCCGGGGTGTGGGCAGCAGAGATAAACAGGGCCTCGAACTGAGAAGGAGCCAGCCAGAAGCCACTTGCCAGCATATGCCGAAAATGTCTCCCATAAGAATCTGTGTTGGCTTGCATGGCCGAGTCAAAATCCGTTACTGGCGTATCAGTGAAAAAGCAGGTCATCATGGAGCCGATCCGATTCAGGACAGTGGGAACCGAAGCCTTTGCTCCGATTTCAACCAGGCGCTCTACAAAACGATCACTTTTTTCCTCAAGCTCCTGATAGAAGCCCGGCGTGCGCACGATTTTCAGCATGGCCAGACCCGCAGCCATTGCCAGAGGGTTACCAGACAGGGTGCCAGCCTGATAGACCGGTCCATCCGGAGCAATATTATCCATGATTTCCTTTTTGCCGCCATAGGCCCCGACCGGCAGGCCGCCGCCGATAATCTTGCCCAGGCAGGTCAGATCAGGCATGATATTGAAGCGCTCCTGGGCTCCGCCCAAGGCCAGCCGGAAACCGGTGATGACCTCGTCAAAGATCAGGACAATGTCCAGCTCAGTGGTCAGGTCCCGCAGTTTCTGCAAAAAGGCCATGTCCGGGACAATAACGCCCATATTACCGGCAACCGGCTCAATGATCACACAGGCGATATCTAAGGTAGCATCTCGCAGAGTCTTTTCCAGAACCTCGATATTATTATATGGGATGGAGAGGGTGTTTTTGACGATATCATCAGGCACGCCGGGGCTGCCCGGAATGCCCAGAGTAGCGACACCGGAACCAGCTTTAACCAGAAAGGAATCTGCATGGCCGTGATAGCAACCGTCAAACTTAATTACCATATTGCGACCGGTATAGCCTCGCGCTAACCGGATTGCGCTCATGGTGGCCTCGGTGCCGGAGCTGACAAAGCGCACTTTTTCAATGGAGGGGACAGAGTCACAGACCAATTCCGCCATTTCCACTTCAGATGCCGTGGGAGCACCAAAGCTGGTTCCGTTGGGCAGGGCCTCCTGAATCGCCTTGATCACCTCGGGATGACCGTGACCCAGGATCATGGGCCAAGAGCCGACAAAATCAATGAATTCGTTACCGTCCGCATCAGTGACTGTGCTGCCTTGGGCCTTGGCAACAAAGAGGGGATCGCAGCCCACGGATTTACAGGCACGGACAGGGGAGTTCACGCCACCGGGGATGACTTGGCAGGCTTTCTGGAATAATGCAGCGGAATTTGTAGTGTTCATGGATAATTACGGAATGGTTATGGGTTGAGATGATGATCGGATTTTTTTTGGGCGTATGTATATATGCTGGTACAGAATAAACGTAACCTGCTGTCACGTCAAGGGAGTGTCGTGGGGTGGTGGGGATTATTGCGGACGGTTGCGGATTGCGGGGGGATTTTTGGGTCTTTGGTGCAGAGGCGATGAACAGCAAGGGCAGACACAGGGGTCTGCCCCTACGGGCTTAATACCCTCTTCATAGGGTGGGGTGCTGCAACTGTCACCCTTTTTTCTCTTTTAACATCAAAGAGCTGCAAGGCACTTTCCGCGAACCCCTGTCAAACCGGTTGCAACACCCATTACAACAGGCCTCATATTACCTCTTTTTATAATAATTTCAAGCACTGCGAACCTATTTTTTGTCTTTTCCATGCAAGTCACTGTATCAAGGTGCTTATTCGCCATAAAAATGTATTTTCCAAAATGTCTGCTTGAGGTTCGCGCAGAGAAAGATCGAATGACGAAAATTTCCCCTCTGCTTCCTTTGCCTCCTTTACATCACGCCGCATCAACGAAATGCGCAAGATGCCTCTACTTCCGCTCCCCCTGCCTTCAGCAAACACCTTGACGCATTCTCCGTCTAGCCCGCAAAATAGGGAAGAGGTGCCTGAAAAAGCAAAAAGGAACTTGTTCTCTCACCTCACCCTCATTCCGCTATTGCATAATTTCCCTCACCTTTGTACACTCCTGAAGGCAAAATCCTGATCAGTCGCAGCATTTTCCGGCAAGATGCAGTTGCCGATTCCTCGACAAAGAAAAAAAGCGATGATCATTGAATATAATTCTCATAATAACAGTATGATTCTTGATACCATTGTAGCACGAAAAAAAGAAGAAGTTGCAGCCCTGAAGCAGCGGGGTATCCGTCCCCCGGAGAACGAAGCTCCTCTTGATCCGCCGCGCGGCTTCATGCAGGCCCTGCTTGATGCACCAAGTGTGGCGATTATTGCCGAGGCCAAGAAGGCCTCTCCCTCCAAGGGTGTGATTGAGCCCAATTTTGATCCCCAAAAAATAGCCCTTAACTATAAGCAAGGCGGGGCTCATGCCATGTCCGTGCTCACAGACCGGGATTTTTTCCAAGGCTCTATCGACTATATCCCCTTGGTCAGAAATACGGTGGATCTGCCTGTATTGCGCAAGGAGTTCATTATTGATCCCCTCCAGATCGAAGAGGCTGCTGCCTTCGGGTCCGATGCGATCCTGCTGATTGCCGCTATTTTGGAGACCGCGCAACTCAGGGAGTTTCGTTTACAGGCCGAGGAAGCAGGCATGGATGTCCTGGTCGAAGTGCATAATGAGGCGGAGCTGGAAAAGACCTTGGCCGCTGAAAGCAGGCTCATCGGCATTAACAACCGCAACCTCAACGACTTCAGCGTAGATTTAGAAACAACCTTCCGGCTTCAGCGAGAGATTCCAAAAGACATTCCCATCGTCAGTGAATCAGGCATCTCCAGCCGTGACGAGATGCTCCGTTTGCAGGAAGCTGGTATCACAGCGGCCCTTATCGGGGAAAGCCTGATGCGCAGCACTGAACAAGGCGAAACGCTCCGTCATTTTCTACCTAATCAGAACACCATGAAAGCGGATCGAATTCGTATCAAGATGTGCGGCACCACTAACCTGGAAGATGCTCTTGCTGCGGTGGATGCCGGGGTGGATGCCTTGGGATTTATTTTTTATGACAAGAGCCCGCGTGCTGTTGATCCAAAGGTTGCCAGAATCATTATTGAGCAACTGCCCCCCTTTGTTGATACTGTCGGGGTATTTGTTGACCGTGATCGGGAGGAAGTTGAGGAGATTATCCGTTTCTGCAACCTCGGTTATGCCCAGCTGCACGGTAAAGAATCCCCGAAATACTGCGAACGTCTCGCCCGTTTTGTTGCTCCCTGTCAGGTGATCAAAGCCCTGCGAGTGGGCGGGGATGTACAGGCAAGCGATATCGCGTCCTATAACAAACATGTCAAAGGCTTTCTTTTAGACACCTACCAGAAAGGGGTGCAGGGCGGCACAGGACAATGTTTTGACTGGTCATTGATTGAGGGGTTAAAGTTACAAAGAGATTTTATCCTGGCTGGTGGCCTTGATGCGGAGAATGTGCGGGAAGCACTTGATGCAGTCACTCCCTATGCTGTGGATGTCAATTCAGGAGTGGAGACGGCTCCGGGCCAAAAAGATCATAGATTGATCAAGGAATTTATCAGGCAGGTACGATCCTGCGAAAAAGACTGATTCTCCCCAGAAAGCTGCACTTTCTGGCCCAGGAGGCAGGGTTAATTCTAACATTTCGCTATAAAGAATCATCATTTAACACCATAATACCATGAAAAATATAATGATAGCCCCCTCCATACTCTCTGCAGATTTCTCTCAACTCGGTGATGAAATCCGGGCAGTTGAGAAAGCCGGAGCCGAGGTTGTTCACATTGATGTGATGGACGGGCACTTTGTTCCCAATATAACTATTGGCCCCCTGGTGGTTAAAGCGGCACGACAGGTCACAGATTTGCCTCTGGATGTTCATCTGATGATCAGTAATCCAGACAGTTATATCAAAGATTTCGCTGATGCCGGGGCTGACTGGATTACCGTGCATGTGGAAACCTGCCCCCACCTTCACCGCACCCTCAATTTTATTCGCAGTCTGGGGAAAAAGGCAGGAGCTGTCCTCAATCCGGCAACCTCTCTCTCCACCCTGGATTATGTCCTTGAAGAGGTGGATCTCGTCATGCTCATGAGTGTCAACCCTGGCTTCGGCGGGCAGGGTTTTATTGAGTCCACCTTGGAAAAATGCCGCACACTGCGCTCAATGCTGGACAAGGTCAACCCGGAAGCAGGCATAGAGATTGACGGGGGTATCAGCCCCAAGACCATTGGAAGAATGGCGGAAGCCGGGGCAAATATTTTTGTTGCCGGTTCTGCAATCTATGGTCAGGATGATTATGCGGCAGTGATTCAGGAAATGAAGAAATTGGCAACCTGTTGATTACCCCATTGATTACCATTTATTAATACTGATTAATGCTGAGTGGTAGTGGGGAGCTCTCTAACTGAGACGAAAAAAAATAATGAACCTCCTGCAACGGTACAAAAGCTCTGCTGTGGTGGTCATGCGGATTTTCAGATGGGATCTGCAACTCCACTTTTTCTGGGGTTTTATCCTGACTCTCCTAGGGGTGTACTGGCCCCCTCTCTATGCCTCCGGCATTATTGTGACGATAGTCAAAGAGGCTCTGGATCTCTGGAGCAAAGAGCTCTGGAGTTGGGACGATGTTTGGCTGGGTATTATCGGTTCACTGATTGCACTCGGCTATTTATATTCTCAGGACTTGTTGACCCTCTAAAACGACAAAAAAATTACCGAGCTGTTGATCAAAAAATTCAGGAGACCAAGAATGGATTTCTTCAAAAACTTTGCCGACATCAAGGCGGTACAAAAGCTGGGTCAGCTGGCTCGTACCCCGTATAACCTTGCGGCCTCAACCGCTCTTTCTCCTAAACGTCTTGCCGCGTACCGAGCTTCCTCCTGCGGTTTTGATTTTTTGTACGGCACCCAACAGGTCGACACGCAAGTTATGCAGGCCTTGCAAGAGCTTGCCAATCAAGCCCGGCTGGTTGAACAGTTCAAGGCCATGAAATCCGGCGCTGTCATGAACAAAATTATCGGGCATGACAGCGAAGATCGTCAGGTTCTGCACACGGCCTGTCGGGATATTTTTACCAATAAACCACTTGCCCCAAAGGAAACCGCTCAAGCCAAGGAGCAGCTTGATCGCTTGAAAAAATTCCTGACTGACCTAGATAACGGCACCATAACCAATCAACAAGGGCAGCCCTTTAACACAATGGTACAGGTGGGTATTGGCGGCTCCGACCTGGGCCCCCGCGCCCTTTACCTTGCCCTGAAACGCTATTGCCAAAGCGGGCGTAAGGCCTGCTTTATTGCCAATGTTGACCCGGACGATGCAGCGGCTGTTCTCGCGGAGCTGGATCTTTCCCGAACCTTGATCAATGTGGTTTCCAAGAGCGGCACCACCCTGGAAACGCTGACCAACGAAGAATTGGTGCGCTCCGCCCTGACAGCAGCCGGACTTGATCCTGCATGCCATATGATTGCGGTTACCGGCGCAGGCAGCCCAATGGATGATCCAGACAAGTACCTGGCAGCCTTCCATATGTACGATTACATCGGGGGACGCTATTCCGCGACCTCTATGGTGGGCGGGGTAACCTTGGCCTTTGCTCTGGGTTATGACAATTTTCTTGAGCTACTGCGCGGGGCCAATGCTATGGACCAGGCAGGAGAACAAATTAATATCAAAGAGAATCTTCCGTTGCTCATGGCCTTGCTGGGTATCTGGAACCGGAATTTCCTGGGATACAACACCGTCGCGATCCTTCCTTACAGCCAGGCCCTGCTCCGCTTCCCTGCCCATCTTCAGCAATGCGACATGGAAAGCAACGGCAAACAGGTCAGCAGATCCGGAGAATCCGTGCAATGGAAGACCGGTCCCATCGTCTGGGGCGAGCCGGGTACCAATGGTCAGCATGCCTTTTATCAGCTGCTTCATCAAGGCAGCGAGATTGTGCCAGCTGAGTTTATTGGCTTCCGGCAGTCTCAATATCAGGAGGACATCACGATCAACGGCACCACCTCGCAGCAAAAACTCCTCGCCAATATGCTGGCCCAGTCTCTGGCCTTGGCCTTAGGCAGGGCGCATGAAAATCCCAATAAATCTTTTACAGGTAACAGGCCAAGCTCCCTGCTTCTTGCCGACCGCCTGACTCCGTACAGCATGGGTGCTTTGCTGGCCCTGTATGAAAATAAAATTGCCATGCAAGGATTTTGTTGGAACATCAACTCCTTTGATCAGGAAGGTGTACAGCTGGGCAAAGTGCTGGCGAATCGCATCCTTTCTGAGCTGGCAAAAGAAAAAGAGGGAGAGCAGCTCAGCCCTGACTCACCAGAACTTGCCCTGCTCAGAGTTGCTGACCTTGAAAAAGATGCACCTTCTCCCAAACATTAAAATTCAGCTCTGATGAGAAGATGCCTACCCATGACCTCCCTCTTGCTGCCTTCTTGCAAGTGAGGAGCGAAAAACAGAGGGCTCTTCTTTCCATCCGTTGCACTGGTGCCAACATTATAGTAGAGTACCATAATATTCGACTTGCCTTTTATCGGGTTAAGTAGCGCTCTTTTTTAACATCAATACGCATTATTGGCGCGAAAAAGGCTCAGTAACAGCTGTGGACATTGAACCCGAAGCTGCGCAAGTCAACTCCGATTCTCTCTCTATAATTTATATGAGATAAGCGACACGGACTGTGACCTGATTCTCCACATGAGCAAAAAACACACCCTCCTTATTATTGACGATATAGTAGACAACCTGATGCTCCTCGGGGAAGCTATGTCTTCTGAATATAAAATAAAGGTCGCGACCAGCGGTGTGCAGGGACTGGAACTTGCTGTTCAGAATCCAAAACCTGATCTGATCCTGCTGGATATTATGATGCCTGGGATTGACGGATACGAAGTATGCCGTCGCCTCAAGGCAGACAGCCGGACACGACATATCCCTGTCATTTTTCTCAGTGCTCTGGACAAGGAAAGTGATGAGTTGCAAGGGCTCGACGCAGGAGCTGTTGACTTTATAACAAAACCCTTCAAATTGGAAGTTGTTCGAGCCAGAATCAATACCCAGCTGGAGCTGCTCCGTATGCGTCAACAATTGCAAACAGCTCGCCTGAAAGCAGAAGCAGCCTCCCAATCCAAATCAGTCTTTCTCGCCAATATGAGCCATGAAATCAGGACTCCAATGAGTGCTATCATGGGAATGACTGATCTTGCCTTGGAAAAATCCTTTGATCCCCAGCAGCAAAGTTACCTGGAAACTGTCAAACTTTCTGCAGATTCTCTCCTCGCCCTGATCAATGACATTCTTGATTTTTCCAAGATTGAAGCAGGGCAAATGGAACTAGATGAGCATCCCTTTCTTCTTGCCGAGGCCATTGAGGCAGCAATGCGGACGGTTTCCATTCTCTCAAAAGAAAAAGGGCTTGAAATTACTCTTGAGATCGCCCCTGATGTCCCTGTAGCGGTGGCCGGTGACAGCCTACGTTTCCGTCAAATCATC
Source organism: Candidatus Electrothrix aarhusensis (assembly GCA_004028505.1). Classification (GTDB taxonomy): domain Bacteria; phylum Desulfobacterota; class Desulfobulbia; order Desulfobulbales; family Desulfobulbaceae; genus Electrothrix; species Electrothrix aarhusensis. The sequence continues at coordinate 44,041 of MTKO01000120.1, forward strand.
CTCAACCTTCTCAGTAATGCCATCAAGTTCTCTGTAAAAGGCGTCATTCGTATTAATGTCACAGTAGAGCATTCTGAACTTGCAACAACCACCTTGCGTGTATCGGTGATAGACCAAGGGATCGGTATCAAAGAGGATAAAATAAGTTCTGTCTTCAGTGCCTTTTCTCAGGCAGACAGTTCCGTCTCCAGAAAATTCGGCGGCACCGGCCTCGGCCTTGCTATCTGTCGTCAGCTCTGCGAACTCATGGGCGGCACCATAAGGGTGGAAAGCGAATATGATAAGGGAAGCACTTTCTCCTTCGCGGTGATGTTCGGCGTAACCTCTCAAGAAAAAATCCTCCGGAAAAAAAGCACGAACTCTGAAATCATGAAAATTTGTCCCATTCGGGTTCTACTGGTCGAAGACAACGCGGCAAACCGTTTTCTGATCCGAGTGGTGCTGGAAAAATTTAAGCATGAGGTTATTGAGGCGGTTGACGGTATTGAGGCCTTACATATTATGTTGGAAGATCATTTTGACCTGATCTTGTCTGATGTCCAGATGCCGAAACTGGACGGCTACAGACTCACCAAAATTATCCGAGCCTGTGAAGAAGGTAAAGAACTTGATCCCGATCTTTCTGATAAATTGGACAGCGACCTGATCAGCAAACTCAGACAGAAACTGCATGGCAAGCATCGCTTGGTCATCTCCATGACAGCCAATGCCATGAGCGGTGATAAAGAGAAATGCTTTACCGCTGGTATGGATGATTACCTGACCAAGCCCCTGAACCAGGAGGAACTGGCGGTGACCCTTACCCGCTGGCTTCCGACGAAATAACCCGCATCCCTCACCTCTGGGGAGGGACAGCAAAAATTGAAAGCCGATCGGGTTTCTTAAATGCGTCCACCCTATACGTTCATATAAAATAGAAGCTGCAATAAAATCAAGAAGATCTTATGCGGCATCAGCTACACAAGGTCCTTACCAGCGGAGTTTTCACTCCGACACTCTGCAACGAGTAACTGAAAAAACTTTATATCCGGAGAGATAATGGCAAACGATAATCTGCCCGATTTTATATCCAGCCTGCTGAAAACAAAACAAGATACCTGCCCTGCTGACAACGATGTTCGGTTGGTGCAAACTCATATATCCTTTGTTCTTCTTGCAGGCGAATTTGTCTACAAATTTAAGAAACCGGTTAATTTCGGTTTTCTTGATTTTTCTACCTTGGAGAAACGACAGCAATACTGTGAGCAGGAACTCCTGCTCAACCGCCGCCTTTGCCCGGATATCTACCTTGATCTTGTCACGGTCACCCAAGAAGGCGACAGCTATATGAACGGGAGTGGCGAGGTCGTGGAACATGCGGTAAAAATGGCCAGAATGCCTGAAGAAAAAATGATGGTCAACCTGATTCAGGCTGGCAAGCTTGATCGTGTTCATATTGATACCATTGTTGACAAACTGATACCGTTTTATCAGCAGGCTGATCGAACCGACGAGATAGACGGATACGGTACAGCAGAATCTGTTGCTGTCAATGTTCTGGAAAATTTTGAGCAAACCCAAGGGGTCATCAATAATGGTGCCATCACCCAGGAGCAGTTCGACAAAATCTCCTCCTGGTCCAAGGCGTTTCTTACCCAGGAAGAACTTTTTAACCAGCGCATCCAAGGTGGAAATATCCGTGACTGCCACGGTGATTTGTACTCGGCAAATATCTGTCTTGCTGATAAGGTCTATGTTTACGACTGCATCGAGTTTAACCGCCGCTTTCGCTACTGCGACAAAGCAAGTGATATTGGCTTCCTGGCTATGGATCTGGATTTTCATGGCCTTCAGGAGCTCTCCAGCTATTGCATAGATCAATTCTGTGAGCGCTCAGGTGATACCACGCTCAAGGAAATGCTGAACTTTTACAAATGCTATCGCGCCTATGTACGGGGAAAGATTGGCCTGTTCACCGCTGCTGATCCGGCAGTGGATGAGGCCGTGAAAAAAAGTTGCATAGAAGCTGCTGCCAAATACTTTGCTCTTGCTGAAAGCTATACGAACTAGTCATATCTTGATCTATCCCGGCCCAGTGGGCCGGGATAACAAAAAATACAATTACGCAAAGTAATACGGATAGACAGAAAATGGAGCAGCTACCCTCTATATCTTCTTCGGCTTGATTGCGTCGGGGAAATCAACCCTGGCTGAGCTCTTTGCAGCAACCCAAGATCTCCCGTATTACAATACGGACAGGGTGCGCAAGGAGCTGGCAGGTCTTGCGACAAATGAACGCCGACCTGATGGAATGGGCCAAGGAATATATACTCCTGAGTTCAGTGAAAAAACCTATCAGACCATGCTGAACAGCGCAGCTCAAGATTTCAACAAGGGTACAACAGGCGTGGTTCTGGATGGTTCCTACAGTAAAGCAGCGGATCGTCAGAAGGTCAGCGAGCTGGCAAGCACGCTTACTCTCCAGATACGTTTTATCCTCTGCTCCTGTTCTGAACAGGAGACACAACGTCGTCTGGCCCTGCGGGCTCAAGATCCAAACGCTGTTTCAGACGGGCGTTGGGAAATCTTTGTCCAACAAAGGGCAACCTTTGAACAACCTGATGAACTCCCTCCCCATCAGTTCGCTCATATTGACACTGAGGCGGAACCACAAGAACTCTTGCGGCATATCATTTTTTGAAAAGCTGAGTTTAAAAAAACTAAAAAAACAATCCGGCCCTCCAAGGCCTGGATAGGAGCCTTGGAGTTTCGCAAGAACTCCTGAACCTTCACAATCCAACCGGTACAATGACCAGAATATACCTTCTCCGTTATCCGAAAGAGACTTCGAATCAGCCCATTATCTCCCACCTGGTTCAACGCTATGAAGTAGAATTTAATATCCTGAAAGCGGATATTCGCCCCCAACGGGACGGCATCATGGTGGTGGAACTCAAGGGGCAGAAAGAAAAAGTGGCTGATGCCCTTGATTATCTGAAAAGTCTCGGCGTACAGGCGGAACGCCTTGCTGGCAAGGTTCATCGAGACGAAACAAAATGCTTCCAATGCGGAGCCTGTACAGGCATCTGTCCGGTTGGTGCCTTGTCTATCAACCGCCCGACAATGGAGGTGATTTTTGATCCGGAAAAATGTACGGCCTGCGGTCTCTGTGTGGCCGGCTGCCTGTCCGCGCCATGAAGATATCTTTTGATCCGATGAAAGAGACAGGGGTCCCGGCGTAACCAAGAATTCGGACGTAATGCTCAGGGTATTACCCTGAGCTGACATTACTAGACATTATACCGATTTTGCGTATTGCAATGCTCTAATTTTACTGTTAAATTCATTTCTCCTCGGCGGGTTATCATATGATGTAGGATCTGCGCTTTTTCAAAAACAACTCGAAACAAATTTATAAAAGGCTGATTGTTATCTCATGATAAGTTTTAAAGAAGTTGCCAGCAAACCGGATGAAATGATAGCAATGACAGGATATACACTTGAAGAATTCAACGCCCTTTTTTCAGTGTTTGAGGAGGTGGTAATTGAGAATGACCGTACCCTGGAAGGAAAAAAGAGAAAAAACAGGCCTACTTTTTATAAAAATTCGACATTTTCAAGTTGTTACGAGCTCCTTTTTTTATCCTGATATACATGAAGCAGTATACGACTCAGATAATGCTCGCTAAACTCTTCGGTATTTCTCAGCCGAAAGCGAATTTATGGATTCATTATCTGATGCCAATCCTGGCTGCCGCTCTGAAAAAAACGGATGCGATGCCGTGCCGAAATATGAAGGATATTCATTTGGAAGAAGCGGCGGTTTTTTCTCATGACGGTACGGAACGACCGATTCAACGCCCAAAAGACAAGAAAAAGCAGAAAGATAATTACAGCGGGAAAAAGAAAGCGCATACTTGCAAGAACAACATACTTGCAAATTCAGTCTGTGAAGTTATTTTTTTGACACCGACGGCTGAAGGAAAAAAACATGACAAGAAAATAGCGGATGAATCCGAATACAGCCTTCCAGACGGGAGCACGCTACTGCAAGATACAGGTTTTCTCTGTTTCGAATGTCACTATTCTACAGCCGACTAAAAAACCTCGTGGAAAAAATTTGACCCAAGAACAGAAAGACAGAAACCGCAGTATTTCAAGAATAAGAATAGAGCATGTCGTAAGCGGCGTAAAACGATATAGAAAGGGTGTTGAAACGAAAGTGATATTTGCACGCTAAATCAACGAGTTCCAAGATTTCGCGTTTTATCGTTAACATATTGAAATTATGCAGAAAACAATGGATCGTTTCAACACCCTTATAGAATCGTTAAAGATAAATACAGAAACGGGGTGCGAGGCTTCTCAGATTTGATTATGGAAATCGCCTGCGGACTGCACAACTTGAGATTGAGATTCCGTCCGTGGCAGGAAGTCACGCTCCAAGGTTTATAAGATCGGTATAATGTCTAGTGCTTAGTCATAGCTAAGTTTTAGGGTTGTTGTCTTAAGGTAAGCCCCGAAGACTAATCGGGGGCGACACGTTTAACCCTAAATTTTAGACTTTACTAAGCACTAGTACACTCAGTGTACTTTTTTGTTTACAAGGGTGTACTAGTTTACTATAGTTAACTATCTGAATAATACTTGGCTCCCCCCATAACTATGGGTAATATCGCAAGAGGGGAGTCAGGTTATTTGTTTTTTACTATGAAATATACTAAACCCGTCTATAGTACCGAAAAGCATATTGAGCTGCTTAAAAATCGAGGATTGACTTTTCTTGATGAAGATAGAGCCAAACGATATTTATCGACTATTGGGTACTATCGCTTATCCGCTTATTTTCTACCATTCCAAGCCGTGAAAGATCGGTTTCGGCCTAAAACCACATTTAACAACATACTTGAGCTATATATTTTTGATAGAAAGTTGCGTGTTCAAGTTATGGATGCCCTTGAGCGAATAGAGGTTGCCATACGTACTGTTTTGTCAGATACTGTGTCTAGTAAATATAATGATCCGCATTGGTATTTAAAGAAAGAGTTATTTTGTGATTCATTTGTTAATGCCAGTTCTCCTGATCAGAAATCAGAGTACGAAAAATTCGTCAATAAAATTATTTTTCATACCGGTAAGAAAAACTGGAATCACGGTAATAATTCATCATGTAGGCATTATTATACAAAGTACAAAAAACCTGAGTTGCCGCCCTCGTGGATGGTTGTGGAGGTTTTGCCTATGGGTACATGGTCTGTCTTGTATAGTAACATTAAGGTAAACAAGGTTAAACAACAGGTAAGTAAATTCTTTAAATTCAGTGTCAATGACTTTGCTGGTTGGGTTCACGCTTTGACTTTAATACGCAACTGCTGTGCACATCATAATCGACTCTGGAATCATAATTTTCCGCCTAAAGCCAAGAATATAGAAAAATATACTCACGAGGGGATACCGCTAAATACCCCTTATGTAAATCTTGCGCTGATTCAGGCATTCTTATCATCCTTTACTCGAACTCCAACTTGGTCGGAAAGATTGTACGAGCTGCTTCAAAGTAGCCCTCTTGATATTCACTCCACCATGCATTTCCCCCCTAACTGGCACAATCTTCCATTCTGGGGGATAAATTCATGCAAAACAACTTGATTTTTTTAGTGACGTAATATTTTGTTTTTTTTGAAGTGCTGTTAACTTCATATCCCCTCTCTCTTACGTAAGGGAGTCACAAGAAAATAAACTACCAGCCTGCGGCATCAATAAATATATAGGGGACAGACCACTTTTACGCTATTTACCTTCTTGCCATGATAGGGTAGAGTAAACTCATGCAAAGCTTAGTGTTTAAAAAACCGCTCCACCACCACTCAGAGACAGACCGTATCCTTTGATTGGGCGACCAAACGACTCATACAGAAATGCACCAATCTTTCCCTTGATCAAATCAACAATTTATAAATCCCGAATAATGCCAAGACGCCCAAGAATCATCATCCCAGGAAACCCGCTCCATATCATCCAACGTGGCAATAACCGCCAAGCCTGTTTTTTTGCCGAGGATGACTACCTCTTCTATCTTGATTGGCTCAAGGAATACAGCAAAAAATCAAAATGTGCTGTCCATGCATATGTCTTGATGAAAAATCATGTCCACCTCCTGATCACCCCAAAAAGAGCGTGGAGCGCAGGCAACTTGATGAAACGGCTCGGCCAGCGTTATGTCCAGTACGTCAACCGAACCTATCAACGAAGCGGCACCCTTTGGAAGGCAGGTTTCGTTCCTGCATCCTCCAGCAGGAAATCTACCTTTTTGCCTGCCAAAAATATATTGAGATGAACCCGGTCCGTGCCGGAATAGTGGAGCATCCTGGTGAATACCAATGGTCAAGCTACGGCATCAATGCCCAAGGCGAGAAGTCTAGCCTGATCAAGCCACATCCCTTATATAAGGGATTAGGGGATACAAAAAAAGAAAGGCGAGAAGGCTATCAGGAATTATTTTGTCACGAACTGGACACAGTGGAAATTGACAAGATACGAAAAGCCACCAATGGTGGGTTTTCCCTTGGCAATGATCGATTTAATAATGAGATCAGCATAATGCTTGGCCGCCGGGTGACTCCTGGTAAGGCGGGGCGGCCAAAGAAAAATCAAGAGGAATGAAGGGGCTTCCCCCTCGTCGTTCAGGCGTCCTCTTTCTGCCGCAAAAGAACCATCTCACCAGTCCCTTTTAAGAAATCAGGGGCAAACCCTTGGCGCTCCGTGAGATGTCGGGATACTTGACGGCATTTCACAGTAAAGAGGAAAAAGATCGGGGCTGACACCTCAGACAGGGTCTCAAAATTGCCCATCCCTTTGCTGATAATCAGGTCCGCATCCTGGAAATGCTCTCTAAAGTCCTCACTACAGGACTCCAGCGGTGTCCCCGGACAACGAGTTCCATTGCTGATCACCGAACAAATCTTATCCAAACCACAGACTCGGGCATCTGCCATTGTGGCGTCGTTGATGACTGGGGCATCCCGCACCGCAGCCGTTACTTGGCAACCCAGTTTATTCAGCTCTCTGATCAGTAGGCCATCAAAAACAATCTCACCGCAGTTATCACAAAGATAGAGCACCTTGGGCTTATCTTGCAGGGCCTCAAGCAAGACAGGATAATCGTCCACAACAAATTCTCGATCAAAGCACTCCTGCATGGTCGCTGCGGCGTCAAAACTATGCAAGGCCCCATAGTCAATGATGTTACCCGCGATTGCCACTCGCACTGCGGCCCGGAGCGGATCATCAGCGGCCTGAATTTGCTGCTCGACCTTTTCCTGCAAGAAAAGGGCGAAATCATTCCCCTCCTGCTTGACTTGGGCAAAGGGATCATCATGCCCCAAAATCTCGGCAAAGAGTGCGTAGAGGCCCACAGCATTTTCAGGCGGAGAAAGCTCTGTATCCACCTGGTTTATATACCGGCCCGCGCCATCAAGGAGCTGTCGTTGAAGATCCAGATTATCAGTAGCCAATAAGCCGGTGGATCTGGCTTGGCGCATAAAACAGACAAGGCAGTCAAGATTGGTTCGCATGGGTTTCCTGTTGATGCTTTGATGAATCTTGAAGAAGAAGATACTCCTGGCGGACATTGCCAAGCGCAGCAAAGACATGCTCTCGGCTCCCAGGGATCTGGTCATACACTTGTTTCAGCAGGCCTCGGATATCTTGCCGGCGAGTCTTTTCCGATACGGGACAGTCAGAGGCCACCGGGTCCAGTCCCAGACGCTTTCCGATCCCCCTGATCTCCTCTTTGACCAGATAAGCCAGTGGTCGAATTAGCGCAAGTCGCCCCGAAAAAAGAACCTGTTTGGGACGCATCGTACTGATATTGCCGCTACAGGTGAGATTGATAAAAAAGGTTTCCACGATATCATCCCGGTGATGTCCCAAGGCAATCGTATGAGCACCTTGTTCACGGGCATGATCAAAAAGGAGACGCCGTCGGTTGCGGGCACATTGGAAGCAAATGCCGGTGGTCTCAGTTCCTGTCTCACTCTGGTGCGCTTCTGATAGCGCAGGCAGTTCTGCTGGCAAAACCTGACAGGATAATCCCAGAGCAGCAAGTCGCTCGCAAATGAGCCCTGCCCTGCCCTCTGTCTCAGCTTCCGGTACTCTCGGTGCTCCCGCTGGGCGCATGTCCACATACACAGGATGCACCTCGTAATCAATCGGTGCCTTCCTCCGCCAAGTATGAAGCACCCAAGCCAAAACCAGAGAATCAATACCGCCGGAAACTGCCACCAAAATCCTGTCGCCGTCAGCCAGCATGGAATAATCCAGCATGGCCTTGGCAATGCGCCGATTTTCTCCGGCAGTCAGGACGCTCTTCATGGGTGGAACATTATTTATGTTCCGTAAGATAGGAGCATTTTCCCAACCTGTTGCGCAACCCCTTTGTCATAAATTCTTTTGCGGTAAGCCAAATCAGAGACCCGCCTGTTCCCTCCCGAAAGCTCAAAAGATTTCCCATCAATGATTGCTGCGCCGCATCAAAGCTGTCCTGACAAAGCACCTGACCATCGGGCATGGCCAGTAGACGATATTCAAAGGCGACAGAGGCAGGTTCTTTTGCGGTCATATTGCCGCCAACCCGTTCTTTATAGCGATGCAAGGTGGTTTCCAGCACGGCATTGCAACTGAGCTTGTTCGCAAACTTCTTGGCTCGTTCCAGGGAAGGCTGAGCCGAGGAATCCTCTCCATCACTCAATTGCCCATCGCTGAACAGTCGCACATCATGCCTGCTGAGAAAATGTTTTTTCAAAAAATTATTAAGATAGTACAGCCCGTCATCCAGTTCTTTTTTCTCTATTTGGGAAAGCAGCTCGCTGTCCAAGGGTACATCGCTGGTTGCCGGTGCAACAGCAACGCAGCTTACGGCAAAATCAGGCAACTGTTCCGTGCTTTCCAGGCTTTTATTGCTGCACCCGCTGCTCAAAAGCGACAGGAAAAGTATCCCTAGTATCCCTAGTATTCCTGCCAAGGCAATCCCTTTGATACTGCTTTTTTTCGCAATCATCTGTTCCCCCATGATAATAATCAAGGATTTCCCCGATAAAAAATCTACAAAGACCCCTTGGACGAAAGCGTGCCGACAAGCCCCTGACGCAGGGAAGCGCCCTCACCCATAGCCCGTCCCAGGGCTTTAAATACGGCCTCAATAATATGATGAGCATTCTCTCCGTGGAGAAGATCAACATGCAGGGTGAGGCCAGCATGCTGGGCCAAGGCCCGCAGAAACTCACCGGCAAGGGCGGTGTCAAAGGTGCCCACCTTTTGATCTCTGATGGTCACGTCGTAATGGAGAAAGGGGCGGTTGGAAAAATCAAGACTAACCCTGGCCAAGGTTTCATCCATAGGTACATAGGCATGGGCATAGCGATGAATACCGGCTTTATCGCCTAAGGCCTGGGCAAAGGCCTGACCAAGGCAGATGCCGATATCTTCCACAGTATGGTGATCATCGACATGGGTATCGCCTTGTGCCTGCACAGTGAGATCAAAAAAACCATGCACAGCAAAGAGGGTCAGCATGTGGTCTAGGAATCCGACGCCAGTGCTGATATCGGCCTTTCCTGAGCCGTCAACGTCCAGCTGAAGAGAAATCTTTGTTTCGAGGGTTTCCCGCTTGATGGTGCTTTTTCGTGGGGAAACAGTGGTCGTGGGTTCTGTCATAATATTGTGTACTCCAGACAAGTCACAAGGCAGATCACCCCTGTACCTGCCCGTTTATATCCCTTTTTCGGTACGGAACAGGAACCGAACAGGAGGAGCGGTTTGCGAATCCTCCCTACAGCACCCGGCGTACAGAAGGGGGATGGTCTTTCTTGTTGAATCCCTTACAGGTTGATAAACACAGTTATACTATTCTGCCTGCCAAAGATTGGCAACCTGATATTAGGGTTCTTTCCCATTTTCTCCTCTCTTGCGGAACAAGACGTTATCTGCTATCATTCTCTCAGGTTGTTCAGGTTCTTCCCCTTAAACCCCTCTGGAATAAGCATGAAACTCGGTGCCGCTACAGTTCCTGTTTATCTTGTCTGCACGATCTGGGCTGTCTATCTTGTGGATCTCATCCTCCCTTTCCGGCTCAATGCTACGGGATTGTCCCGCGCACGACTGGCGGCCTGCTGGGAATTCCGCTCACCAACTTTCTCCACGTCAGCTTCAGGCATATTGTCAGCAACACGGTTCCCCTCTTTGTCCTGAGCCTGCTCCTGATCTTATTTTACCGAAAAATCTTTTTCGACGTCCTTATCGTTATCATCAGTTCCGGCGGCCTCTTGGTTTGGCTCTTGGCCCGCTCGGCCAATCATATCGGGGCTAGCATGCTGATTTATGGGCTAGCTGCCTTTCTGATCAGCTATGGCTTACTGAAAAAAAAACTGATCCCGGTTATCATATCTATCGTTGTCGCGCTGGTCTATGGACTTGGAATGCTCGGCGGCATGCTTCCTTTTCATGGGTTTATTTCGTGGGAGGGGCATCTGTTCGGGGCTGTGGGTGGGGTCTTTGCGGCGTATTTGTTCAGGAAGAGGCAACTTGATCCTCATTGAAAAGTGGGCCCAAGATAAAAAAAACCGGGCAACGTGCTCTGCACGCGCCCGGTGAGGTGACGAGAAGGTTACTTCACAGAAATTTCATGTATGCATCATCATACTTGTAACACTAAAAAATCATCCGTTCTTGCTTCATCAGCGACAGGGAACATCTCTACCAACTTTTCATATGTATTATAAAGCGCTTGAAATGATTCGTCGGAAACCAAAAAAGAATTATTCTGGGCAGCTTTTTCAATAAGTTGAATGGATCTTTCAAAGGCATATATTTTTTTTCGAGATGCAGTCATTGTGAAGTCCCTCCTCTGAGATGGGGTAGCTCCAATAAAATAAATTCATTCTTTTATTTGCTTCCCCTTCTTTTATTACTCTTTATATGTAAAGTATAAAAAATAACACAACCGATAGCAAGGTAAAAAAAATTTTACTTCACTGCTTTATAAAAAACAACCTGGGTCCGACACACGAGGGAGATAACTGGCCGCCTTGACTGTTTTTAGCAGCGCGATTGAAAGGTACTGGTGCCAGTACTATATGGTGGAATAAGCAACAAAAAACCCCGAATTCCTCGTCAGGAATCGGGGTTATATTATAAACCGGACTTCACCGGATTGTTTTGTGGTGGCGATGCAGGGACTTGAACCCCGGACACCACGGATATGAGCCGTGCGCTCTAACCAGCTGAGCTACATCGCCGAACATGCAAAACGCTATGTCGCGTTCAGGGAGGATATAATTCCCTATTTTAAACTTTTTGTCAAGCGAAAAATTACATGCTCGATAAAAAAATGGTACATAATGCAATGCGGCATTACCCCAAGGGATAATGCCGCTGAGTCCATAAACCTTCTACAGACTGATTGAACAGGTCAGCCAGGGGGACGACGTTACATCATTCCGCCCATTCCGCCCATTCCACCCATTCCACCCATTCCACCAGGCATACCGCCACCCATACCAGCACCAGCATCATCTTTTTCTGGCTCATCAGCAATCATGCACTCGGTGGTCAACAGCATACCGGAAACTGAAGCGGCATTCTGCAGAGCTGTGCGAGTAACCTTGGTCGGATCAATAACACCGGCAGCGATCAGATCGCCGTACTCTTCAAGGGCAGCGTTAAAACCAAAGGCGCCTTCCAGACCTTTGACCTTCTCGACAATAACAGAGCCTTCACAACCGCAGTTAGAAGCGATCTGACGAACCGGCTCTTCCAGAGCGCGTCTGATGATCTGACGACCGAGATCCTGCTCACCTTCAAGCTTCATTGCGTCAAGAGCCTTGATGCAGCGCAGGAAGGCTACACCGCCACCAGGAACAACGCCTTCTTCAACAGCAGCACGGGTAGCGTTGAGTGCATCCTCAACACGGGCTTTTTTCTCTTTCATTTCAATCTCGGTGGCAGCACCGACATTGATGACAGCAACACCGCCGATCAGCTTAGCCAGACGTTCCTGGAGCTTCTCACGATCATAGTCTGAGGAAGAATCCTCGGCCTGGGTACGGATCTGTTTAACCCGTGCAGCCAATTTTTCTTTATCACCAGCACCGTCAATAACGGTGGTGTTGTCTTTATCAACAACAATACGCTTGGCGGTTCCGAGATCGTTAACCGTGATGTTCTCCAGCTTGATACCCAGATCTTCGGTGATAACCTGTCCACCGGTGAGGATAGCTATATCTTCCAGCATAGCCTTACGACGATCACCAAAGCCCGGAGCCTTAACAGCAGCGATGTTCAGGGTACCGCGCAGCTTGTTAACAACCAGGGTAGCCAATGCTTCACCATCAACATCTTCTGCAATAATGAACAGCGGCTTACCCATTTTGGCAACAGCCTCAAGGATAGGCAGCAGGTCCTTCATGTTGGAGATCTTTTTCTCGTTGATCAGGATCAACGGATCTTCCATATTTACTTCCATGCGATCCGGATCAGTCACAAAGTACGGAGAAAGGTAACCGCGATCAAACTGCATACCCTCAACAACGTCCAAAGAGGTCTCCATGGATTTTGCCTCTTCCACGGTGATAACGCCTTCCTTGCCCACTTTGTCCATAGCCTCGGCAATGATGCTGCCGATGGTGGTATCGTTGTTGGCAGAGATGGTACCGACCTGAGCGATCTCGCTCTGCTCTTTGGTGGGCTGAGAAATCTTGGCCAGCTCGGCAACAACTGTTGCAACAGATGCGTCGATACCGCGCTTGATCTCCATAGGATTGGAGCCAGCAGCAACCATCTTCGCGCCTTCACGGTAGATAGCCTGGGCCAAAACAGTTGCAGTAGTGGTTCCGTCACCGGCAACATCAGAGGTCTTAGAAGCAACCTCTTTTACCATCTGAGCGCCCATGTTCTGGAACTTATCTTTGATATCAATCTCTTTGGCAACAGTTACACCGTCTTTGGTGATAACCGGCGCGCCGAAAGATTTTTCAATCAGAACATTACGTCCCTTAGGTCCGAGGGTAACCTTTACTGCATCGGCCAGGCAATTTACACCAGCAAGCATAGCCTCGCGGGCTTTGCCGCTGTAATATAATTCTTTGGACATTGTATCTAACTCCTTAAATATCTTTTAACGTCTGAATAAAAATAGGTTGGCATCGAGAAAAAACTTATGCTGCTGCGATAACACCGAGGATATCGTCTTCGCGCATAATGAGGTAACTTTGACCGTCGAATTTTACATCCGTGCCGCCATATTTGGAGAACAGCACCCGGTCGCCTTCCTTGACGTCCATAGCTGTACGCTGACCAGCATCAGTCATTTTACCCGGACCAACTGCGACAATCTCGCCTTCAGCCGGTTTTTCTTGAGCAGAATCAGGAATGATGATACCGCCTGCTGTTTGTGTTTCTTCCTCCAGTCTCTTAACCAAAATACGGTCATTCAGTGGACGAATGTTCATGGATAAATCCTCCTCTAACTTGATTGATTGTTTTATTTCATATCAAAGCCGGACGACGCTGACGCATCCTGCCCGGCTTCATGTGGTTTCAGAAACAGAAGCCGGGTATATTCGGCTTCTGTCATTTTGATCCGAGAAACAATAGGGACGGATTTTGAAAAATCAAGGGACAAAGAGAAAAAAAAATATCTCTCAATTGTTTGAAATAAAAAAAGAAGGAAAAAAAGAGGCTTATTTCACTTGAACAATCCAGTCATGCGGGTCCGAGGTTGCCCCACGCTGCACTTGCTGAATCCCATCAAAGAAGCGTTGGGCAAGCGGGCCGGTTTCACCGTTATTGATCATAATGGTATCCCCCTTGTATCCGAACTCGCCAATGGGCGAAATCACCGCTGCTGTACCCGAACCAAAGGCCTCGGTCAAGGAGCCATCCTCAGCAGCCGCTATGACCTCATCAATGGTAATCCGGCGTTCACTGGTGGAAATATCCCAATCCGCAGCCAGCTGCAAGACCGTATCGCGGGTAATACCGGGCAGAATAGTACCACCCAGAGGAGGCGTGACCAGTTCGTCGTTAATAATAAAAAAGATATTCGAGGTGCCCACTTCTTCTATATATTTACGCTCAACCGCATCCAGCCAGAGAACCTGGGTATAGCCCTTCTGCTGGGAGGTGGTATGGGCCTTGATAGAGGCTGCATAATTTCCCCCGGTCTTGACATTGCCCACCCCTCCTGGGACAGCCCGAACGTATTCGTCTTCAACATAAATCTTGGTCGGGCTGAATCCTTCCGCGTAATAGGCCCCAACCGGGCTGCAAATGACAAAAAACAGGTACTCATTGGCCGGACGAACGCCCAAAGCTGCTTCACTGGCAATCATGGCGGGCCGGATATACAGAGCACCTCCTTCGGTCTGGGGAATCCACTCACGATCCAGGTAAATCAGACCCTTCATGGCTTGCAGCACCTTTTCCGCCGGAATACGGGGCATGCACATACGAACCGAAGAATCATTGAAACGATTAAGGTTATCCATAGGCCGGAACAGGAGCACAGAACCGTCTGCTCCTCGATAGGCCTTGAGCCCCTCGAAAATCTCCTGACTGTAATGCAGGACCATTGCAGCCGGATCAAGCTAAAATTGCCGTAAGGCCTGATTTCCGCATCATGCCAGCCATGCTCCTTGTTCCAGCGCATGGTGAGCATGTGGTCGGTAAAATGTTTGCCGAATCCTAATTGATTCTGATCCGGCTTTTCTTTCAGATTCTCTGCTTTGTGCAGAGTGACATCAAGTTCGTTTTTCAGCATTTTTCTTTCCTTGTATGGGCAGCGGAAACTCCCCTGTCAAAACCAATCTTCAAGCCGCAAATTTTCAACTCTCGAAAATTCTTTCGTATTATTTGTTACTAGAACACAATTGGCACATAAGGCAGTGCCCGCAATTAATGTATCATACGGCCCTATGGGAGTGCCCGCCTTTTCTAGTTTTGCCCGAATAATTGCTGCGGTTTTGGCCTCTTTATATGTAAAAGGAATTGTGCTGACAACCGAAGTCAACGAACTCAACTGTTGTTGTCTTTTTTCAGGACGGTCTGATTTGGCAATACCCACTTCCAATTCAAACAAGACAACGGAAGCGACAGCGATTTCTTTTGGCGACCTAGATAAGAGATTTTCAGCAACCCGGCCCATGCCCTTAAAGAAATAAATCAGCGTATTGGTATCGAGCAAGTACATGGCTACAGCTTTTCCCTGGGAGAATCCTTACCATTACTGGAGCGTAGCTCTTCAACAGAAGGAAAACTTTCTTTCCAGCTACCTACCAGTTCAACAACATGTTGGGGCCACTCGGTCCTAACATGCTTTTTGATCATGTCAGCAACTAATCTGCTTACAGATAGCTGGCTCGATTTGGCAGCTTTTTTCAGCTTATCTTCAGTTTCGTTATCCAGATATATTGTTACCTGTCCCATAATGATCCTCCGTAGCTTCAGAATAAAATATAATTGGAAGTATAATTGTAAACCTCGGTAGTGTCAATAGGGGGACTGACCTTTTGCCCTATCCCTCAATCCAGCTCCCAACCTTCCGCTTATACGACCTCCCACCCCTATTCATGATACCTGCAATATCCATATTGCGTTTTTTTCTTTTTTTGTCTTGACGACACCACTCTTCGTAATTACTTATTCATCCATAAAGGAAAGCGAGACTTTCCATGCTATATGGAAATAAATATCGTATATAAGCATGGTATAATAAAAACAAGAGGTCAATTCTTATTAAGAAAAAAATAAACAAGATCTCTTGACATAAAAAAGACTCGAACTTACCATTTCACCAGGAAAATGAGTATATCATCCATACAAGATGATCAATAAATAAAAAGGCAATATTTTATTCTTCAAAAGACAAACAAGGAGGGTATTATGAACGTCAGCATTTGGGATCCTTTTCGTGAGATGGAAGCATTGTTGAATACCTACACAATGCCTGCAAGAAGGAAAGCGACAGCGGAAGACAACGGTCCTCTTGAAACAGGAGACTGGGCACCTGTAGTTGACATCCTTGAAACAGACAACGAGTTTGTTTTAAAAGTCGAACTTCCGGGTGTGGAAAAAGATGATGTACAGGTGGCTATCGACAATCGCATCCTAACTGTTAAAGGAGAAAAGAAGAATGATGACCAAGACAAGAAGGTACACAGAACCGAATGCAGATACGGTTCTTTTGTCAGACACTTCACCCTGCCACAGGATGTGGATGTAGATAAAGTGGAAGCGACCTGCAAAAACGGAGTGCTCAGCTTGACACTGACCAAAATAGAGCAGGCAAAACCGAAGCAGATTGAAGTAAAAGTTCACTAAAAACTCTTACATCGTGCAAGCGCACAGGAGGCATATGTAACGGATTTCACCTGATGGAATCCGTTACATCTCATATTAATTTTCATTCTTTTTTATTATGGAGGTTCTGCAATGAATGGCCGAATGCAAACAAAGGTATTGATATTTACAGGAATAACGGCACTTCACCTCATCTTACCAATTACGCCGCTGAGTTACGCCGCAGGGTCGGCAAATTCTCCAGACGTGATCACCCAGGAATTGAAAAGCACCAAGCCGAGCCAGGAGACAGAGGAGAAAAGCGGCGACAAGGTTCCGATACAACGGAATGCCACCAAAAAAGATCGGGAGAACTTTGCCGGTCCGCTGCGGGACTTTCATCGTGAGGTTAACCGGCTCTTTGATCGGACGTTTCACGATTTTGGATTTCCCTCTTTTGATTTTGACAGACCCTTTATGCACAGCGCTGGCCGCATGCTCAAACCTATGACGGATCTTGCTGCAAGCGATAAGGAATATACCGTCACCGTAGAAGTACCTGGTGCAGAAAAGGACGACATCAAGATCGAAGTCGCAAATAATATCATGACCATTCGCGGCGAGAAAAAACAAAAAAAGGAAGAAGAGAAGAAAGACTACTACCGGCAGGAACGTTTCTACGGCTCTTTTCAGCGCGTGCTCTCATTACCGGAAGACGCTGACCAGGAAACCATTAAAGCGACCTTTAACCAAGGTGTGCTCACTGTTACCATGTCCAGAAAAGACATGCCGAAACCAGCTGTGCAAGAGATCGAAATCCACTCCAGTTAATCACCTCCCCTTTTCCCCGTTTTCAATCCCTTTTTCCCTGCTGCCAAATAAAAAAGGCCGTCCATAAGGACGGCCTTTAAAAACAAAACTGGGTGGCAAACAAAAACTACAACGAAGTCCGCTGCGCCACTGTAATCCTAGCAACAGCCCGCTGCAAAGCAACCTCGGCCCGAATTCGGTCAAGATCCTCAGCATGCGCCTGAGCCTGCGCCAAGCGTTCTTCTGCTCGCTCTTTGGCACGCAGGGCGCGGTTCACGTCAATATCGTGCCCAAACTCGGCTGTTTCCACCAAAACGGTGACTTTATTATTGGACACCTCGGCAAAACCACTGCTGACCATCAGGAATTTTTCCCGCTTATCCTGTTTAAAGACCAAGGTACCTGTTTTAATCGCGCTCAAAAACGGAGCATGATGCGCCAGCACACCAAACTCCCCCTCGACACCCGGTGCGGTGACGATGTCCACATCCTCATTGACGATCTGTCCGTGGGGAGTTACTACTTCAAGATGAATCTGTGCCATTGTTTCCTACCTCAGGTTCGCTTGAACGAATTAGGCTTTAGCCTTGTCCTTGTCCTTTTCCGCCTCGGCTTTTGCAGTGGCCTCTTCAATGGTGCCGACCATGTAGAACGCATTCTCGGGAAGATCATCATGCTTCCCATCCAGGATTTCCTTAAAGCCGCGCACAGTATCCTCAACCTTTACGTACTTACCGTCCATACCGGTAAAAACTTCTGCAACATGAAAAGGCTGGGACAAAAAGCGTTGGATCTTACGAGCGCGACCAACCAACAGCTGATCTTCTTCTGAAAGCTCATCCATACCGAGAATAGCGATAATATCCTGTAGCCCTTTATATCTCTGCAAGGAAACCTGCACGCCACGAGCGGTCAGATAATGCTCCTCACCGACCACGTTGGGGTCAAGGATACGGGAGGTGGAATCCAGAGGATCAACCGCCGGGTAAATACCCAACTCAGCAATCTGACGAGAAAGAACAACCGTACCGTCGAGATGGGCAAAAGTAGTTGCCGGAGCCGGATCAGTCAAGTCATCAGCAGGCACGTACACGCACTGAACAGCGGTAATAGAACCCTTGGTGGTGGAGGTAATACGCTCCTGCAGGGCACCGAGATCGGTAGCCAAGGTCGGCTGATAACCAACCGCTGAAGGAATACGTCCGAGCAGCGCAGATACCTCAGCACCGGCTTGGGTAAAACGGAAGATATTATCGACAAAGAAAAGTACGTCTTGGCCTTCCACATCACGGAAGTACTCAGCAGCGGTCAAACCGGTCAAGGCAACACGAGCACGGGCTCCCGGAGGCTCTGTCATCTGACCATACACCAGAGCAGCCTTAGGCAGAACACCGGACTCCTTCATCTCCATGTACAAATCGTTGCCTTCACGGGTTCGCTCACCCACACCGCAAAAAACGGAAATGCCGCCGTGCTGCATAGCGATATTATTGACCATCTCCATCATGATAACGGTCTTCCCACAACCAGCACCGCCAAACAGTCCCATCTTACCACCACGGGGAAAGGGGACCAGTAGATCAATAACCTTAATACCGGTCTCCAACACGTTGACCTCAGTGTCCTGCTCGGTAAACTCAGGAGCAGCGCGATGGATGGGCATGGTCTTAGAATCATCAATCGGACCAAGTCCGTCCACCGGACGACCGACCACATTCATAATCCGACCAAGGGCCGGAGCACCTACCGGAATAGTGATGGGCTCTCCCGCATCACGGCAGGCCATACCACGAACCAGACCGTCGGTCTGATCCATAGCGATACAGCGTACCACATTATCACCCATATGCAGGGCGACCTCGATAACCAAGTTTTCTTCTACATCATCAATGCCTGGATTAGTAACAAACAGCGCACTCATGATCTCAGGCAGATCACCTGCCTTAAATTCTACATCAACAACAGGTCCGATGACCTGAATAATTCTTCCAACTCGCGATTCACCCATTGAAATGGCCTCCTGGAAACAATTTTGCGATATCCAAAAATTTTGTATTTCGTATCAGCCCTTCAGTGCTCAGCACCACCAACGATATCCATAAGATCGCCGGTAATGGCCGCCTGGCGAGCCTTATTGTATAATTGCGTCAACTCTTTGATAATATCTCCGCATGCATTGGTTGCATTATCCATAGCCGCCATTCGGGCCGCATGCTCACCGGCCGCAACCTCAATCATAGCATGGTATACCTGCACATTCAGATGCAGCGGGAGAAGGGCCTCCATAATCTGTTCAGGATCGGGCTCATAGATATATTCTACAGCCGTACCGGTCTTTGCCCCCTTCTCCTGTTCAAGAGGTTTGATGGGCAACAGCGTTTCCTCGGTCGGCCGCTGTTTGGCCATAGAAAGAAAGCGTGCATACACGACCCGCACCTCATCAGTTTCTCCTGAAAGGAAATTCAAGGTGGCACTCTGAGATATGGCCCGGGCATTGAACATCTTAAAGGTACTCATGATATCCTTATAGGATTCACGAATCTTCCCGGATCGCCTAAAGGCCTGAGCAGCCTTATTGCCCACTGTAATCAGGCTAACCTCTTTTCCTTCTACCTCAAATTGATTTATGAGCTTCTGTGCCTTGGAGATAATATGGGCATTAAAACTTCCGCAAAGCCCTCGGTCGGAGGTGACGACAATAAGTTCCACAGTCTGCACATCACGAACTTCCAGAAGTGGCTGGTTGCTGTTCGTGCCGCCGGACAGATCCTTCATAGCCTCGGCAAATTTTTCCGCATAGGGCCGGAAAGTCTCCATTCTCTCCTGCGCACCGCGCAGTTTCGCAGAGGCAACCATATTCATGGCCTTGGTTATCTGCGAAGTCTTTGAGACGCCTTCTATTTTATTTTTAACATCCTTTAATCCAGGCATGTGATCAGTTCCTTGCAGTTCCTTGCTATTCGAGCTTCAAGCAGGCCCTTAGTTCAAACTTTTAGTTCAGCCCTTTAGTCGCTTTAAACGCCTCACCAAAAGCAGTCAGCGTTTTTCTCATCTTTTCATCCAGCTCGCCTGAAATCTCTTCTTTCTCCTGCAGCTCTGTAAAGATCGACGGCTCATTGGTCTCAATATAGCTGTACATCTCTTGCTCATAATCAGCAAGAGTATCCACAGGGAATGTATCCAGAAATCCTTTGGTACCGGCAAAGATAATCGTTACCTGTTTCTCCATAGACAGGGGCTGGTACTGGGGTTGCTTGAGAATTTCAACCAGACGTTCACCTCGGGTCAGCTGGGCCTGGGTGGCAGCGTCCAAGTCAGAACCAAAACCGGCAAAGGCCGCCAACTCACGGTACTGGGCCAAGTCAAGACGCAGGGTACCCGCGACTTGCTTCATAGCCTTCACCTGGGCCGCACCACCAACACGGGAAACCGAGATACCGACGTTAATGGCCGGACGAACACCGGCAAAAAACAGGCTCGGCTCCAAGAAAACCTGACCATCAGTAATAGAGATAACATTGGTCGGGATAAAAGCAGAAACGTCTCCGGCCTGAGTTTCAATGATGGGCAGAGCTGTCATGGAACCGGCACCGAGATCATCGTTGACCTTGGCGGCTCGCTCCAGTAGACGGGAGTGGTTGAAGAAAATATCACCCGGATAGGCCTCGCGTCCTGGCGGACGACGGAGCAGCAGGGACAGCTCACGATAGGCAACCGCCTGCTTGGAAAGGTCATCATATATAATCAGAGAATGCTGACCGCTGTCGCGCCAGTACTCGGCCATTGCACAACCGACCATCGCGGAAACATACTGCATCGGAGCAGGATCAGAGGCACAGGCCGCAACCACGGTGGTGTACTCCATAGCGCCGTTCTTTCGCAGGGCCTCAACAACCAGAGCAACCGTGGATTTTTTCTGTCCCGTGGCTACATATACACAATGGATGCCGCTATTTTTCTGGGCGATGATAGCATCCACACAAAGGGCTGTCTTACCGATCTGACGGTCACCAATAATCAGCTCACGCTGACCGCGACCCACCGGAGTCATAGCATCAACAGCCTTATATCCGGTGTAGCAAGGCTCATGCACACCCTTACGGGCGATAACGCCGGGAGCCAACAACTCCATCTTCCGGGTTTCTTTTGCTTCAATCGGCCCCTGACCATCAATGGGCAGCCCGATACCATCAACAACTCGCCCCTCCAGCTCTGGACCAACCGGAACCTCGGCAATTTTTCCGGTCCGCTTGACAATGTCACCTTCCTTAATATGACGGACACTCCCCATGACCGCAACACCGACATTGTCCTCCTCCAGGTTCAGAGCGAGTCCCATGATGCCACCGGGGAACTCAAGCAACTCCATGGCCTGACAGTTTTCAACACCATACACACGGGCAATACCGTCACCGACCGAAAGGACTGTTCCGGTTTCTTTCAGATCAATATCACTGGCATAACCGGCGATCTGATCTTTTATGATCCGACTGATTTCTGAGGCTTTGATCTGCATCTGACTATTCTCTCCCCTTGATAGATTCTTTTAATCCATTAAGTTGTGTTCTAATACTTCCGTCCAACACCAGATCTCCGACTCTGGCTATCATGCCACCGATAATCGAGGGATCAACCTGTGTTTCAAGAATTACCTTGTGGCCTGTAATTTCTTCCAGCTTTGCCTGAATCTTGCCAAGCAGCACTTCATCAATCTCCATTGCCGATGTGACACGACCATGACTGATATTCTTTTCAAGATCAAGCAACTCACGAACCTGGGCTGCGACTTCCCGCAGCACATCAATCCGTTTCCGCTCCACCAGTAAATTAAGAAAGGCAATCATCAGGCATCCGCACCTGCGGCTTCCGCAATCGCGGTCATAACCTTATGTCTCGCCTCAAGTGGATACAGAGGATTGACAAGGGTTGCAGCGACTTCAAGTTCGGGATCATCAAAGAGATCAGCAAGGGTGCTGAGTGTCTCCGCATAGCTATCAACCGTCCCGTTTTCCTGCCCGAGTGTAAAAATCGCCCTGGCGTACCGTTTTGCTATAATTGTCTGTTTCACTGTACCGCACCCACACGTTCAAGATACTGTTCAGTAATCGCCACCTGATCTTCTGGAGTCAGGTTCTTTACGATCAGCTCCTCAGCCATGGCAACAGCCTGATCCGCAATCTCTGCTTGCAGCTTGCCTGTTGCCTTTGCAAGAGCACCTTGTACAGCTGCTTCAGCCTGACGCCGTATATCTGTTGCTGAGGCCTCGGCCTCGGCAAGGATTCTGGTTTTCTCGTCCTCAGCCATTGCTTTGGCCTTGTCAACGAGTTTCGTCATTTCACCTTCCATTCCCGCTAAACGCAACTCAAAGGCCTTATATGCCTGCTCAGCCTCGTCGCGTTTTTCCTGCATAGTTTCCAACTCATCCTGAATCTGACGTTTCCTGCCACCCAAACCAGCTGCAATGGGTCTGGCAAGAAACTTGACCATAATAAAAATAAGAGCGGCAAAGTTCAGTGCCCGCCACAAGAGATCCCATAACTTTACCTTGGTAATCATAGGGGCAACGTGCCCTTCGCCATGACTCTCACCGTGCTCAGCACTAGCATGTTCTGAATGTTCTACTGTTCCGTGCGCTTTCATAGCACCATCGCCATGCTCGCCATCAGGTACTCCAGCAGCCGGATGAACAACCTGATGTTTAGCCTGCTGCTCCGCATGCTGTTCAACAGGATGTCCCTCTTTGCCGTGTTCCTGAGCAAAGGAGAGAGTACACATCCCCCCGCACAAGCCGACAGCGAACAATATCGGAACAATCTTTTTCATACTTCGAGCTTTCATGCTTCCAGACTCCTTCCCAGTATTTTTGAGGCCATCTCCTGGGCAAAGTCTTCCATGTTGCCCAGTAATTCTTTGCGGGTTTCCTCAAACTCGGCATGCACTTCAGCCAGCTGTTTTTCCTTTTCACCCTCGGCTTCCCGGCGAACAACAGCTAGCTTTTCAGCACCGGCCTTTGCCGCCTTATTTCTGGCCGCATCTAATGCTTCCTTGGCTTTGGCTGAAGCCTCCCGCATTTTCTTATCCACTTTTGCCTGGCGATCCTTGGCGTTTCGCTCGTATTTTTCAACGTCATCACTCAGAGCATCCAGCTCATCCTGCCGTCTTTCCATAATCTCAATAATGGGTTTGTACAGAACCTTGTTCAGGATGAACATTAAAGCGATCATATTAATGATGTGAATAAGCACTGTGTAATCAACTGAAATCATATAACCACTCCTGATGACTCTTGAAAAGAAAGTTTTATTTTAAACAAAATTGAAAACAAATCTAACAAAGGTATGAGCTTTACAAAAATTACACCTTTCTGTCAAATATTTTTTCTTGCGGCATCCCCTTCCCCTACTTCAGGATTATCAATGAAAAATTTGAACTGATCCTTCCCTTTTTATCCATCTCAAATGGTCATCGACCAGGATAAACCAACGCTTTTTTTTATAACATAAATGAAAATTTTTCTTTTAAAAACAAACACTAAAAAACAAAATATGTTATGGTTATTTATAGTTGAACTCCAACCTTTTGACCCAACTAAAGAACTTAAGAAACTTTGGAAAAAATATGAAAATGACCGTCAGTCAAGGAAGGGGGCGTGGAGAGGACTTGTTGATAAAATTTTATCCAATCCTGCGCGCTGATTACAACGCGTGATTGAATGTAACTTCTTGACTTTTCGTTAAAGCTAAGAACCCCGACCTACAGGGCAGGGTACCACATCAGAGGAATAACAATAAATTATGGTAAATTAAAAAGCTGTTGAATGGTTTTTTTATTGCCAGCCTGAAGAAATTTATTCCTCTTGCTCTCACTATTCATCAATTTACTGACCCTGGCTAAAGTTTGCAGATACTCTTCAGCCATATTTATGGGGGAAAGAATCATCACAACAAGATGAACAGGTTTGTTATCCTTTGCCTCAAACCCGATTCCCTTTGTTGATCTTCCAAAACAAACCATACATTGTTCCAGCCCATGCAATTTTCCATGCGGAATGGCCACTCCGTTGCCGACACCGGTTGAACCGAGTTGCTCCCGCTCCAGCAGCACCTCCAGGATGGTTTCAGAATTCAACGCTGGATTTTTTTTTTGAGCAGCTCCGGCCATTTCTCCCAGAAGGCCCTCTTTATCGGTAGATTCTAATTCCAGGACTATACATTGCTCTGTGAGTTTTATCATTTTTCTGTCAAATGTTCCTTTCCGCAGGGATACCCAAATTTTTCTCAAAAATAACTCTAAAAATAACTCTCGCTCCGAGGAATGAGAGAACAAAATTAAAAACTGTAGGGGCAATAGCAGACACGGCACGGCACGCGGTGCCTCTGCTAACACCTACTAACGGCTCTTGCGACGATGCTTAACCGGGAGAATTTTCAATTGATCCCTATACTTTGCCACTGTTCTCCGAGCAACTTTCACGCCCTCTTTCTTTAAAAGCTCAGAAATACTATTATCACTGAGCGGTTTTTCCGGAGACTCCTGCTGGATAAGCAGTCTGATACGATTTTTTATCGCTTCAGAGGCCACCAGATTCCCGTCAGTTGTCGAGACAGCACTAGAGAAAAAATACTTCAGCTCGTAAAGCCCCTGGGGAGTATGAACATATTTATTTGAGGTAATTCGGCTAACCGTGGACTCATGGAGTCCAATATCCTGTGCCACATCATTAAGCACAAGCGGCTTCAGATGACCCGGCCCTTTTTCAAAAAAATCATGTTGAAACTTGAGCAAACTCCTCATCACCTTGTAGATCGAATTCTGTCGATAATGGACCGAGTTGATAAAATTTTGCGCATGCCGCTTCTGTTCCGTCAAATACCCCTTGGAGGCCACCGTCATCTTCTCCTTATTTTTTATAAGCTCCTGGTACTCTGTAGATATCTGCAACCGGGGCAATCCGTCATTGTTGAGCTGAATAATGAATTCACCATCCAGTTTATACAGGTACACATCAGGAACAACATAGTTGGTCTGCTCATTACTGTATTTATTACCAGGGTATGGCGTTAAGGAGGTAATCACAGCGAAAGCATTGCGGACTTCGCGGGCAGTATAGTCAATTTTCGCAGCGATCTTGGTAAAATTATGGGTCTGCAACTCATCCAGATGCTCAGCAACGAGCATATAGGCCAAATCCTCTTCCATCCCCTCTCGCTCCAACTGGAGCATCAAGGATTCGCGGAGATCACGCGCAGCTACTCCCGGAGGATCAAGACTTTGCACCAAACGCAGCATTCCTTTGGCCTCTTCATGACTGCACCCTGCATAGTCACAGATATCCTCGATAGATGCTTCAAAGAAGCCATACCCGTTCAGGCTACCGAGAATAAAGATGGCCAGATCCTGGTCTTTTTCATCAAGTTTAATATGGGAAAGCTGCCATTGCAGAAAAGAAAGCAGGCCGGGAGCGGCTGAGATGAAATCAAACTGCGACGGGGCGTCAGCAGGTGGGGCTTCCTTAGCAAAGGAAAAATCAGAATCAAAATTATTAGAGTAATTTTCCCAGTCAACTTCAGCCACGTTTTTGGGATCATCTCCAGAAACCTGAGAAGTTGCTACCGGCTCAGCAGCAGCCCCATGAACCTCTTCAGCAGATAATGATTCAGGATTACTGATATTATCCTGAACAACAACCACCTCTTCCAGCATGGGGTTCTGTGCCATTTCTTCATGCAACGCATTGGTTAATTCCAAACGGTTGAGCTGCAGAAGTTTAATAGCCTGACGCAACTGCTGCGTCATAACTAACTTTTGGGTAAGTTTTACTTGCTGTCGGAGTTCAAGACTCATTGATAAAAAAACATGAAATGTATGCCATTACAAAGACCTGCCTCTACATAGTAAAATTTTCACCAAGATACATCTTCTTAGCCAATTCACTCTGAATAATATCATCGGCAGCACCGCTGGTAAGAATTTGCCCTGCATTCATTATATAGGCAAAATCGCATACCTGCAATGTTTCTCGAACATTATGATCTGAAATTAACACTCCTAGGCCTTTAGCCTTCAGTCCCCGAATAATTTGCTGTAAATCCGCAACAGAAAGGGGATCAACGCCAGCAAAGGGCTCATCAAGCAGGATAAAGCGGGGTCGGGTAGCCAAGGCCCGCATAATTTCTACCCTTCTTCGCTCGCCACCGGAAAGGGCATGCCCTTTATTCTTAGCCAGATATTCTATCTTGAGTTCCGCCATTAACTCGCTGATTCGATTATTAATTTCATTACGAGTTAACCCCAGCGGCTCCAGGACAATCCGAACGTTTTCTTCAACCGTCAATTTTTTAAACACCGACGATTCCTGCGCCAGATAGGTAATCCCCCGAGACGCCCGCCGATGAATAGGAAGCCCCTGAATTTCTCTCTTATCAAGAAAAATAGCTCCTGATGTTGGTCGGATAAAACCAACAATAGAGTAAAAGGTGGTGGTCTTACCAGCACCATTCGGCCCTAACAGACCAACTATAGAGCCATTCTGCACTTGCAGATTCACCTGATCCACCACCCGGCGGGAGCGATACTCCTTGACCAGATTCCTGGTTTCCAGGATGGAGACGGGTTCCATTATTTCTTTTTCAAATCAGAGGTTGGAATAATAGTCGCTCTCACCCGCTCCTGTTTTTTTCCTTTTCCCGTTGTCGTCTGGGCACGATCTACTTCAGAACGCTTTTCATCAAGATAATAGGTGATGGTTGTTCCAGACACCATATTTTTTCCCTGCCACGTCTTCGCATTTCCGTGCAAAATCACCTTACGTGCATCGGCAAAATATTCCATCCGATCACCGGTGCCAAGCCAGTCTTCCTGGGTGATTTTAACTTTACCAACGCAGATCATTTTCTCCACCTGACGGGACTGATCTTTTGTTTTTTTGGGGTCATTCGGCTGATAATAAATTGTCATCTCATCGGTGCGAATAGTCACCTTACCCTGACTTGCATCAACATTACCAATAAAAACCACAGAATTCTTCTCTTCCTGAGAAATCATGCGGTCCGCTTCAATATTAATTGGATCATCATCACCTTGACAGAATCCCGAGCTGGTAACCAGCAGAAGAACAGTGAAGATGACAGCCACCTGAAATTTTTGAGCTGGCAACATAAAAAAACGCATTATTCTCTCCCTCTGAAAATTTTTTCTTTTGGAGCGGCCAAAGGGGCTGAATGAAGGGGCTGCTCTCTCATAAATCCAGCTTCGCTCAAACAAAAAAACAGGAATCTTTCCGTTATGCCGGAATGATCCCTGTTTGTCAATAAAATTTCCTGTCCGCGTTGCTCTACACAGTAAGATCCTCTCTCACCTGCTTACGTGGGCCACCGTGCCTGGATGTGGACCAATCACGCATAGGCGCTGACACTGTCAGTTCCTCTTGACGCTGCAAACGCCCCATACGATCATAAATCATCTGCCAAATGCAATCGACCTCGGGATCAATCTCACAGCGTCCACTCACAGAGCCGCCGCACGGACCGTTCATCAGGCTTTTCGCACAGCGAACCACCGGACACAAACCGCCGGTAAAATGCAAAACACAATCACCGCAGCCAGCACATTGTTCACTCCAGATGCCCTGCTCAGCAGAACCACCAAAAAAAGTAGTGTTCAATGCTGGAAACACATGATCATTAGGTCGCAGGTTGGCAATAAAGTTGACCCCGACTCCGCAGGCGGTGGAGACAATCGCATCGTACTGCCCTTTAAATTGGTCAATACCGTCTATATATTCTTTATCACATTGACGAACCAAAGAGGCGTCAAAAACCTCAGCATTTTTCCCTGCCTTTTTCAAACCGAGTCGAATAAGCGAAGCCAAAATCTCGGCCTCCCGCTCTCCGCCTGCTGAGCAGACTGTTACACAGCCCCGACAGGCCAGTACCAGAATCTTTTTACAATCCTGAACCATCTCTATTATTTCAGCCAAAGGTTTTCGTTCAGCAACAATCATATGGAACTCCCGAAAAAGCAGGGGTTAGTAAAATCAGATAAAAGATCAGATGAAAGTCATCGTCGTGCATAAACTGCTCTAAGCTGCTCTGAGCCCACTTCGAGCCGCTCTGCCTTCTAAAAAGGAGACGGCCCCAGTTCAGTAACAAGCTTATTCATTTCCTGAGCAGCACCGACGAATTCCGGATGCAGTCCGCGCGGAAGAAAAAACATTTTTGCCCGTTCCTTTTCCACGCCAAGCTCACCCAGGCTGAGCGTACGGCTTCCACCCGTTTGGCGGCCCGTTGACTGCCCTTTACATTATGACATCCGTCAGCCGGACATCCGACCACATATACTCCGTCTGCTCCGTCTTCAAAGGCCTTGAGGAGAGTGATCTCCTCAAGTTTCCCGGTACAGACAACGCGGGTCATCTTGACATTTTCGGGAAAATTTAACTGCTGAAGCTCATGCCCTTCATCGGCGCAACTTTGCTGGGAGGTATAATGACAGCTGAACAAACGTATGTCCGGTGTAAAACTCATCGAATCTGCTCCACGTATATTATCAAAGTATATTAATTATTTCCGCAGGCGGCGATCAGCCGCTCGTCCTCGGATTCATTCAGGGTAATGGCCTGTGCTGGACATTCTGCAACGCAGATACCGCAGGCTTTACAGTCCGTCACATTAATCACTGCAACCCCGCTTTCATCAATCTTGGGCACTTCCCACGGGCAGACCCGAACGCAGGTCAGGCAGGAAACACAAAGGTCACGCTGTACCTGTGCGGCCTTACCTTTTTCCACCAGCTGCTCTTCAGTAACATATCCCTTTTTCAACGCTAAGTTGGATAAAGTCCCCATGATATCGGCAAAGCTGACATCCTGCGGACAGACAAAGACACAGCTGCGGCAACCGGAACAATACCAAAGTAGATCGGAGTTCAGCAAACGCTCCTCCATACCCATACGCACCATGTGGATGATCTTGCGGGGGTCAAAATCAGGAACAGCCTGACTGACCGGGCAGGCACCGGAACAGGCACCGCAGGAAAAACAGGAGTTCAGGTGCTGACCACCGGGTTCCGCAACCACTTCAGCGCTGAATCCAGGATTGATTTCAAATGTTTTCTTTGACATACCATCACCACATTGAGCAATTATATTCTCTGATCATTATGTTCCGGCAAACCGAATGATTACTGAATCAGAAAACGGTAGGAGTACTAAATGACAACTGAAACAAAAAATGCTGCTACATTGACAAGCTCTGCTACAGATTTAGCCAAACATAATTATCTCATTTTTGTCATTTTGTCAACGGAACGGTTCATAATTTGTAAGATTGGAGGTGAAAAACTCCTGAGTTACGGGCTGAAAAGTTTTTTTCATGGAGGTGGTGTGGGAGGGTCGTCAGTGTGGGCTGATGGCCCCTTATCACATAACAAACATCTCTTATGCGACGTAGTTTATTTCTTAGATCGCTTCGCTAAAATTAAAGGCAAGGCAGTTACGCAAAATCATTTACAAACTCATTTTATCAGGATCAAGGGAGAGTGAATACTTAATATATTGACCTGAACCGCTTTCGATCCAAGCGGTTGGTACTTCTGGTTTCGCTAAAATAAACACTGGTGGCAAATATAAAATAATTGAAAATGAAATCAAATCTTGTATGAACTCCATACAAGTTCTAAAACATTCTTTCATAAATATCAGCGGGTCTAAATCCAATACAGTAGGCTTGGCAACTATTATTTTACCATCATTCTCGCTCACACTATATGCAAAAAAACCAAGTGACTTGTGATGAGATACTGTATCTCGCAAGTCTATAATTTTATTTAACCAACGTTCTTGAGCGTCTTTTATAAAAAGAATCATTTTATCGATCAATTCAATCCGATCTTGTTTGTTTTTTTTAAATGCGTTTAGATTTTTTATAAATCTATTACCCTTATTGCCGAACGTGTTTGTTTTAAAGTAATTCGGAAGCAAGACACCTAACACCTTAATTGCCACATCCAAGGAACTTTTAAATTGAAATAAATAGGCTTCAAGTTCATGAATTAGTAAGCAACAATTGCTCCTTGAATTTGGAAATTTACAAAAATGTTTCATTGCTTCATTCTGATATTCACTATCCAATCTTGTATAATTTTCAAGATGATAAATCATCGCCTGAAGTTTTAATGTTACATCCAAAGTTATCTGAAATATTTTATCTTCCTCTTTCGCATTTAAACCGCAAGTAACCAAAAAAGTGGATAGATGTTGAGCCTGAAGGTAGATCCTCGAATTTATTTCGTTATAAATATCAGTGTCATTCATAAAAAACAACTGGCTATCAAAGTAAACTTTTAGGCTACCAGCTTAAGAGACGGGACAAAAAAACAGAATTATTGCCCATGCATTCTCGTTCTCAAGCTACAATGTGGGAACGTCGAAATACGCTCATGCGTCCATTAGTAGCCGCCGGAGCAGCTTCCCAACGCTGAACTGCTGAGCCCAAGGGCGTTTCAGTTAACTGACTGTATTTTCTCTTATCCCGCTTTAAGCCTTGTAGGGTGCATATCAGGTACCATTTTGGTGCGGGGGCCGCACCCTACCCGGCTATGTCCCCTCTTATTTCCGTTAGGTTTACTTTGTATCATCTAAGTAATATGCAATACACTCTGATCGTATCGCATATTTCTCAATTAAGTTCTCTTTATAATTTTCTTCATACTTTGGGTATAAATCATCAACCACAACAGTTATTGCTTCCGAAAACTGTTCAGCATTTAATTGAGTGCCTAATGTAGAGAATACATTTTTTAAAGCTGTATGATAACGTTTATAATCGCCAGGGTGAGAAGTGTGCCAAGTTTCTACCTGTAACCATGGCTTCAATAATTCAATTAATTTATCCATATTCATTAGAGTTCTCCTGTAAAAATAAAGTTGAATTCACTGGTTTCGCGCTGTTTGCAAAATCCATCGGAATGACTTGTTATATTCCGTTATTATAGATATTATTTCGGATTTCCTTGTCAACTTGCTCAACTGAAAGTCTAAAAAACTCTCTATTTGCATTTACTCTGTGTTTTACAAAAATTGAGTGCAGACGTTTCTCCTCTTTTTGGGCTTTGACAAGAGTTGCAAAAGTATATTCCTTCAAGACTTTAAAAGAAGTAGGAACACCAGTAGCGCCTGATATCTCTAACGCCCTTTTCTTTGGTTCTTTATCTGTATAACCTATTTTGACCATGCCCGGCATTGATTGGTTACCAAGGACATAAA
Organism: Candidatus Electrothrix aarhusensis; assembly: GCA_004028505.1. GTDB lineage: Bacteria > Desulfobacterota > Desulfobulbia > Desulfobulbales > Desulfobulbaceae > Electrothrix > Electrothrix aarhusensis. The sequence continues at coordinate 75,425 of MTKO01000120.1, forward strand.
CATATGAAAATTTTTGTCTTTCAATGGCC
>MTKO01000121.1 GCA_004028505.1 Candidatus Electrothrix aarhusensis
AGGGGGGACAATCCGATCTTCGTAAAAGGGCAGTTTAGATGTCGGTATTGTGAGCTGATCAAATCGAATAAGTTTCGGTTGATCAAGTCCATTCCCGTTATCTAAAAAGCATGACAAGACCAGCGTCTGTTGTTCTTGGGATGCTGTTATTGCGGCATCATCAAGTATAAAGGCATTGCCACGATGACGTCGGATTACGTCACAAAAACTTTGCTGGATTGTGCCGATAGTATCAATACCGAATAATATCCAGAGGAGAGGAATCCCTTCGTCCTCGTAATGTTTACATCTTGCCGAGATTTCTGTCTGAAAAGTATTCGACATTTGAAATTCAACAACAAAAGGTCCGATTTCATCCCATTCTACGTAGACATCAGGATATCTGCCGTGAGGATTATTGGTTGGAGGTAAATAATTGTCAACCTTATGCCGAAGATAGCGCTTATCCAAAGCAACTATTTCAGCGATCCGTTCACACATGAGACGATGAAATTTTGATTCCTGTTGCCCTTTATACTGCGCAGCACGGGCATCGTCCGGCTTGATATTTGGGCCATGATACCAAGGGCATTCTTCGGGATTGCTTCCTGAATAGTGAGCAAAAAGTGGGTAGATATTATCTTCTATTCTTGATGTCTTGATATAGACAGGATGGTTACACCACATACACCGGGCAGAAAGACCGTCCTTGCCGTTATGGCGATCCGTAATCCGGTCACGGAGCATTCCCCAACGATCTTCCGGCATAGCAAGAAGTTCTTGGATACTCACCGGGCCGATATTTTCAATTATTGCAGCCTCAACACTGCGTTGCGGTTTCCTTGCCATATTTATCAGAAAATCAATTCCACTCCCGAGTGGTATGAAAAATAATCTCCAGGATCGTCCGCCATAAAGGCCAAATATCCTTGATTCAGGGCCTCAAAGCCCTCTTCAGCACAGCTTCTCCTCTACCGGTTTGAGACACAAAGCCATCAATGCAGCTGCGACAAGGAGAGCAGCTGAACAATAATACGCAAAGGTAAACGTCTGTGTCTTATCATAGACTTGCCCGGCAAGCAGTGACAGCGTAAAGCCACCCAGGCCCCAAGCTGTGAAGACCAGTCCATAATTTACACCAAAGTTCCGAATGCCATAGTAATCCTTGGTGATCGACGGAAACAGAGCAAGGTTAGCGCCGTAGTTTGCCCCGATCAAGGCTGAAAGTATTCCAAGAACAAGGCTTGACCCGAGAACATTACCAGTTCCTGCCTGTGACAGAAGGAGGATTGTCACAGCTTGCAGGACAAAACAGCTGAAAAGCGTCTTTTTCCGACCAAACTTATCAGAGAGTATGCCAGCGACTATCCTGCCACCACCATTGCCAACAGCCAGAATGGCGACAAGAACAAAGCCCAGGCTTACGCCGGATTGAACCTCTGCTATTTTTGCGAGCTTGGAAATGATCATCAAACCTGCCCCTGCTCCGCAGGCATACATGAACCAGAGAGCATAAAATTGCCAGGTTTTAAGCATTTCCTTCGGGTGATACTCCATCTTGGCAGCACTCTTGTTAGCTGGCATAGGTGGGGTTCCAGCAGGTATATAACCCATTGGGGGAGGCTGAAGAAACTGGGCGAGCCCTACAACAATAAGAAGAAAGCCGACACCCAAAATCATCAGAGTTGTAGAGAGGCTGTAGGCTTGAATTAATGTTTTAACCAGTGGGGCCACATACACACTTGCCAGTCCAAATCCAGAAACGACAATGCCAGCGATCAGACCAGTTCGAGCCGCAGGAAACCACTTGACGGCAGGCGGTGTAGCCGAGGCATAACCAAAGCCAATACCGGCTCCAGCCAGGATTCCAAAGCCGAAGATAAAACCAAGTGTGGTTGTTGTCTGGCTGGCTGTAAGTAAGCCAATGCCCACCAGCAATCCACCAATACTCGCTACTGTTCGAGGACCGATTCGATCCTGCATGCTTCCTGCTGGCACCATAACCAGTGAGAAGACCAGACAGGCGACTGAGTAAGGGAGCGATTTGGCTGCCTCTGACCATCCCCATACATCTGGAATTCCTTTACTTACCACGCTCCATGTGTACAGGACACCGAGAGCGAGATTGATGCCAAGACCGGCAAAGACAACTATCCAGCCTTTGTTTTTCACGGTACTTGGCGATGAGGATACGTTGGATATTTTTTCAGACATTTATTTTTTTCCTCGCAGAAGCATTATGCTGCTCATAATCAGAGCTGGACCCTTATTTTTGCCAACAGATGATCCAGCCTGGACCTGAAAGTCAGTGATGTGTTGTATCCATGCACTCTTTACCAGTACCAATTCGTTCCAACGCCAACTTCACACTGGACCCTGCTTACCCCTTCTACGCTTCTTGCTATTTGAGGAATCAACTCCAATGCTTTAACGGAATTGGCAGTACCATCAATGATAACCTCTCCGTCATTGGCGTGTACCTGGATAGCAGCACAGTTGGTCGCAGGATTATTGGCCAATGTCGCCCAGACTCTACAACTCAGCCTGAAGTCCTCAAAAATTTTCTGGTTTTTAGGGGAAGGCATAAACTCCTTTTGTTCCGCCATGCCAGCAATAGCTGTGCAGGCAGTCTCCGTACTGACTTTATCCAAATTCAAAATCACATCATAGAGACCGGGGTCCTTCCAGTCAACATTGTAGAGCAGTTTGGTCCACCGGCTTCGATCCTTGCTTACCCGCTGGATATGAGCAATGGCTTTCTCCTTGCTGAGCGTTTCTCTTTTCATAAGAGCTTCTACGCGGTACTCCATGTTGGCAATCACCCTGACCCGAAGTACCTGGGGAAGATGCGAGAGAAGCAGATGACCATTGACCCCATGGTAGACAAGGTTTCCTTCTTTCGCATGTGCCAGGATAGCAGCCGTTATACACTTTACGTATGCCAGGCGCTTGCCGGGAACCTGCTGCCAGAATGGTGGAGCACCATTCATTGTTTTATTTATAGTTGTTTCCGGAATGCCGTAGTCCCTGTCTATTTCATGGAGCACTTCTTCCCGGCTGAGAACAGGGTAGTCAAGATTCTTAGCAAGTTGGGAGGCAACGTCTTTACCTCCTGCATAGGTACCTCGACTAATAGTGATAATTGCCATATCTGTTCTCCTTTTTTTCTATGTTAATTGCTTTGAGCTTACTTCGAATCTGTTCAATACGTTTTCGGTTCACACCAAAATCTGAATGCCCAACTCTAGAAGCTGATCGAACATGTATGGTCATTTCTTTTGATTTTGTATCTGGAAAATAAAATTCTACATCATCAACAAAACGGAATACTTTAGAAGTAAACTCCACTCTAATATAATTATCCTCAGCCACTATAGTCTTTGATCTTTCCAATTCATTAAGGATTTTCAAGATATGGTTTTTTACTTCTAATGGTGTACCTGTGGTAAGGATAGGTTCGATATAATGCTTGTTATCTTTTGCCTGACTGTTAACACAATTTGGTGTTGTTGGACATTGGGTCAGTTGGTCATTCTCAATTCCCAATTGAGGTCTCACTCGTGTACACCCTGTTAAAAGTATTAAAATTGTTAGAACAATCTGAATTAATTTATTCATTGTTCTTATTCCTTAAGATTATCGCACCGCAATCGCCACATATTTCCATTCTCATCATAAAAGCTGTGAAACTAGAGGAACAACCATATTATCTGCATACGAATACATCCCAACTGCAAATTCAAGTCTTTACAATATCAAGAAACTCTCGCTGGTTTCATAGGGAGGCAAGGGAGTTAAAAAACAAACTCTCTGTTTCGGTGCGAGATTGCAGGGGCAAAAGCGAGCCTTTGCCCTCTGGGCCGGTGCAGCAAAGGCTGAGCAAATCAGTTATGCTCTCGGGTGGTATGAAAGACGATCTCCGGGAAGAGCTCAGCGGTATGATTGAGCCGCCATTGCCCATCCGCCATAAAGGCAGATGCCCTTCCGCGTCATGGGCCAGATTTCCCTGATTCTTGGCCTCAAAGGCCTTAAGTTTTTTCGGATCATCACAGCTAACCCAACGGGCGAGGCTATAATGAACCATTTCATAAATAGCGTCCACATTGTACTCAGCCTTGAGCCGAGCCATCGTCACCTCGAACTGAAGCACACCCACGGCCCCGAGAATATAATCACTGCCCATAACAGGACGAAACATCTGCACAGCCCCTTCTTCCGCCATCTGCACCAGACCCTTATGAAGCTGCTTGGTTTTGAGCGGGTTTTTCAAGAGGACTCGCCGGAAATGCTCAGGCGCAAAGTTAGGAATACCGGTGAATTTGAGAAGCTCCTTATCAGAAAAGGTATCGCCGATCTTAATGGTGCCGTGGTTATGGATCCCGATGATATCTCCAGGATAGGCCTCATCCACACTGGCCCTGTTCTGGGCCATGAACACCGTGGCCTTGCTCAGATTGACCTCTTTGCCCAATCGATGATGCTTGACTCGCATCCCACGGGTGAATTTCCCTGAACAGATACGAAAAAAGGCGATCCGGTCACGATGGGCTGGGTCCATATTCGCCTGAATCTTAAAGGTAAAGCCGCTAAAGGCCTCTTCATCAGGAGCCACCTCACGGGAGAGAGCAGCGCGAGGGCTGGGAGACGGGGAAAGCTCGACAAAATTATCCAGCAGCTCTTTGACACCGAAGTTATTAATGGCACTGCCGAAAAACACCGGCGTCTGCCCTGCCTTAATATAATCCTCATAGTTAAAAGGATTGGCGGCTCCGTGCAATAACTCGATATCCTCCCGTAGCTGGTCAGCATCCGGTCCCCCCAGCAGCTCATCCAAGCGGGGGTCATCCAGCCCCTTGACGGTAATCCGATCCTCGGGTCGGGTCTCCTGACTCGGGGTGAAGAGATTCAGCTCATTGCGATGGAGATCGTACACCCCCTTGAATCGTTTACCCATGCCGATAGGCCAGGACAGAGGGGCACATTCAATCTGGAGTTTATCCTCAATATCAGCGAGAATATCCAAGGGGTCCATGCCGTCCCGATCCAGCTTGTTGATAAAGGTTATGATGGGGGTATTACGCATCCGGCAAACCTCCATCAACTTGGTGGTCTGGGCCTCCACGCCCTTGGCCGAATCAATCACCATCAAGGCCGAGTCAACAGCGGTCAGCACCCGATAGGTGTCTTCGGAAAAATCCTGATGGCCTGGTGTGTCCAGCAGGTTAATCTCAAAATCTCGGTAATTGAACTTCATCACCGAGGTGGTGACCGAGATACCGCGTTCCTGCTCAATGGACATCCAGTCGCTGGTGGCATGATTGGATGTCTTGCGGGATTTGACCGCGCCCGCCATTTTGATAGCCCCGCCAAAGAGAAGGAGTTTTTCGGTCAGGGTGGTTTTGCCTGCATCCGGATGGCTGATAATGCCAAAGGTGCGCCGTTTTTCTATTTCTCTTTTCAGCTTGCTGCTCACAAGGGTACCTTTATCGGCTTGACCGATGGTTAGGATTATGTGTACATTTTTTTAATACCATTTTTCCTCTTCTCTCAGTATTCAACGGAACTGATCAATCGCCGTATTGAATAACTACAGAAGGGAAATTCGCTATTCTTTCTTTGGCAGGCAAAATACCGCCTTTTGCTCTTTTATGCAAGAATCGGTCAACTGTACGCAGATGATTTACTCCTCCTCCCGCACTTTTATCCCCGGAACCGGCGACTGTAAACGGCTAGTAATCACCCGCTCATCCGGGGCGATCTCCGCATCCACCAGAACCTCGTCCACCCGCCGCCAGAGCACCCGCGCCTCTCTGAAGGAAAACACACCGTCTCCATTGACCAACCAAAGGCGACTGCCCTCGCGCAAAGCTTTTTCCGGCAGAACAAAGATTTTTTCCAGCTGCCCGGCCTCAATCCGCACCTGGACAAAACTGCCCAAAAGGATCTTATCTTGCGGATCACAGTTTCCCTCAGCATCCTCACCCGCAAGACAAAGCGGATCAGGCAGACTCACCAGCAGCCGGGCCATCCGTCCTTTGGGATCAAGATCAGCCAGCAGCTTAAACACAGTCCCCTGCCGAACCACGGACTGCCTCCCCTGCCCTCTCTCTAACATAATCTCTACCTTACTGCCCTGTTGCCCTGCCTGATCAGGAAACTGCATGCGTTCCAGCAGAAATAAGGGGACAGCGACCTGCACCCAGAAGGTATCAGTAGCCGCAAGGGTAGCAATGGCAGACTGCCTGCCGACAAACTGCCCCTGCTCCACCTCCTCATCCAGGACAATACCGGAAAAAGGAGCCCGGATCGTTGTCCGCTCTTCAGCCAGTTCTGCGGCCTCCAACCGTGCCTTTGCTGCGGCAATCTGTGCCTGCACATGGCGAAGATGAGGTTTACGCAGAGCCAAATTCCGGTTGGCCTTGGCCTTGCTCATTTCCTTGGCTAAAATCTGCCATTCTTGGCGGGCAATGGTCTGTTTTCCCTCCTCCACCGCAAGCTCATATTTTGCTGTGGCCAGCTCGGCCTGTCGCTCACGGACCTGGAAGCGATAATCTCGGGCATCAAGGCGGATCAGCAACTCTTCCTTATTGATTATCCCGCCCGGAACCAATTTTTCATTCTGCTCTAAAATTCGCCCTTCAACCTCGCTGCGCATAACAAGTTTTCTCGCCGGAAGAATGGTCCCCGAGGTCTCAAAAACCACAGGCTCCGTACTCGGCTGGACCGCAATGGTTTGGACTAGAGGGATGGCTCGTTTGGGCCGCGCCTTTCTGGGCTTGGGCTTATTCGTATAAAAATGCCAGGCTGCACCAGCCGCTGCTGCAAGGATCAGCAAAGAAAAGAATGCTTTCAGAAAGACTTTCATGGATTATAGCAAGAACTATGGCAAGGATTCAGGAGAAAGAGGTTGGACCGGGCTGCCGCCCAAGGCATGATATAATTGGAGACGATAGCTGAGTTGGACTCGCTGTTGTCGGATAAGGGTACGCTCCAGATTCTGGACAGAAACTAAAGCCGAGAGCACGGGTAGATAGTCGCTTACCCCATTCAGGTAGCGATTGCGGGTCTGCTCAAGAAGGGATCCTGCCACCCGAAGCTGCTCCTCAAGGGCTTTGAGTAATTTACTCTGCTCCTGTTCTTGGCGCAGGCTGTTCTCCACCTCTTCAACAGCCTCAAGATAGGCCTGGGACCAAGCAGCTATTTTCTCCTCAACCTTGGCCTTTTGGCGCTCCACCTCGTTTTTTTTCTGATCCCAATCCACGAGAGGGGCCAAGGCTCGGCAAAGAGAGAAAGAAGAAAATCACCGCTACTCAGCCCTGCTGAACCGCCCAGTTTCAAGCTGGGCAGCCGTTCAGCTACGGCCTCGGCAACCCGATAATCCGCAGCCGCGACTTCCTGTTGCAGCTTGCGCAGATCTGGGCGATTAAGCAAAAGATCCGCCGGAATACCGAGAACAGGCAAGGGAGGAAGTTGAGGTAGGCCTTCAGCCAGAGGCAGAGCCTTGCTGTCCGGCATACGACCGAGAAGAACATGCAGGCGGTTGCAGAGAACAACAAGGCGGGCTTGAATCGGGGGCAGTTGGGCATTGACCGAGGCCAATAATTCTTCCTGCTGAAGGACATCAGCCGAAGAAACAGCCCCGTTAGCAAAACGCAGTTTAACCAGATCGCGGACCGTTGTGTTGGCAGCAATCTGGCGTTGCAGGAGATCCAGGAGCAGGGCCTGTTCAATGAGTTCGTAATGGGTTGCAGCAACTTCGATGCTCAGGGCCAGCGAAAGCTCGGCAAGAGCTTCTTTTTCCGCCTGCGCATCAAGAGAGGCGGCCTGGGTTACGGCGGAGAGCTTGCCCCAAAGATCTGCTTCCCAAGAAAATGTAACACCTATACGTTCAGAAAAATCCAGCTCGCTGTCTTTAACATCCGTATCCACCTGGACACCTGCATCCACGGAAGGATACCGATCTGCACCGGCCTGTTTGGCAACAAGCCCTGCCTGTTTTAGGCGAGCGACCCCTTGTTTGAGGGTGAAATTGCCGTTCAGGGCTTCCTCGATATATTTGGCGAGCACAGTGTCGTTCAGCGAGAGCCACCATTGCTGCGGGCCCTGCTCACTTTGCTTTGTTGCTCCGACGCTATATCTTTCCGGCGGCACAGGCTCCGGCTGTGGATTCTCCTGAAGCCTGTGTCGACAGCCTGCAAGGCAGGCAACGAAACAGAAGAGAACCAGCCAAGCGGTTGCATAATGTAGAGCGTTTTGAGCTGACTGATCAGCACGAAAATCCTGCATGCGCTGTTTTTCCTTTCTGCAGAGGCCCCCCCCCGTCGAAAAAACCGGTTTACGACCTCCTGCCTGCAATGAATGTCCTCAAAAAAAAAACTGCCCCGCTCCCGATTTGGCTGTGAAGGGACGAGGCAGTTCATCTTGTATCATTTTATAATCAGTCGGCTTTCATAGAGCTAAATCGAAATATGCTCTTATGCTTTAACGCCGCCTGTTTTTCACTTCAATCTCATATGCGGTAAAGGTGTTGCCGGAAAGACGACCCTCCACTTCAACTATCGATCCGACTGCCAACCGGCTGTATTCCTCTTTTATTCTGGTGTTGCGAGTAACCACAACTTCGCGACCGTCTATCTTCCATACACCGTTGAATCCGGCTTGCGGCAATGTTTCCACGGTCCCATAAAATTTAGCGCTGCTTCTGCGGTCATCAGAACGATTTTCTCGGTTTCGTTCGACCTCAATTTCATAGGCCGTGATACTGTCGCCGTTACGCACACCTTCTACTTCAACATATCGCCCAAGAGCGGCACGGTCATATTTTTCTTTTATTCTTGTTCGATCGGAAACCACCACGGTCTTTCCGTTAATGATCCATGTTCCATTTAAACCGTTTTCAGGCATTTTTTCTATCACGCCGTATAATTTACTTTCTTCTCTGTACCGCTCACGCCCTTCATATTCAGAGCGTTCATCCCCACTGGCCTGCACTGGTCCAGAGAATAACGAACACCCCAGCATGAGTGCTGAAAGAATAAGGATATTTTTCTTGAAATTCCTGGTAACGAACTGTGTTCTGCCGACAATCTGCTCATTCATTGTATTTCTCCTTATAAGAGTGGGGTGAGTTGGTATGATTGCACACCTGATTTTCTTTTATAATACAATAAAGAAGATGAAGAGAAGATGAAATGATGCAACAATCTTCATCTATTTTTTTCATCAGCCTGCTTTGGTATATCAGTCGCTTTTTTCGCCTGCTTCTCTTCTTCATATCCCAACTCATCCATATGCTGCAAGCCCTCCATCAGCAACTTCATAAAATAACCGATTTCCGGAGCATCAAAATCCTCTGAAGCAAGACCGGGATTAAACTTAAAACGCCCTTTTTTTTCTCGAAGTATTTTAAAAAAGGCATGCTTACCTTTAAGCCCAGCATAGGAAGCTTTAATAAGGGCACCTTGGCGCATGGAAAATCGTGCTGTTCCTTCGGGGACCTCGGAGATGGTCAAAATGCCGGTCTTAGCATTGGCATGCAGGGTCTGAAAAAGGGCTTCAGGTGGAATTTCCTCCAGCTTACCGATCATCCCTGATGCATATTCATCGGAACGAATCTTATTTGACTGGGCAAGTCTTTTGGCAAGCAAGCGGTTGAAGTATCTATGCAATGACGGATACTTATCCATAATAAATTGAAAGTTTTTACGATGGATACTCAATATCTGCACGTCGCCAGGGGCCTGGATCGTCGAGCCAACTTCCTGATCGCAGATAAGGCTCATCTCACCGAAGACCTCACCTTCCCCAAGAGTAGAAATAGAAATCCCGGTCTCGTTCAACACACTAACTTGCCCTTTGATGACAATATGCAAGTTTTTTCCTTGATCACCCTTGCGCAAAACGATCTCATCCTTTGTATAGGTTTGGAGATCAGCACTTTGGAGAATTTCCGCAAGATTTTTGGGGCTAATATTTCGGAAGAAAGAAAATTTACTGATTTTATTCAGCACAGGAGTCATTTCTTTACTCTGCCCTGTCAGATTGTCATGTTCTAACGAGAGAGGATGTTTGGTGGAATGCTCAAGACGAATAGTGCCCACGCAACCAGAGCAGGAGATAAGGCAATCTGGAATTTGATCGGCACGCTCATACTTGATAACGATCTTAACCAAATCGCCATAAAGTATTTCACAATTATCTCTGTTCTGATTCGAATATACAGCTGTCGTGCAGACAAAGGAGCTGTCTTCGTCAGTTTCCATCATAATGGCTACACCGGAAACGGTAAATGCATCCCCATACTGATACTTCGGGCATTTATTTGTTTCGCAGACCCGAAAGACTACTCTTGGAAGTCCCATTCGTTATATGTTGATAAGTCTGAGTTGTACAGATCCGTCTGTCTAAACGACAAAACAAACTCCTCCCTAAACAAGGAGGAGACTGGAGGAAAAATAAAAGATTGCACAGAACCGCATAGGCGTATAGCAGGCCTGCGGGGGCCATCTTTTTACGACAGAAACATAATTTTTTTTCAATCTATTATGACAATAAAAAAAAAGAATGCGCAACGTATTTCCCAAGATCTTTTTGTTTTATCCTTCAAGCGCAGAGTGCAATACCTGTTCATCAGGCCTAAGAAAAAAATTAAGTGAGTTCCGGATAAAGACCCTCCCCGCCAGAGGCTAATAATCATTTTTTATTCCGGAAAACACCAAATAAAGGTATAATGAGCAGAATATGAATAAGACCTGTCTCTGGCAGGTACAATAGCCCGTCCGTATCCTTAATCCCAGCATCCCAAATCCCAGTTAGAGGAGGAATCGTTATCAGCATCATCGGCAATAAAACAGGATTAAAAATAAAACAGATCCGGCAACTGGAACGATTAGAACAGAGAAAAGTCAGTCCAGATAAAATTATCGGGCGGGAGTTGGCCCGTGCCCTGACCTCGCTCTCCACTGAGTTGAACCGACAGATAGGCCTTATCATCCATCGATCCGGCAAGGTGGAGTTCGTTATTCTCGGGGATCACAGTCGAATTGAGATACCAGTCCTGAGCAACATACGCACCTCCGGCGGTCGGTTACGCGGACTCCGCTGTGTCCATACCAGCTTTAATCAGTCCGGGCCAACTGAGGAAGATATCATGGATATGGTCTGTCTGCGGCTGGACATGATGTCTATCCTGACCATGAAGGACGGGTTTCCAGAGCTGCTCCATACGGCTCATCTCATTCCGAATCGAATAGATGACCGTGACTGGAACCTTCTTGAGCCAGCACATCCTGCGGCACAGCAGCAATCATGCCTTTCTCTCATTGAAAACATTGAACAACAATTTTCTAAAGCACGACCGATTCGCCAAGTCGACAAGGGAAATGATCGGGCTATACTGGTTTCTGTGAGCACAGGTTCACAGGCTGAAGCTGAAGATTCCATGATCGAGTTATCTGAACTCGCACGGGCAGCCAGAGTCCAAGTGGTAGACCGGGTTATTCAACGACGGCGAAAGCTGCATCCCCGCTTCATCCTCGGACGCGGTAAGCTCATAGATATTGTCCTGATGAGCTTACGTGACAATGCCAACCTGCTTATCTTTGATCAGGAACTGACCCCATCTCAGGTACGTTCGGTCACCAACCACACTGATCTGCGGGTTATCGACCGTACCCAGCTGATTCTGGATATCTTCGCCTCCCGAGCCCTCTCCAGAGAGGGCAAGCTTCAGATAGAAATGGCCCAGCTCAAGTACCTGCTGCCCATGCTGACCACAAAGGACGACGCCCTTTCCCGCCTCACCGGCGGCATAGGCGCTCGTGGTCCAGGTGAAACAAAGCTGGAAATTGATCGCCGCCGGATTAATGACCGAATTGCTCGGCTGGCCAAGGAGCTCAAAGCGGTGGGGAAACAACGATACCATCGCCGGAATCGACGCAGAAAACATGATGTGCCTGTGGTTTCCCTGGTGGGCTATACCAATGCAGGAAAATCCACTTTGCTCAACACCCTGACCAATTCCCATATCCAGGCTGAAGACATGCTTTTTGCTACCCTTGATCCCACCTCCCGTCGCCTTCGTTTCCCGGAAGACACCGAGGTGATCATCACGGACACAGTGGGTTTTATCCGTCAGCTGCCCGCAGAACTCCTCAAGTCCTTTGAATCAACCCTTGAAGAACTGTTTGAGGCGGACCTCCTTCTCCATATTATTGATATTTCAAATCACGCCTGGAAGGAACAAGTCAAGGTCGTGGAAGAGCTCCTGGAAAAACTTGATCTTGATAAAATTCCCTGCCTGCGGGTATATAATAAAATAGACCAGATGAATGACAATCTCCCATCCCAGGTGAAAAACGGATTCTGCATCTGCGCTCGTGATGCAGGGACACTGAAAGAACTCTTGGGAATGATGGAGCACCAGCTGTTCGATATGAGCAGAGCGCAATATCTTCCATGATCTTCCATGACAATATGGAAGATTTCCTGTCACTTTCCAGACAAGATTGTACACCGTCAGACTACTGGACAATACAAAAAAAACTCATTGGCGATCAAGCAGGATTATCCTTGACAAGCAGACCGATTTACTCTTCATTATAGGAGTTTGTTTTTAACATTCCGACCCCATCAACAGCGCAGGACAGCAGCCTGCACTGAACACAAAAGGCATCCACTCAGCAGAGCGAATGCAGGAGGCGACACAGTCGTATCATGGACAGCTACATACTCATCGGATTTTCAGCATTCATCGGAACCATTTTTGTCGGCGGAGCATTCTCCTCGCCAAATTGATTTCGTTCCGTACTCCGGACACCACGCTTAAATTACAACCCTTTGAATGTTCGGAGACTCCTATCGGCGGGGCGCGTATTCGTTTCAAGGTGTCCTATTATATCTTTGCCTTACTTTTTCTTCTCTTTGACATTGAAACGCTGTTTCTCTTCCCCTGCGCGAAAATTTTCAGGGCTGTCGTTAACGGTGAAGTGGCAGGTATAACACCTCATCTTATCTTTATAGAGCTCGCCGTCTTTATCGGTATTCTTTTCTCAGGTTTGATTTATGCATGGCGTAAGGGAGTTTTGGTATGGGAGTAAAAATTGAAGACAAAGCCTCTGTTGAATCCTCTGTTCTTGCTCATCAGGCAGGAAAAATAGCAGAACAACTTCCCGGCGCAATCAGCTTGCCCGTTCTGTGGAAATGCTGGTGGCATGGGGGCGAGCAAATTCACTCTGGCCCCTGCTCTACGGTACCTCCTGTTGCGCCATTGAAATGATGTCTACCGGTGCATCTCGGCACGACTGGGCGCGTTTCGGTGCTGAAGTCGCCCGTGCCAGTGCTCGACAGGCGGACCTCATTATTTTGGCAGGAACTGTTGTTGAAAAAATGAGCGAAAACCTTATCACCCTGTATGAGCAGATGCCTGCTCCCAAGTACGTTATCGCGATGGGCTCTTGTGCCATCTCTGGTGGGCCTTTTTATTATGATTCGTACTCTGTAGTCAAGGGAGCGGATCGGATCATTCCGGTGGATGTCTATATCCCAGGTTGTCCTCCTCGACCAGAGGCCTTGTTTTATGGCATCATGCAGTTACAGGAAAAGATCAAAAAAGAAGGCCGGGAGATTCCCTGGGAGATCGGTGATTTAGTGAACAGCCCGTTCTTTGACACCTTCACAGAAACGCAGCAGGACTGGGCCGCTCTGGAAGAGAAAAAGAACCAGGAGATGGCTGAAGCTAGGGAACGGTTTAAGAGGGAAAATCCTGATTATAAACCACCCAAGCCTGCACGACTGAAAAAAGAAAAAATGCCCTCCCCTTCCCAAAGAAAACCTGCGGCAAAGGGTATCAGTAACTGGACGCTGTTACAGGCCCTCCAGGAAAAATTCCCGGACCTCACTGTCCATGATCACCCTAATGCTACTCCCAAAGAAGTGGCTGAGCTGGGTACTGACTATGTCCTTGACCTGGTTGTTCCAAAGGAGCAGTACAAAGAGGTTGTTCAGTATCTGAAGGAAGATAAAGATCTCAGCCTGGAGATGTTCATCCAGCTCACCTGCGTGGATTGGAAGGAATATTTTGATATCGTTGTCCACCTGCTCTCTGTAAAAGACGGTCACAAGCTTTTTCTTCGCTGCCGGGTGGACAAAGAAGAAGACGGGGCAGAGATAGAAACCATCTCTGATTTATATGTGGGAGCTGACTGGCATGAGCGTGAGGTCTACGACATGTTTGGGGTTCGCTTTACTGATCATCCAGATATGCGCAGAATCTATCTCAAGAAGGACTTTCCTGGGCATCCTTTATGTAAAGATTTTGAGGATACTTCCCGGGTGATTGTACGGCCTTATTAAAGGGCTTATTCAAAGCCTTTAAAGAGCACAACAGGAGGTGGATCTGCTCGCGGGTTCACCTCCTTTTTTCATCGTTTTTATGCCACTTTGCCCTCTCGTTATTTCTTCAACAAGCACAACAAAAACGACATAAAAGTTAAAATAACTTGAAACAATGCAATGTAATATGCTATCAAGCGTAATGAAGCGACTGAAGGAAACGGATGCTGTGTGTCCAATTAACTCATGCTCACTAACCTTAAACAGCATCCGGCTTCCTTCAGTCGGCTTCATTTTAATCTGTGATTGCCCCACAGTTACAGTTCGTTGCATATCCTTGATACTTCTCGTAAAGTTTTTTTGTGCCAGACAACTGCAAAAAGCATTCTGTCCCTTTGTAAAGATTCTCTGTATTTCCGTTTAAACAAGAGAAACCATCCCCAGAGCTTGTCACCAAATATTTAACTTCATCGCTGACGAAGATATCCATTCTATTGCAAGCTTCCGTTATCCGTGGAAGTAACCTTTTTTATTGGGCTAAGGGTGGCTAAGGAGTTATCTGGTAAATTTTTATATTGACATGACGGCTTATGGTAATTAATTATATAGCTAATTAGCTAAATACTAAAACTTCAAGCCGGAGAACAAGATGGACAACCAAGTCGAAGACTTAGCTCTTTTGCTCAAGTCAATTTCTCATCCCATCCGCTTGAAAATCCTCTGTCTCCTTCAGGACAAGGAGCTCACTGTCAGCGAAATTCGGAAAGAAGTGGCAACCAGCGGAGCAAATATCAGTCAGCATTTGAATATAATGAGAAACCGAGGTATTATCGGTTCCCGCAAAGAAGCTAATTTTATTTATAGCAGCATTGCGGATGAACGGATTATCGAGTTAATGAAAACGATGAAACAGTTATTCTGCACAATCGCTTAAACCGATTTGTACAGGTTATGAATAAATAAGCAGCCCTGTCATGGCAGGCAAAAAAGAGATAAAAAGGAGGCAGTCATGGAACTCTCGACCAGAGCAATTCAGTTTTCTCTGCACAAGCCCAAGATCGTTACCGCGATCATGCTTGTATTTACCCTTGTCGTCGGAGCCTTTATTGTAAAGGTTCATGTGGACACCGATCCGGAAAATATGCTCTCCGAGCATGAGCCGGTGCGCGTCTTTCACGATCAGACCAAGAAGGAATTCGGCCTGTACGATGTGGTGGTACTGGGTGTGGTTAATGAGCATAACCCGGACGGGGTCTTTAACCCGGAAACCCTGCAACGGGTCTTCACCCTGAGTAAATTCGCTGCCACCTTGGCAGACCCCGAAGATCCAGAACGTAGAGTGGTCAGTCGAGACATTATTGCCCCGGATAATGTGGATAATATCCTCCAGGCCGGACTCGGGCAGGTGCGTTTTGAGTGGCTGATGAAAGAGCCGCCCAAGACCCGCGAGGAAGCGCTGAAGATTCGCGATTACGCCTTGTCCAATCCCCTGCTCAAGGGCACTATGGTTTCGGAAGACGGCAAGGCTCTGGGAATCTACCTTCCCATTACCAAAAAGGATTTTGCTCATTCCGTGGCTGAAAAGCTGAAAGAGAAGATTGCCGAAATCGGTGCCGGTGATGACGAATTCCATATCACCGGTTTGCCCGTGGCTGAGGATACCTTTGGCAAGGAGATGTTTATCCAGATGGCGGTTTCCGCCCCTCTGGCTATGCTGATGATCTTCCTGCTCATGCTCTTTTTCTTTCGTAATCTCCAGCTGATCATCGCTCCCATGATCATTGCCGTCTGTACAGTGATCGTGACCATGGGGATGCTTATCGGCACCGGCCACACCCTGCATATCATGAGTTCCATGATCCCGATCTTTATCATGCCCATTGCGGTGGTGGATTCGGTCCATATTTTATCGGAATTTTTTGATGCCTATCAGCAGCGTAAAAACCGAAAAGAGACCCTGATTTATGTTATGGGTGATCTGTTCAAACCCATGTTTTTCACCTCCCTAACCTCTGCGGCAGGATTTCTTTCCTTAGCCTTTACCCCGATCCCGCCGGTCCAGGCCTTTGGTATCTTTGTTGCCCTGGGTATTTTGCTGGCTTGGTTACTGACCATTGTCTTTGTTCCGGCCTATATCATGATGATGAATGAGGAAAGCTTGGAGAACTTCGGTGTTGATACCACTGATGCATCCCATGAAAACTCCTTCCTTAACCGCCATCTGCGTTGGATTGGTAAGACATCTTCTGGCAAGCCTTGGCTGGTCATCGGAGTTAATATCGGTATTATGATCGTGGGTGTGGTCGGCATTTTTATGATCAAAGTGAATGACAACCCTGTTAAATGGTTCAAGAAGAGCCATGAGATCCGAGTGGCGGACAGGGTGCTGAACAGCCATTTTGGCGGCACCTATGAGGCCTATCTGATTCTGGCCGGAAACGTGCAAGAGATGACCGTGGCTCAGGCAGCTGAGCAGCTCAAAGAAAAACTCCAATCCATCCTGCCGGGATCACCAGCAATCCTCAACTCTGCAATGGAGGATATTGCCCAGGTAATTACGGACAGCAAGAGTGTTCAGGGACTCAAGGACGCCTTGGCCCAGCTCTGGAATATCGAACTTGACAATGCCCCGGAAGACGATGATACTGTGTACGATTCATGGGGAAAAGCCCTGGATAGCCTGGGAGGAATCGGCGCTCAGAAGGAGGTTTTTAAACGACCTGATGTGTTACGCTACATCTCGGATTTCCAGGAGCATCTGGCCCAAAAAGGTGATGTGGGTAAATCCAACACTGTGGCCGATGTGGTGAAGAAGGTGCATATGGAGCTGTTCGAGGGAGACCCGGAACGCTTTGCCATCCCGGACACGGTTAATGCTGTGGCCCAGACTCTGATTTCCTTTCAGAACAGTCATAAGCCGGATGATCTCTGGCATCTGGTGACCCCGGATTATACTAAGGCCAACCTCTGGCTCCAGCTGCGCAGTGGTGATAATCTGGACATGGAGCGGGTGATTGAGGATGTGGAACAGTATTTTGCCGCGAATCCTCCGCCGGTGGAGCTGAGCCATGACTGGGCTGGCTTGACCTACATCAATGTGGTCTGGCAGGAAAAAATGGTCACTGGCATGATGGAATCCTTTCTTTCCAGTTTTGCCGTGGTCTTCCTTATGATGACCTTTCTGTTCCGCTCACCGACCTGGGGCTTGCTGGCAATGGTGCCGCTGACCTTCACCATCGGTTTTATCTACGGATTTATCGGCCTGATCGGCAAGGATTACGACATGCCGGTGGCCGTGCTTTCCTCGCTGGCTTTGGGACTGGCTGTGGATTTTGCCATCCATTTCCTCCAGCGGACCAGGATGACTATGGCCAAGACCGGGGATTGGGGCGAAGCGATCCGGGATATGTTTGATGACCCTGCGCGGGCGATCCTGCGCAACATCATTGTTATCGCCATCGGCTTTACTCCGCTGCTGCTGGCACCGCTGGTTCCCTATCAAACCGTGGGTGTTTTCTTGGCGACTATTATGCTCTATTCGGGCATGGCTACCCTTTGGATTCTTCCGGCTTTGTTGACTGTGATGAAGGATTGGGTGTTTAAGAAGGAGCTGAAGGCGTTTGGGGAGAAGGCTGAGGGGTGATAACGGTTGATGTTGGGGCAGCCTGCGTGGCTGCCCTACCGTTGGGACAAGCAACAATCATTAAGTAAAAAACTCAACAGAACAGAATTGTCATGAAGCATAAAATAGACTGGTTTCCCGCAATAGTCAGAATTGCTGGTGCCAATTTTCCAGGAACAGCGGCTTTTATTCAACTACAGGCTGAAATTGACTCAGATAAAATAGAACATCGATTAAGGCAGTTTGAAGATCCAATCAGTTATCTACATGAAGATGTGCCAGCATTATCGAAAGAAATATATCAAAAGCTCTCTACAGATGATTCTATACATCTCAAATTCGAAGAGGATTTTTATAATAAGTTCAGTCGTCCTTTAGCTGCTTTGGCAGCAAACAACTTAATTTCAGAAAAACGTGGTGTTTTTCGTTCCATTCCATGCGGGATAAACCTCACTGATCCAACTTACATTCTGTATATGTGCCGATTGGCCGAAGATCAAAATAAAATGCAAAAGCTTTTCGATCTCGTTGATAACTGCAAGAGAAGAGAATGGTTGAATAGCGAGAAACTCAAAAGCGTTCCCCCCGGCGCGGCCGAGACCAAACCTATAAGTAACACTAGCGGAA
>MTKO01000043.1:0-2500 GCA_004028505.1 Candidatus Electrothrix aarhusensis
CAACGGCGGAGAGGAAATAAAGCTTGACTTTGAAAACAAAGTGAGTTATAATAGCGGTCACCGCAGCAACACTTGAGCGGGGCGCAACGGAGACGGAGCGCTGAATTGATCTTTGAAAACTTAACAGTAATAAGGTGGGCCGATACAAGCTCGTCGGGCGAAAGTCACGACGGCAACACTGTAGAAGTCCAATCCTTGATTTTTTAAGTTTTAATTTTGAGTGATTGGTCAGGATATATAACTGGAGAGTTTGATCCTGGCTCAGAACGAACGCTGGCGGCGTGCTTAACACATGCAAGTCGAACGAGAAAGTTTCTTCGGAAATGAGTAAAGTGGCGCACGGGTGAGTAACGCGTAGATAACCTGTCCAAGCGATTGGGATAGCCCTCCGAAAGGGGGATTAATACCGGATACGTTGATTACTTTTAAGGGTAATCAAGAAAGGCGGCCTCTATTTATAAGCTGTCGCGCATGGAGGGGTCTGCGTACCATTAGTTTGTTGGTGGGGTAATGGCCTACCAAGACTACGATGGTTAACGGGTCTGAGAGGATGATCCGTCACACTGGCACTGAAACACGGGCCAGACTCCTACGGGAGGCAGCAGTGAGGAATATTGCGCAATGGGGGAAACCCTGACGCAGCGACGCCGCGTGGGTGAGGAAGGCTTTCGGGTCGTAAAACCCTGTCAGAAGGGAAGAAATGTTTATAGGCTAATACCTTGTAAGTTTGACGGTACCTTCAAAGGAAGCACCGGCTAACTCCGTGCCAGCAGCCGCGGTAATACGGAGGGTGCAAGCGTTGTTCGGAATCACTGGGCGTAAAGGGCGCGTAGGCGGCTTGGCAAGTCAGATGTGAAAGCCCACGGCTTAACCGTGGAAGTGCATTTGAAACTGCTTGGCTTGAGTATCAGAGGGGAAAGTGGAATTCCCGGTGTAGAGGTGAAATTCGTAGATATCGGGAGGAATACCGGTGGCGAAGGCGACTTTCTGGCTGAATACTGACGCTGAGGCGCGAAAGCGTGGGGAGCAAACAGGATTAGATACCCTGGTAGTCCACGCCGTAAACGATGTCAACTAGGTGCAGGGGGTGTTGATCCCCTCTGTGTCGCAGCTAACGCATTAAGTTGACCGCCTGGGGAGTACGGTCGCAAGATTAAAACTCAAAGGAATTGACGGGGGCCCGCACAAGCGGTGGAGTATGTGGTTTAATTCGATGCAACGCGAAGAACCTTACCTGGTCTTGACATCCCGAAGATCTCCTGGAAACAGGAGAGTGCTCTCTTTGAGAGAATTTGGTGACAGGTGCTGCATGGCTGTCGTCAGCTCGTGTCGTGAGATGTTGGGTTAAGTCCCGCAACGAGCGCAACCCTCGCCATTAGTTGCCAGCATTAAGTTGGGCACTCTAATGGGACTGCCGGTGTCAAACCGGAGGAAGGCGGGGATGACGTCAAGTCCTCATGGCCTTTATGACCAGGGCTACACACGTCCTACAATGGCCGGTACAACGGGCTGCCACTTCGCGAGAAGGCGCAAATCCCTAAAAGCCGGTCTCAGTCCGGATTGGAGTCTGCAACTCGACTCCATGAAGTTGGAATCGCTAGTAATCGTGGATCAGCATGCCGCGGTGAATACGTTCCCGGGCCTTGTACACACCGCCCGTCACACCACGGGAGTTGGTTGTACCAGAAGCGGTTGAGCTAACCTTCGGGAAGCAGGCTGCCAAGGTATGGCTGGTAACTGGGGTGAAGTCGTAACAAGGTAGCCCTAGGGGAACCTGGGGCTGGATCACCTCCTTTTTAAGGAAAGTTCAGACTTAGTCTGAATACGGATCAACCCCATCTTTATTACTGTTCGGTTTTGAGCGATCAAAACCTTTGTCGATGTGCTGCATTCTGTGCAGCACGTTGAACATTAAGCTCAATGGGCCTGTAGCTCAGCTGGTTAGAGCGCACGCCTGATAAGCGTGAGGTCGGAGGTTCAAGTCCCCCCAGGCCCACCACGAATTCAGGTTTCATACTGAACGAGTATGGGTGTGGATTAGCGGGAATTACCTGTCTGGCATCGCCCGATAGATATGGGGTGTAGACTCAGCGGGGACTGCCTGCCTTGCACATCAGTATGATACGGTTTGGGGGTGTAGCTCAGCTGGGAGAGCGCCTGCCTTGCACGCAGGAGGCCATCGGTTCGAACCCGTTCACCTCCACCATTTATACGGTGGTTTGATGATAACGGGATTTTTTTCAGTTTAACAAGTTTATGTTATATACTGAGAGTTGTAAAGTTTATAAAATATTTTATTTTTATAAACTTTCTGACCTTCAGTAGTGAAGGTTTGTTCTTTGACAATTGAATAGCAGGGTATATAAACTGTATAACGGTGATTCGATGCAGGCCGAAAGGTTCTGTGTCTTGAGGGTCACTGAAGTACAAAAGCGTTTAGAAGTATAACTAAGTTTGAAAAGACTTATGGTTAAGCTACTAAGGGCTGACGGCGGATGCC
>MTKO01000043.1:7500-18448 GCA_004028505.1 Candidatus Electrothrix aarhusensis
GTGCGGACGCAACGTAAGTTGCAACAACGTCTGGTGAGGAGAGAGTTCCGCAAGCATGCGACAAAAGCTCAACTGCTTATAGAGGAGCGAATTGCAGCTTTGCAGGGAAATGATATTGATAGAACCTTGCAGTATTACAGGATGTTGAATTTTCTTTTGCAGATTGAAAAAAACGCCTATCGTTATTTCGATTCGCTGGATGGTAGTTTTGTTCATGCAGCCACAGAGAGGATCCAGGAGACCAGAGAGGTGATTGATATATTGTCGAAGCAGCCTCAAGGGAATCAGAGGCGACTGGCAGAGATTGCCTCTGTGCTTACCTGTTATGAGAGCAGCTTTCTTGAGGCAGTCCAGCGGACGCGGGGTTACCTTTATCTGGTGAATGTGGTGATGTCAGCCCAAGTGTACGAAACAATCTACCAGGCCAAACGACTCTCGTCGATGATAGCAGGGAGGTCTGAGTATATTCAAGAGCGGATGCTTGAAAATATCACGACAATTTTTCATTTTTTGTTGTTTTCAGCAATAAGTTTACTTCTTTTTATAGGCTTTTTTTCTTTTTTTATCAGCCGAAGTATTACTGTTCCTCTCAATCGCTTGACTCAAACGTTCAGAAGGCTTGCTTCAGGCTCTTCAGAGGCGGAGATTCCGGAATATGTGCTCAGGGATGAATTAGGGGAACTAACCATTGCAGCTGGCAGCTTTAAGCAGAGAAATATTGCTCTTGAGGAGAGCAGAAAGGAGCTTAAACGTTCCAATGAAGAACTGGAGCAATTTGTGTATACTGTCTCCCATGATTTAAAATCGCCTATTGTGACCAGCATGGGCTTTATAGGTATTATTCGTAAGCTTGCTAGTCAGGGAAAATACGAGCAGGCTGTGGCCAAATTGGACAGGGTGGCCAGTGCCAATGAACGGATGAGCCAACTGATCAGAGATTTGCTGGAACTCAGTCGAGTGGGCAGGATGGATATGGCGAAAAAACTGCTTGATTTGAATAAGCTGCTCAGTAACTTTGCCGAGAGCCAGACCATACGGTTGAGGAGTTCGGGGTTCTCTCTGTTGATCGCATCAGATCTTCCTGTTATCTATGCAAATGAAAGTAGAACCCTCCAAGTTTTTGAAAATATTCTTTCTAATACCTTGAAGTATGCGCATAATGAGGAGGGGGGGATGCTTGAAATCCATGCCGCTGGAGATGAAGATTGGTGGTATATTTTCTGCAAAGATAATGGCCCTGGAATTCCCTTAGAGTACCATGAAAAGATTTTTGGGCTTTTTTATCGCTTGATGCAAATGCCGAAGGAACCGGCGTCGGGTTGGCTGTGGTCAAAAAGATCATGAAATTTCATGGGGGCGATATTCAGGTAGAGCCGCAGACTGAGGGAGCAGGTACTGTTTTTCGCCTCACCTTTCCAAAACACCAACCCGATAACATGAATAATGTAACATGAAAAATGCCGTGAAGGAGTCAGGGAGAAGTGAGCAGCTTCTGCTGGTTGAGGATAGCGATGATCATGCTGAACTTACCGAGTTTCATATTACTGACTACAGTCAAAGAATTCGAGTCAATCGCCTCCATGATGGGGCCGAGGCTATGACCTACTTGGAACAGGTAGAAGCCTCTCCGCAACAGCGTCTCCCTTGGTTGGTGCTGCTGGATCTGAAATTGCCCAAGTATGACGGGCTTGAGATCCTGGCCCGAATCAAAGGCAGTGATCGACTGGCCGGAATTCCGGTAGTCATTTTTTCTACCTCCAACTCGGGAAAAGACATTAAGCGGGCTCTGAAGAATTATGCCAACAGTTATATTGTCAAGCCGATGGAGGCGGACCGGTACGGAGAGGTCATCAGCGAAATCCTGCAGTATTGGGAACTGAATCAGCATCATCTGGTGCAGGATACGGGTCGGAGTGATGCCTGAAAAGGAGCTGAGCATACTCCTGATTGAGGATAATCCTGATCATGCAGATCTATTCCAGGCCAATCTTGAGCTAACTGCTTATAGAGATGCCCGAGTTGTGCATCATCGGACTTTAGAGAGCGGATTGGTCGCCCTGAGGGCGGATTCGTTTGACCTGCTGTTTATTGATCTTTCGCTTCGGGATAGTACGATTAGTGAGACTCTTGATCAGTTGTCCTCCTTAAACGCATCCTGTCCAGTTATTGTCCTGACTTCTTTAGATGATGAACAGACGATTCTCAATGTTATCAGGAAAGGGGCAGATGACTGTCTGCCTAAATCTGAGCTCACGGATATTCTCCTTAAGCGCCTGATTCAGTTCAATCTGGATCGCTGGCAGCTCAAACAACAGCTTGTTGAAAGTAGAGAGGCGTACAGAGATTTGTATCATCATTCCCCGAATATGCTCGGTTCCGTTGATGCCCGGACACGTCGGGTGTTGAACTGTAACCAGACCTTTGCAGATACCCTTGGCTATACAAGGGAGGAGATTATTAACAGGAAGATAACGGATTTTTATCATCCTGATTGTCATGAAGCATTTAATCAGGTCTTTAGCTGGTTTTTGGACAAGGGAGCTGTGAATAATGAGGAGCTCCAGCTGAGAAGGTGTGACGGCACGATAATTGATGTGCTGCTCAATGTCTCCGCTGTTCGGGACAACGAAGGACGGATTATCCATACTCGTTCGACCTGGATTGATATTACAGAAAAAAAAGCAGCTGAAAGCCAGCTGCATTATATGCAGCAACTGAACCGGTTGATTATTGAAACTATCCCGGATCTGCTCTGGTTGAAAGATATCGAAGGCGTCTATCTTGCTTGCAATCCTCGTGTTGAACAGTTTCTCGGGATAATGGAGTCGGAAATCGTGGGAAAAACAGATTATGATTTTATAGAAAAAGAGCAAGCCAAGCGATTTCATGAGCGCGACCAACAGGCTATTATCGCCGGTATGGCAGTGGCTCATGAGGAGTGGGCAACTTTTGCGATTGACAATGCAAAGGTGTTGCTTGAAACCATCAGGACACCCTTATTATATGAAAACGGCATGGTGGCTGGTGTTTTGGGGGTTGGACGTGATATTACCGAACGCTATGAGGCAGCGGAGAAGGCTGAAGCAGCCAGCCGGGCTAAATCCGCCTTTCTTTCCAATATAACCCATGAACTGCGGACGCCCTTGAACGCTATTCTCGGTTATACCCAGATCCTATTGAGAGATGGCACCCTTACGGATAAGCAACAAAGTGGCATCAAAACCATCCATAGGGCCGGTGAACATCTCTTACTGCTGATCAATGATATCCTGAATATTTCTAAGATAGAATCTGGAAAGCTTGAGGTCGTGGAAGCAGAGGTACATCCTCTTTCCTTTCTCCATGATATAAAAGATATTATAGAACTTCGTACCAAGGAAAAAGGGCTTGATTTCCGCTATGCTGTTGTGGGAGAGGTTCCGACCTCCATCTTGGTGGACGGGTTGCGGCTCCGTCAGGTGCTCCTCAATTTGCTTTCCAATGCGGTGAAATTTACCGAATGCGGGTATTGCAGGCTTCTGGTTCGAGGTGAGAGCACTGGAAATGATAAGGTTCTGTTAACCTTCGAGGTGGAGGATAGCGGTTCAGGAATTGCGTTGGAAGATCAGAAAATAATCTTTGAGCCGTTTCGACAGGTCGGTGAACGATTACACCACAGTGAGGGAACCGGGCTGGGGCTGTCCATAAGCTCTCAGTTGGTGCATCTTATGGGGGGAGGAGATCTGCAACTCATCAGTCCACGGGAGAAAAAACCTACAGGCTGTGAGGGACCGGGGAGTCGCTTTTTCTTTACCTTAGAAGTCCCAGTCTTGCACAATGCAACTCTCAGCAATTCAGACCCACGTCAGCAGATAGTGACCAGCTATACTTCTTTAGAAGAATCCGGGAGAAAACAGCAGGTTTTGGTAATCGATGAAACACCATCCAACCGGGCAGTGTTGCGGGATATTCTCCAAGCTGTCGGTTTTGTTGTGCATGAGGTCAAGGATGGCGAAAAGATTGTAGAGAGTTGTCGGGCTGTGCAGCCCGATATTCTCCTGATGGATCTGCCGATACCTGCAAAAGAAGTTTTACTTACAGGGCTCCAAATAAAGCAGCATAAGAATTTAGCTCATATTCCGATAATTGCGCTCTCAGCCTTGGTGACAGAAGAAAGGGGGCTACGACAGCAATGTTTGGATCACGGTTTCAGTGATGTTGTTGGAAAGCCCTATTCTGCGAGAAAACTTTTTGAAATTATGGCAGTACATTTGCCCATTAGATTGACATACGACGGAAAAAAGGAACCGGCAATCGTGGACGACTGTATCATGCCTTTGTCGAAGGTGCTGGATGAGCTGGTTACCCTTGTCGAAATAGGTGATATTAACGGGATCAGTAAAAAAATAAAAGAGATATGCGAAATGGATTCGGGAAGATATTTCGTTTTTTGTGGCCATCTGAGGAAATATTTTGATGAATTTCAGTTTACAGGGCTATTGAATTTTATCGCGGCGAACCGGAGTAGGGAGTTATGCAATCCGAACAAGACGCAATACTTGTAGTCGATGATCAACCTGCCAACCTCAAGGTGCTTCTTTCCTTTTTACAGGAGCATGATTACCGGGTATATATGGTAGATAGCGGCCAGCGGGCATTGGATATCCTGCCTAAGATTCAACCGGATCTTGTTTTACTGGATGTGATGATGCCGGGGATGAATGGTTTTGAGATATGCAGGAGGATCAAGGCTGATAAAAATTTGGCTGCTCTACCGATTATTTTTATGACCGCGCTGGACAGTGTGGGAGATAAGGTGACTGGTTTTGCAGCTGGAGCTGTTGATTATATTACCAAACCTTTTCAGCAGGTAGAGGTTCTTGCCCGTATTAATACCCATATTACACTGCGGAAACGGGAAAAAGAGTTAGAAGAGGCGCTGGAGGAGATAAAAACGTTGACCGGAATTTTGCCCATCTGCTCCTATTGTAAGCAAATCCGAAATGATGAAGGGTATTGGCAGCAGGTAGAAGAGTATATCTCCGAGCATTCCCAAGCGATGTTCAGTCATGGAGTCTGCCCCGCCTGTTATAAGAAGGAGATGGCCTGCCTTGAAGCAGAGGATGTTGCAGAGGATTGAGCTATCAAAACTGATTTTTAAAGTAGGCCTCAGATAAGAATCCTTCCAGATAGTCATAACTTAGACGTATTATTATATGAATTTGCCGGAAATACAAAGAATAGGGCCGTTGGAGATTGAGGCTGAGAGCTTCCGTATTATCGAGTCCGAGATAGGTTCTACTGATTTTACAGCGGAGCAATTTGCTGTGGTGCGGCGCTGCATCCATGCCACTGGTGATTTTTCTTTTGCTGAGAATATGCGTTTTCAGTCCGGGGCAATCAAGGCCGGTGTGGCCGCAATCCAGAGCGGTAAAAATATTCTGGTTGATGTGAATATGGCAGCCAGTGGTATCTCCAAGGCCTTGCTGAAAAAATTCGGTGGTGAGGTTATTTGCCGGGTTGCTGAAGCGAAAACCGTGGACAGAGCGGTTTCCGGTAACTTGACTCGTTCCGAGGCTGCTGTTGAGCGGGCAGTCAACGATAATATCGGGATTGTGGCAGTGGGCAATGCACCTACAGCCTTGCTCAAGGCTATGGAGCTGATCGAACAGGGTGTGTTCGTCCCTGATCTGGTTATCGGCGTACCGGTCGGCTTTGTCAATGCTGTGGAGTCCAAGGCTATCTTGGCGAGCAAGTCGTATCCTTTTATTACTTCATTAGGTAGGAAAGGAGGCACGCCGGTTGCTGTTGCTTCTGTGAATGCTCTGTTGCGTCTCGCAGATTCTCTCGAATAAAGAAGCCCATCGGGCCGATCAAGAAGGCCTATTGATAAAGAGAAAGGAGAAGAGAGGAAACTTCCTCCTGTTTCTCTGCTTTTTCTTGGATTTTCAAACACTCTTATGCTTAAGGTATACAAACAGGGAACAGAACTGTATAAAGAATCAGTAGCAATTATCTGCTGTTTTCTCGGTATCTTTCTTCTTCTCAGCCTTGTCAGTTATGTCTGGCCTATCTTTACGCCGCAACCGACATTACCCACTGCTGGAGGGAATTGGTGCGGCGATGTGGGTTTTTATACGGCCTTTTACCTCTTCTCCTTTGTCGGCGTTATCTCATTTTTTCCTGTTCTCCTTCTTTTCTATGTGGTAGCGGCGGTGTTCACCGTTTCAACAACCCTTGATCGTCTCCCCATGATCCTTGCCGGTGGAACCGGTACTCTGCTTGCAGCTTCTGGATTATTGGCTGGGGCTGAGCAGATTTTTTTTCCGCCCGAGTTCATTCTTCCTGGTGGATATCTGGGGGATCTGCTGCGAAACGGTCTGGAAGGTGCCTTGGGAGTTGTTGGATCTGTCCTGATCCTGGTTTTGGTCTTAATTTTTTCTCTTATGGCCTCAATCCGTTTTTCTCCTCTGGCCTCGGTCCTCTGGTTTTTGGAACAAACCCCGTTAGTTATAGAGAAGATATATGTTGGCAAGGAGTGGACAGAGGAGAAGATTATCACTTGGAAAACAGAGCGCCAGAAACGGCTGAAGGAACGACCTGCTTCACTGACGATCAATCGCCCTGTGGCTGCTTTGCCTGTGCTGCAATCAGCAAAGAAAGTATTCAGTGCTGTAGAAAAAAAGCTGGAGACCTCCCGTGGTAGCTTGCCAGCAGTTCATCAACCTGTCAAGAGAGAGAAGGGGATGGAAACAGAGAATAACAGAGTTTCTGTGAAATCGCCTACTGTAAAAGCAGGAAAATTTCAGCTACCGCCCGTCTCCCTCCTAGAGAAGAATACTCAGGGAGATTTGGAGGTTGATCGCCAGCATTATTATAATGTCAGTGAAAAATTGGTTGCCAAGCTGCTGGATTTTTCTGTGAAGGGAGAGGTCGTCGGGGTTTCTCCTGGACCGGTGGTCACCACCTATGAGTTTGCCCCGGCTGCTGGCGTGAAAATTAACAAGGTTGTCAGTCTTGCCGATGATGTGGCTATGGTTCTCAAAGTGGATCGAGTCAGGGTTGTGGGGTCAATTCCTGGCAAGGCGGCCATCGGCATTGAAATTCCTAATCCGGAACGAAAGATAGTGTTCTTTCGCGATATCCTGCTGAGTAATGCCTACCGTCGTTCCGCCTCCTTTCTGACGGTTGCTCTGGGGGTTGATTCAATCGGTAAGCCTGCTGTGGCAGATTTGGTCAAGATGCCTCACCTGCTCATTGCCGGGGCCACTGGTGCAGGTAAATCTGTGGCTATTAATGCTTTTATCTGTTCCATTCTCTATAAAGCGACCCCAGACATGGTTCGCCTGTTGATGATTGATCCGAAACGGATTGAGTTATCTGTCTATGAGGGGATTCCCCATCTTCTTCATCCTGTGGTGGTCGAACCGAAAATGGCCAGCCGTGCCCTGATCTGGGCCGTGCGTGAGATGGAACGGCGCTATAAACTGCTGGAGGCGCTCCGGGTGAAGTCTTTTACCTCCTATAACGAAGTTGCAGAGGAAAAACTGCCTTATATCGTCATTATTGTCGATGAGCTGGCTGACCTAATGATGGTGGCTTCCAAGGATGTGGAGACCTCCATTGCTCGCCTGGCGCAGATGGCCCGGGCCGCTGGTATGCACATTATTTTGGCGACGCAGCGGCCTTCTGTGGATGTGCTCACCGGTCTGATTAAGGCCAATTTCCCCACCAGGATTTCCTTCAAGGTCTCGTCTAAGGTCGATTCCAGAACTATCTTGGATGGTTCCGGGGCTGAGCATCTTCTGGGTAACGGTGATATGCTTTTCCTGCCGCCAGGGGCTGCCAAGCTGAAACGCATCCACGGGGCCTTTATCTCCGAGGAGGAAACAGAAAGAATTATTGCCTTTCTCAAGCAACAGGGTGCTGCGGAGTATGACGAAACAGTGCTTCAGATGGTGGAGGAGGACGCGGCAGGCGGTAATGACGGAGAGAAAGAATATGACGAGAAATATGATGAGGCCGTGGCTGTGGTGACTGAGACCGGTCAGGCCTCTATTTCCATGGTCCAGCGACGGCTACGGGTGGGCTACAATCGGGCGGCCCGGATGATCGAAATGATGGAGCGAGACGGGGTGGTCGGTCCTTCAGACGGGTCTAGGCCGAGGGAGGTGTTGGCCCAAGGGAATTATTCCTGATAACCTGACAAGCCTGTGCGCAGTTTTTCAGCGAATAATCACTCCGGCATAGCCGACAACCTTGTCAGTATCGCCGCTGACCTCTCCGGAATCGGTATAGCGAATGAGCTCGGCCTGTTCAGCCCCCAGCTCCGCCGCTGCCAGCAAGGTAATGGTGGTGGGAATGATGCCGCACATGGAGATGTGGCGAGAAAACACTGTATCATAGAGCCCGGCTGCATCAAGATCCAGAATATGCTTCAGGGCAAGATGGTCCTGTTTTGAGGCCTGGTTGCGGGAGAGGTAATGGGTCATATCCGTACTGGCGACCAGCAGGGTAGGGCGGTTGGAGTGCTGGATAGCCTGGGCAAGTTCGGTAGCAGCCTGATGGCATTGTTGTAAAGAAAGAGGGGAAACCACCACCGGCAGGATCTGTAGGTTCTTTTGAAAATACTGGAGAAAGGGAACCTGTACCTCCAGTGAATGTTCATAGATATGTGGTGTGTCATCAGCTGTGAAGAGGGCAGAAGAGCTGAGCAGGTCTTGAGCGAGATCCTTTGCCAGCGGCACTCGCCCCAAAGGCATGTCCCAGTCCTGGGTCCCCACAGCAAGAGGCATTCTTTGGTCGTGATATTGACCGTGATGATTGGGGCCGAGAAGAATCACAGTCTCGGGTATATTGATCCGAGAAAAGGTCTCCCCAGCCACCCCACCTGAATAGACATACCCGGCATGAGGTGAGAGAACTGCCTTTGCCACAACCTTATCCAATCCTTCAGGTATGAGGCCCTTGAGAGCTTGATGGAGCTTGGTCGAATCACCGTCGTAGAATCTGTCAGCAACTGCGGGTTGACGAAGCATGGTATTCCCTCAACATGGTTGATGATTTTTTAAGAGGACACGAATGTTATCCTGTTATATCTTCATTTGCTTCTGCTTGCCACATCTTTTTGTACGCCGCCTTAACTGGTGATATTTCTACGTTCACTCCGGTGTTTCCTCGTTCAGCAGCAAACTGAAAATAGCTGGCAGGGTTGCCCGCCTCTGCTGTTTTTTCCATTCCTGCCAGTAGGTGTATAGCCGTCATATAAATTCTGTCGCATTGTGCTGTCCGCAGCAGCTGTGCCGTTGCCTAGCAGGGGATAAAAGGTGTAGGCATCATTGGGATCCATAAAGTGGAAATCAAAGCTGATAATCTTGTCAACATGGGGCGCAATTGTCTCCAGTTGCAGGCGGATTTTATCCATGGTGGAGGAAATAAGCTGTGGGGTCTCCCTGGTGCCCAGGTTTGTGAACAGCTCC
This sequence comes from Candidatus Electrothrix aarhusensis, assembly GCA_004028505.1. Lineage (GTDB taxonomy): Bacteria > Desulfobacterota > Desulfobulbia > Desulfobulbales > Desulfobulbaceae > Electrothrix > Electrothrix aarhusensis. The sequence continues at coordinate 16,959 of MTKO01000043.1, forward strand.
GCATTGCCCCAAAACGGCTTACCTGCTGCATCGGCAGCATTGCGGGCTGCAACAAAATATTTTGTCACTTGATCGTTTATCGGTGTCAGGGTGTGGGGCTCAACGCCAACGCCGTCTTGCAGCATGAGGATATCCAGTTCGCTGTGTTGTAATGCATACTCCAGCATGGTGCCGAATTCTTCTGCCGTTGAGAGTGTGGTGTTGAAAAAAGGACAGATAGCCAACTGCTTGCCGGGCAGGGCCGTGTGAACGGCCTTGGCAACCTGGTCCAGTATTGAAGCGAGGTACGAGTAATTATCCTGGGGAATAAATGCATTATTGGCAATTTCGATAGAGTAGTATAAGCCTCCAAGGGCCGGGTGATCGCCGTATTGCGCTGCAAGATCGTTCACCACAGCAATGGAGCGCTCCACATGGTGGTCTATGGCAGCCCTGTCTTCCGTGGTCAAATTCGAATCTGTGATCGCATTCCACCAGTTATAGGGTGAGCTCTCTCCTTCATTGAGATACAGGCCTAGCCAGACCTTGATTCCGGCCTTTTGCGCTGCATCAAGTAGGTAGTCAACCGGCTCCTTGCCGCTTTTCTTGGGCGATCCTGGCCATTCGGTCGGGGTAACCCAACCTTGGGTTGGAATGCCGTTGATGGTGACAGGGGCAGGGTTGTAAAAAGCAAAGTCCGCCTCTGGACCGCCACCATATGCCTCCATGAACCATGTTGGTGTCTTTTCATAATGAGTCACCCATTGATAAAAGAGCATCTTTGCTCCGGTATCAGCCATGGTTTGCAGCCATTGATCGTATTCTTCCTGGCTAGAAAATTTTTCATAATCTGTTGCTCCGTAGCCCAGGGAGGGCTGAACAAAAAAGCCATGATGCGAGGTTCTCCAGCTATTGTCAGCAGGGCGCTGTAAGTGATTATCAAAGCAATCAGGAAAAAGATAGCGGCTAGTCGACTGTATTGTATATCTTTCATTGCATTCCTCCTTATCTTGGAATGTTTATATGAAAATAGCTATTTTTCTTATTGTATCCTCCTTTGTTCATTCCGTTCAAGTTTCCTTTGGGGGTTAGTGTAATAGTTCCTATTATTAATTATTGATTGGAGCTGCGCTCCCGGCTTGTGATGCCAGTATGAGCACATTTTCTATAGCCAATCAATTTTTTTTAGAAAGGTCGACTATCTTTTTTATTACTCTAGCAAGGAAAATGAAAGTTTCCGAGAATGTGAATTGTTACTAATATATTAAATTTACTTGATTTTATGTGTTTATTTGTGTTAGTTTGTAACTAATAACTCACATTGAGCGGGTTGACATCATATTCTATGAATTAAATCATTTGAAAAAACAAGGCATTACAACTATTTCTTTTGTTTCAGTGGGTTAGCCTAGAGAGGACTAAAAACAACAACTTACTTCTGTTGAAAAAATAAAATATTCTGAAATATTGAATTTCAAAAAATAACTTTTCTTTGAAATTTGTACTAATGG
>MTKO01000122.1 GCA_004028505.1 Candidatus Electrothrix aarhusensis
CTGCTGTTGCCTTACTGTCTGCATCCGCATGCAGTTTCAGCTCAAACTGCTGGGACCTGCCTTCTGCTGCGGAAGTCACCTGGGAGAAAGACTGAAATAACTCCAGAGCAGAATTCGTCTCAGCATCGGTACTGATGAGAAGTTTTGAGCTCTGCTGCAAGCCATCTACTTGGGCATCCAGGGCCATCGCGCCGTCCTTGATGATGATCACCCGGTCACAGATCGCCTGCACCTCCTGGAGGATATGGGTGGATACAATAATTGTGGTGGTCTTGGCCAGCTCCGCTATCAGCGTCCGCATATGCTGAATCTGGGTGGGATCGAGTCCGTTGGTTGGCTCATCCAGAATCAGAATATCCGGTTGATGAAGAATGGCCTGAGCCACACCAGTTCGTTGCCGGTAGCCTCGGGAGAGGGTGGAAAGCTGTTTGGTCGCCTTTGCTTCTAAGGCTGTTCGTGCCACCGCCTCTCTAATGAGAGCCGGTCGATCCTGCTTGGCAACCCCGTGCAGGGCCGCGCTGTACTCCAGGTACTCCAACACGGTCATCTCGGGATAGACCGGGCAGTTTTCAGGAAGATAACCAATCTTTTTCTGAATCTTACGGCGATGTTTGCCGATGTCCAGTTCGTCGACAGTGATATTTCCCTCAGTCGGCTCAAGATACCCGGTCATCATCTTCATTATAGTGGTCTTGCCGGCACCGTTATGACCCAGCAGGCCCACTATTTCGCCTTGACCGATTGCAAACGAGACATCATCGACCGCTGTAAAATCCCCATACTTTCTGGTGAGGTGTTCAACTTTAATCATGTGCGCAACTCCATGTACTGAATTGAAAAAAAACGATAAACGAACAAGGATACATTTTCGCTGGAACACGTTGAAAACAGGGAGGATCGGGGCAGGTGGAGACAGGGCAGGACGCAGGGTAGGGACAATAAGGCCGCCTGCGTTCGTCCGACCAGGGCCGGGAATATCTCTCTGTTTTCACAGAGTTTACAGCGATGAAAAACAACCGCAGGAAACAATAAAAACAATAGTGCAAAAGTCAAGGGGTACAGAGATATTTTTTTGTAAGGGCTGGCTGCAAGGGATTCTGCGGGGAAGATGTTTGTGAAGTTTTTTTGGGAGTGTTGGCGAAGGTATTGATGAAAAGTTGACTTTTTCTTTTGAGTGACGTATAAAATGATAAACGCAATACGTCTCTCAAAAGGAGCTGCTATGAATACCAAATTAACCCTGCGAATGGATGAAAGTCTCATCGCTTCAGCCAAAGAATACTCGGCAAAAACAGGCAAGTCTGTTTCTCGTATTGTAGCGGATTTTTTCCAGACAATACAAAATGAGAATCAGGAAAAGGAACAGGCTCTACCACCCACAGTCCGATCCCTCAAGGGTGCTTTGAAAGGAAGCAGCTCCGGTGAGGAGGAGTATACAAAATACCTGGAAGAGAAATACCTGTGAACGTCCTCTTTGACACCAATGTTATTCTGGATGTACTGCTGGCCAGAGAGCCGTTTTCCACAGATGCGGCGAACCTGCTGGCAAAAGTGGAACGATCTGAGATCATAGGCTTTGCCTGTGCAACCACAATAACCACCATCCATTATCTCTCCACAAAAATGCTTGGCCCGCAGGCTGCAGCCCGTCATATCGAATCGTTGCTTGCTTTATTCGTTATCGCCCCGGTCAATAGGTTGGTGCTTGAAAATGCCTTTGCAGCCAAGTTCAGTGATTTTGAGGATGCTGTCCTTCATGAAGCAGCTGTCCATGCTGGTGTGCAGCATATTGTCGCGAGAAATATCAAGGATTTTAAAAATGCCTCATTGCCTGTGTATGAGCCGAAGAATTTTCTTTCTATGCTTGATTTGATACAGAAAACAGACTGACCCTCCCGAATATTAATTTTTGCTGCCCGGTATGATGCATACAACTTCCTCCTCTCCCTCCGGCCTCATCGCCTGGATGGCAGGCAACCATGTTGCCGCCAACCTGCTCATGTTCCTCCTTGTTATCGGCGGGCTGATTGCCGCCAATAGGATTACCAAGGAGGTTTTTCCCAGCTACGACCTAGACATCGTCAATATTTCCATGAGCTACCCCGGAGCCAGTCCGGAAGAGGTGGAGCAGGGGATTATCCTCGCGATGGAAGAGGAGATCCGCAGTCTGGAGAATATCGAACGGGTGACCTCCACAGCCAATGAAGGATCGGCTTCAGTACGGGTTGAGCTGCTCTCCGGGGTTAATCCAGATAAGTCTCTCCAGGAGATCAAAAACGGGATTGATCGGATCACCTCATTTCCTGATGATGTGGAGCGCCCGATGGTCAGTTTGGTGAGCAGACGGCGCGAAGTTCTCCGTTTGGCCCTGTACGGTGATCTCGACGAATACAGTCTGTTCGGATTGGCTGAAACGGTACGCGAAGACTTAATCAGGTTGCCGCAGATCAATCAGGTGGAACTGGGCGGGACCCGTGCTCCAGAGCTGGCCATTGAAGTGCCGCAGCATGTCCTGCGTGCCCATAACTTGACCTTAGAGGAAGTGGCAGACACAGTGCGTAAGGCAGCTGTGGATATCCCGGCAGGCGGAATTAAAACCCAAGGCGGCGAAATCCTGTTGCGTACCAGTGAGCGGCGGGAAACAGCCCTTGAATTCAGCAATTTGAAGGTGATCAGCCAACAGGACGGCACTGAACTTTCCCTGAGCAGCATTGCAACCATTCGGGAGGCTTTGCCGAAACTGATCGCGAGGCCTGGTATAACGGTAAGCGGGCCGTTACGCTCTCCGTCTATCGCACCGGCGATCAGACGCCCATCGAGATCTCCGAGGCTGTGCATGCCTACATGGATGAACTGGCTCCGACTCTGCCTACTGGGGTCCAGCTCACCGCCTCTCGGGACAGATCTGAGATGTACAAGGATCGGCTGGATCTTCTTTTACGCAACGGTGCTCTCGGCTTGCTCCTTGTCCTCGTCACCTTGGGGCTTTTCCTGGAACCCAGGCTGGCTTTCTGGGTGTCTATGGGGATTCCCATCTCTATTATCGGCTCCATCCTTATCCTCTATTTTGTCGGCGGCAGTATCAATATGATCTCCATGTTCGCCTTTATCATCACCTTGGGCATTGTGGTGGATGATGCGGTTGTCGTGGGTGAAAATATCTACCATAAACGAGAGGAAGGCTTGGTCCCGTACCGAGCTTCGGTCACTGGGGTGATCGACATGTCTGCTCCGGTTCTGATTGCTGTGGCCACGAATATTATTGCCTTTCTGCCGCTGCTCTTTGTTTCAGGGTCCACAGGACGCTTCTTTTCTGTGCTGCCGGAGGTGGTTATCTCGGTCTTTTTGCTCTCCCTCGTTGAGTGCCTCTACATCCTGCCAGCTCATCTTAATTATCCCAAGCAGGAGAAGAGTAACAGGTTGTTGCTGTTGCTCGGTAAGATTCCGATTTTTTGCGATCGCCTGTTGGATCGTTTTATTAACGGTCCTTTTACCGGATTACTTCGCCTGAGTTTGTCAGGACGCTATGTGGTTGCGGCCTTGGCCTTGGCAGTGCTGGTTGTTGGTTATGCCTATTGGGATAGCGGGCACATTAATTTTTCTTTTCGTCCGCGAATCGAGACTGATTCCATTGATGCCGAAATTGAGCTTCCCTATGGTGTGAGCATGGATGAGGTGAAGCGGGTGGTTCGTCAGGTTGAGCTGGGCGGGATGCGGGCCTTGGAGAAGAACGGTGGTCAGTCGATCATGATCGGAATGCGAACAGATATTGGCAAGGGAGGGAGTAATGCCGCTGAGGTTTCCATCACCCTGGTGCCGCAGAATGAACGAAGCGTAACCACTCGGGACTTCAGCACGTCCTGGCGTCAAGAAGTGGGAGAGATTGCTGGGTTAGAAAAGCTGTTCTTTGATTTCCTGGTCGGACCGGGCGGGGCTGCTGCCATTAATATTGAGCTAAGCCATCCTGATCCGACGACCTTGGAACTGGCTGCTGCTGATCTGGCTGAGGCGGTTTCTCGCTACGAAGGGGTGACTGATATTAATGACGGTTTTGCCCAGGGCAAGCCCCAGTACGACTTCAAGATGTTGCCTGAAGGACGGTCAGCTGGTCTGACAGCCAGAGATCTGGGGCGACAGGTTCGTCATGCCTTTTACGGCACAGAAGTTTTGCGTCAGCAGCGGGGCCGCAACGAGGTCAAGGTGGTGGTCCGTCTGCCTGAGGACGAGCGCAACTCGCTTCTTCATCTGGAAAAACTCCTTCTGCGCACGCCGAACGGCGGCGAGATGCCCCTGGACCGGGCTGCAGGGTGATTCGGGGTCGGGCCTATACCAAAATTGAGCGGGTGGACGGTCGACGGGTCCTGGATGTCACTGCCAATGTGGTTGCGGGCAAGGCCAATGAAAACAAGATACTTGCGGCCCTAAAAAAGGATTTCCTGCCCGAACTGGTTGCCCGCTACAGCGGACTGAGTTATTCCTTTGCCGGTCAGCAGCGGGAAAAAGGCAAGGCCTTGAATGAATTGCTTACGGGCTTGGGTTTTAGCATGATTGCCATTTTCTGCCTGCTGGCGGTGCTTTTTCGCAGCTATATCCAGTCCCTGATGGTGATGATCTCCATACCCTTTGGTCTGCTCAGTGCCCTGCTCGGCCATGTTATTATGGGATATAATCTGAGCATCATCTCGCTGTTCGGGATGATCGCCCTGTGCGGGGTGGTGATCAACGACAGCCTAGTGTTCATGGTCACGGCGAATCGCTATCGGGATCTGGGCATGACGCCCTTTGAGGCGGCCTTGAACGGCGCGGCTCGGCGTTTTCGGCCCATCATGCTTACCTCGCTGACCACCTTTTTCGGCCTTGCTCCGATGATTTTTGAGGAGTCGGTACAGGCCCGATTTCTTGTTCCTATGGCTCTTTCTTTGGGGTATGGGATTCTGTTCACCACCTTGGTTATTCTGGTGCTTATGCCTGTTTTGTATATGATTTATTATGATGTGGCGGGGGAGGAGTGATAATTTGGCATTAAGACAGCGGGGGGAGTTAGTAACGTTTTGAAAAAGGAAAAGGCCGCGAGTATGTGCTGGCGGCCTTTTTTATATCACACAACATCTCTTATGCGACATATGACGAATGGGTACCTTTATACAAAGGACAATAAAAACCTTTTCAAGCTATCTAAGTAACAAGATGAAAAATCCCATATATCTTTTTGTAAACTCGCTTTAAAACTACACTTCCTCGCAGCTTGTTTTTTTTCTTTTTTTGCACAAGTATCATATCGTTGATAGATATTAACCCAAAATTTATCAAATTCCTTATCACTTATTGCTTCAGCATGTTCTGACAAACATTCCCTCCAAGAGTGTAAGCAATCAGCAAATGTTGAATTGTTTGATTTTATTTTTCGTAATAGAGTTTCTAATTCACCATGTCCATCAACATTTAAAACATGACAAGATATTCTGACATCTAAAATATGAGAATAAACCCATTGATTAACATTCTCAATACATATCGTGCTATCAATCTTCTTTAATACATTATTAAGAAGGTGTAATTTACTTTCTATACCGTCCTTATCTGCATCGAGTAGAATTCCAATTTTTTCAATCCCACGTTTTTCTATTTCTATTTCTATTTCTTTAAGCTTATTACTCAATAGAGTTTCTGATAAACCATTTAAACATTGATACTCATCAATATGACAAACAGGTGAACCAACCTTTATTTCTGATGAAAGATTTAGTACCTGTAAAAGACGATTTATAAAAAATTCATCATTGCAACTCTCGACAATTAATAAATTACTCACCTCTAAAATTCCCGTTATGCGTTAACGTATAATGAAGTTGACCACGATCTCTGGCTGAGACAGAAATAGTTTCCTTCTTAATATTTTTATACATTTCGTAATATATCCCGCTTACAATATTTTCTGGTTCAGATAGAGTTTCGCTAAACGCCTCTATGCACTCCTTTGAGTGAGAAGTAATAAATAATTGGCAATTTGCATCTGCGCTAGCCTGATGAATCAGCTTCCATATTTTTTTGTAGTTTGAATAATGAATTCCATTTTCAATCTCGTCAATCAGGAGAACCCCATCCTTGCTAGCCCAAATTGCGCATAAAATAGCTATATACCTATTAACACCTTCACCTAATGAGGAAAGAAGAACTGGTGAAGTTTGATTTTTAAGTAACAATTTTAAGACTATTATTCCATCATCAATTGCTCTTTGCTTTATAGAAAGTATATTCTCATCAAAGAGTGACAACGATTCATCAATAAATGCCTCTCTGTTTAAATCTATTAAAGAGCCATATAAAATTGCTATATCATTATCGTCTAATTTTTTTGATTCTATATAGTTAACAGATGGAGAATTCTGATTATCTCTTTTCGATGCCCTTATTAAATATCCAGGTTTCCTGCGTAAAAAATAGCTTGCCGGTACAATTTCTTCATCGCTGTCAACTGAGAACAATAATTTTGACATTGAAATATCTTCATCATCCTCATATTCATAAAAATCATGTGGTTTTCCAAACAATGATTGTTGCTTTAATTTGGAATTTTTCCCTACTAAAGAAATCCTGCATCTTCTTGAGTTCGTCAATAATTCAGTAGCGTTGCCTTCACTATGTAGAAAATCAATTTCTATAACGGCTCCCCTGTTTCCAGTCACCTGACGTCTGTAAAGCATCTTGTTGATTTGAATTATTAATTCCCTTGGTGTCGATGCTGATACAACAATCTCTATAGCTTCCAATAAAGAAGTTTTTCCTACATTGTTTTTACCTCCTATTAAGTTCACTCTTTGAATATCTGTTAATTCAAAGCTATCGAAGCATTTAAAATGTTTAATATGCAGATTGTCGAGATGCAAAGTTGACATGTAATTCCCTATTCATTTAATTAAATGAAGTAATATTATTAGACAAAGAGAACAGAAATACTCTGTCAATTCTCAACCAATTTTAACCACACTGAAATTTAAAAGTAAACAACAACTTTTTTATCTACGATGTACACGATCAGCACTTCACCCGTTGCACGAAAAAAAAGACAACCTCTAACAAAAAATCTTAACAGAATATACCCCGGTATCACGGGAATGTTTAGGATCGCGCAGCGAAGCGGGATACAGGCCGGGGTCGCGGATTCGAATCCCAGCAGCTAAAAATGAAAAGAGGGGCACTGGCATAAGCTGGCGACCCTCTTTTTTATTCACTACCGGACGTCGGCCCTTTGGGGGGTCAAAATGGACAAAATCAAACCGCGCAGTGATGTATCGAAATAAGCCCAGCAGTACCGCACCGGGCACAAAGTAATTTTACCGAAGCAGCCCGACAATCTCCCCATCGTCGGGAAAACGCCCGGTTTCATCTTTGGAATACACCTGCTTGCCGTCCGCGCAGACAGTGAACACGCCGCCGAAACCGGGAATGAGTTCAACCTCAGCGCCAAATTCCTTTTTCAATGCAGCCTCCAGACCGGAGGCTCTGGGCTTGTAGTTTCACGCCGTGCAATATTCAATGGTGATCTTCATAGGTTTCTCCTTGTTTATTGTACGGGCAGAGCCCTGTGCCTGCCCAAAAATGATAAAAGGTAATCACAGGAGATTACCCCTACAGCGCCTGCAAAATTCAGCGCATTTGTTCAATCCATTTGTTCAATCAGCTGGCGATGGCCGGCAGGAAAGGCAAAGGCGCTCAATTCGTTGAAGGTAACCCATTTGTACTGACTTGCGGCATGGAGGACGGGCTCCACTAATTGATTGTCCTGCAAGGTACAGAAAAAGGCCTCTAAGGTGACGCGGTACTTTGTGTAATGATGAACTACCGTGGCAAAGGGGCGCAAGTTAGTCACCTGAAACTCTGTTTCCTCGATAATTTCTCGCACTGCGGCCTGCTCAGGACTTTCACCTTCTTTGATGCGTCCGCCAGGGAATTCCCATAAGCCGCCCCAGACATCTTTTTCCAGCCGCTGCTGGATATAAAACAGGTTACCACGCTGAATAATGCCGCAGGCCATGGAGATGTCAATCCGCTTTTCCTTTTTGCCAGGGATAGGGCGGAGATCAACGATATCCCGTGCATAGGAGAGGCAGTGCTGCTGAAGCGGGCAAGTTAGGCAGGCAGGTTTCTTCGGCGTACAGACTAATGCACCGAATTCCATCAGGGCCTGATTGAAATTCCGGGCATCATCTTGAGGAAGAAGATCGGAGCAGCGTTGCAGCAGCAATTTTCGGGTCGTTGTCTGCTTGACCGGCTGGTCGATATCATCAAGCCGGCAGAGGATACGCTCCACATTGGCATCCAACAGAGGAGCTGCACGGTTAAAGGCAATGGAGAGGATGGCGGCTGCCGTGTAGGGTCCGATACCGGGCAGGGCAAGGAGTTGCGACTCGTCGTCGGGCAGCTTTGCTCCGTATTCTTGCACCAGGATATCCGCAGCTTTGCGGATGTTCCGCACCCGGCTGTAATAGCCCAGCCCTTCCCAGGCCTTGATGACCTCCTGCTCCGAGGCCGCTGCCAAGGTCGGGATATCCGGGAATTGTCTGATCCAGTTGTTGAAATAGGTCACAACCCGTTCCATCTGGGTCTGCTGGCCCATGATCTCCGAGATCCAGACATGGTAAGGATGATATTCCTTGCGCCAGGGCAGGGGACGCTGATTTTTCGCAAACCAGGCAAGAAGGGTTCGGGTGAACAGGGGGTCGTTCATGGGGCCTCCCAAAAAAAAAGATCATTTACTACACTGCCGCTATTTTTCCGGGCCAGCATGCTTTTCCGCAGTATATTGGAGTAACCATAAACGCCACTGCTCCGCATTGCCCCGATGCAGCATTTGCACTCTGTCAGCTGGCAGGGACGCAAGCAGATCAGCTTCCATGCCGGGAATAAAGCCGGAAACCATATAGATTCCTGGATGCCAGAAGCCCTGGTCATTAAATAGACGGATCAGGAGGCCCTTGTAGAGATTTGTTATAACCAAATCATATTCCATATCCGGCAATTTTTCCATCAGGTCGAATTGGCCAACTGTCACAATATCAGAACAGTTATTGCGTTCCACATTGGCCTGTGCTACCTCTATTGCCAAGGGGTTATTATCCAGAGCTGTTACCCGCTCCACCCCCAGTTTGGCAGCTGCTATGGCGAGAAGCCCTGTCCCCGTGCCCAGATCGAGCACAGAGTTGATCTTCATCCCAGATTCCAGGAGGAGCAGCTCCAGAGTCTCCAGACAGAGGCGGGTGGTGGCATGAAAACCCGAGCCAAAAATAACGCTGGGATCAAGCAGAATTTCTGTGTGTTCCTTATGTTGCCGGTCAGGTTGTCGGTCAAGCAGGCTTTCCGGCATCTCCCAGACCGGACGAACCCGCAGGGTCTTGGTGGTAAACGAGGTGATTTTCACCCCTGCCTCCCAATCCTGATAACCAAGATCTGCCTGATAGACGATGGAGGCCCTGGTTTCCTTACAGAGCGCTTGGATAAACTCTTCTTTGGCCTGATGGAAGAACAGGATGCTGTCTCATCTTCAATCCAGATGCCTATGAGGTCTGGGTCTGTAATCGGGGGGAGATTGCGGTGATTCAGGTAATACACATAAAGGCGTTTGTATTCGGTATATGGTGGTCTGAGCATGTTCTTTTTTGTATTTTTTGCGAAGTTTTCTTTTTTCTTACGAAGATTTCGGGGACTATCAGTCGTTTCACGAAACAGCGGCGGGAAGTCTACTACAGCGATCTGGAAAAATCACAGGCTTTCTTAAAATATCCTGTGCATCTTACGGTCAACATGTTAGATTGATATCAAAAAGAATGATGGGAAAAAACATCTGTACGCGATGCCTTTCTAAAACTATTTTCTGAGACCAGTCACACCTTCCTTCATGCCTGAATTTCTCCACACTTTTAATTTTCCCCGTTCGGTTCGCTGGCAGGATCTTATCGACATCCTCATTGTTTCCTTTATTATTTATCGGACAATGCTGTTGATTCGGGGAACCAGGGCAGTACAGATGCTGATCGGGATCCTGGTGGTCAGCTTTGTGTATTTTATCTCCATCCAGATGGATCTGCTCAGTTTGCAGCTTCTGCTTCGTTATCTCCTCAGCTCTATTCTTCTTATTTTAGTTGTTATTTTTCAGGATGATATTCGTAGAGTACTCACGGAAATGGGCAAGACACCTTTTCTGAAAACCCAGAATATGGCAGCCCATGATCTCACGGAAATTATTTCTGCAGCAGTGTACATGGCCCGCCGCCGTATAGGGGCCTTGATTATTATCGAACGAGATACTGGCCTCGCTGAGTACATTGAAACAGGTTTTATTATTGATGCAAAACTCTTGCAGGAATTATTAGTGGCTCTGTTTTTTCCCATGTCGCCCATGCATGACGGCGCTGTTGTGATTAAAAAAGGGAGAATTCATTCAGCTGCCTGCCTGCTTCCTTTATCGAAAAATCCTGATATCGATAAACGGTACGGTACTCGCCACCGAGCAGCCTTGGGCCTTTCTGAAGAGACCGATGCCGTGGTTATCGTTGTTTCCGAAGAGACACAGGAAATTTCCATTGTGCAGGGAGGGGATATTACACCTATGCGGGATGAAGTAAGGCTGGAAGCCCTTTTGAAAGAGATACTTCTTGTGAACAACCGCAGTGGGTCCTTATGGACAAAAAGAAGGTCGAGTCGGCAGGAAAAATCGTCGGATACAACAGAATCACCTATTCCACCCATTGATGGCTGAACAGCTACGTAATTTGAAGAGAAAAATAAATTATAAAGATCTCTTGCTCAAGCTGATCTCTCTTGCTCTCGGTATCCTGGTTTGGTTTCTGGCAGTGGGTACAGATCAGATGGATGTGAGTATGAGTATCCCTATAGAGATTCTTAATCTTCCAAAGAATCTGGTAATTTATAATCAGTATCAGAAAGAAATTTCTGTTACCCTGCGCGGTCCACGGGGTATCATTCAGGAGCTACGCAACCGTCCTCCTTCACTGTCGCTTGATCTTTCCGATGCTGATTCTGATACCATTGTCCTGAATACAGAAACGCTCTCTTTCCCCCTTCCAAGTGGTATCTCTATCTTGAGGATGCAACCTGCCAGTATTACTCTGTCCATTGATAAACTGGTGGAGCGACAGCTTCCTATCACTGCTGTAACAGAAGGTGATGTGGCACAGGGATACCTTCTGCAAGGGGTTTCCCTGAATCCTGACAAGATTCTTGTTTCCGGTCCTGAGAGTATTGTATCCTTGGAACAAACCTTGAAAACCTATGTTATTAATCTCAGTGGGTTGAATCACTCGACGACTCTTCCGGTTCATCTTGATCTTTCCCCAGAGTTTATGGAATTAATCGGCGAGACCACTGTTGTTGCCAAGTTGGCAGTGGTAGATAAATTTGTAGAAAAGAAAGTCCGAAAGATCCCGATTAATATTCGTGATGCTGAGCAGGAAGTACTGGTGAAACCGAATTCCATCACAGTGGTTGCAGGTATTCCTGAGAAACTGATCAGCGAGACGCCAGTGCTTTCCATGCTTTTTAGGGCCTCTATCAGTGCGGGGGAGGGTGAATTTCCCCGGAAGGTGCCGCTGACGGTGAATGGGGTCACCGTACCTGGTCACGAACCTATTCAGATTATCTCGTACAGCCCCACAGAAGTAGAGCTCTCCTTAGTAAAGAAAATAACAAAGACAATAACGAAGAAAAAGAAATAAGTCGACGAGGTTCCGGTCATTTTTTATTAACCGTAGCAATCTCCACCCCCTTTTTTTGTAGGGGAGGGATTGTTCATTTTATTCTTATTCTTATCAGGCAGGATTATGCGACAACTTTTCGGCACTGACGGCGTGCGCGGGGTGGCCAATACCTACCCCATGACCACGGAAATAGCCATGCAGCTGGGTAGGGCTATTGCCTTTATCGTAAAAAATAACACCAAGCGTCATCACATCGTTATCGGCAAAGACACCAGAGTCTCCGGTTATATGATTGAAAACGCGCTGGCAGCAGGGATCTGCTCAATGGGCGTTGACGTGCAGCTCCTGGGGCCTTTGCGACCCCTGGTATCGCCTTTATCACCACCTCCATGCGAGCAGATGCAGGGGTCGTTATTTCTGCCTCACATAATCCTTTTCAGGATAACGGAATTAAGATTTTTTCCAGAGACGGTTTTAAGCTGCCCGACGAAACAGAGCTTGATATTGAAGAACTGATTTTTTCCCAAAAAATGGCGGCGCTTCGACCGGTAGCTGATCAGGTGGGTAAAGCCTCCCGAATTGATGATGCCTGCGGACGCTATATTGTTTATTTGAAACATACCTTTCCAGATAAGTATACCTTGGATGATTTCCATATTGTCCTTGATTGCGCCCACGGAGCGACCTACAGGGTTGCCCCCCATGTCTTTGCTGAACTGGGTGCCAAAGTGACCTGCATCGGGGTTGAGCCAGACGGTAAAAATATCAATCATAACTGTGGTGCCCTGCATCCGGAGGTCATGGCGGAGAAGGTCAAGCAGCTTGGTGCGGATATTGGATTGGCTCTTGACGGTGACGGCGATCGACTCATTGTCTGCGATGAAAAAGGCGCTATCGTAGACGGGGACCATCTCATGGCCATCTGCGCTGCTGATTTGGCAAGCCGAAGGAAATTGAAAAAGAAGACCCTGGTCGCCACGGTGATGAGCAATATGGGCCTGGAAAAGGTCATGACTGATCTGGGGGGACAGCTGGTGCGGGCCAATGTGGGAGACCGCTATGTTGTGGAGACCATGCGGGCCAAAGGGTATAATTTTGGCGGGGAGCAATCCGGGCATCTGGTTTTTCTTGATCATAACACCACCGGCGATGGCATTCTTGCTGGTCTTCAACTGTTGGCGATCATGATTAAAAAGAACAAGCCTTATCTGAGCTGGCCGACATCATGACCTCCTATCCCCAGGTACTGGAGAATGTCCGCATGTCCAGTAAAATTACGCCAGAGCAGATTCAAGGTTTTCCTGAAGCCTTGCAGGCCGCAGAAGAACAGCTTGGTAAACGGGGACGGATTCTGGTGCGACCTTCAGGGACTGAACCGCTCATTCGGGTCATGGCTGAGGGTGAGGATGAAAAGGAAATTTCTGCCATTGCCTTGGAACTCTGCGATGTTATCCGCCGAGCTGACCGCGTGTAACTTGATAGCATAGGAATTTTCATTTTTTTGTTTATATCGCAGTTAGTTAATGATTTGCTTGAAGGCTTGTTGGTTACGACAGGCCCCTGACATGTTTTTCCGGCCAGTGAATTAATCATTTGCCAGTTTGAGCTTGGTGTGAATGAGGCCGTTATAGATGCAGAAATAGGTTCAGCCAAGTTTAATGGGTATTAATTATGATGGTTTTATGCCTGTGCTTGGATGTCCAAATTGTAATCACGAAACAATGGAATACGCTGAATTAAGCTAAAAAAAATTGGTCATCATACCTGGCTGTATCGAGAGTTTTTTCAGAAAGAACTCCACCCAGGCCGTTTATATCTCTATCAGAGCAATCTCCGGCCTGCAAAGAATACGTACGGGAAGTGCCCAGTATCCTATCCCTGCATTAACAAAAAGCGGTCCTGCCTGCGTTTGAAAAAGGCCCATGTCATATTCCCCTACCCCATAAGGCACGATTATCGCCCCGTAAAACGGCAGGCGAACCTGTCCTCCATGTGAATGTCCTGAGAGAATGAGGTCAAATTTTTGCTGTATCTTGTCGACAGAGGCAGGGTAATGGTGTAATAGTATTCGTTTCAGTGCTCCATCCTTTACAGGAGGAAATCGGGGAACGTTTTGACCTGCTGATCCGATGATGGCTATTTTTCCGTCAGGCGATAATACTTGCTGGTCTAATAGCCACGCACCTCCGGTTGCCTCGCAACATGCTTGAAGGGCCGCGAACGAGATGCCGCTCCAATAATCATGATTACCAGGTATGCCGAAGAGTGGGCACTGTATCTCCTGTAAGCAGGAGATGGCCTCTTCAAGGTAGGACGCCTCTTCGATGAGATCGCCGGTAAAGCAGACAAAGTCCGGTTGAAGGCTATTGATTTTTGCAATAACTTTTTTGAAATAGGCCATGTCACCTTTATGATGCACATCGGTAAAATGGGCAATGCGGCAACTCGGCTTTTTGCTCAGCACGATGTGGTTGAGGTGAAGCCATTTGCGTTCAATAAAAAATCCGTTAAGGAAAGCCAGTCCATAAGGGGCTAAGGCATATACGCCTAAACGGAAGAATCTGCGTCGGGTGAATTTTTTTTTCTGCGCCATTTATTTCTCCCAGAAGAAGTATGAGTAAAGTCTTTTCATATTATGTTACGAAACTCTAGTCTGATTAATAATATAATTATCCTGTGGAGGTATCTAGGGAAAAAACGCCGAAATCAATTTATCGTGCTTTTTATCCTTATGCTTGTTTCCGTCTTTGCTGAGGTTATAACTATAGGGGCTGTTATCCCTTTTCTCGGTATCTTGACCTCTCCGGAACAGCTCTTTAAGCTTCCCTGGATAAAGCCGCTTGTACATATGTTAGAAGCGGAGGAAGCTAGAGAACTCCTCTTGCCCCTCACCCTTGCTTTTATTCTTATCGCTGTTTTCTCGTCGGCAATTCGTATTTCGCAGCTTTGGTATAACAGTGTACTAACTGCCGAAATGGGAACCCAATTACGCCATGATATCTACGTAATGGCCCTGAACAAGCCCTATGAGTTTCATCTCGCACATAATAGTAGTGATTTGATTAGTTTGACAACCGAGAAGGTTGGTGCTGCCATTGGCGCAGGCATTATGCAGGTTCTTTCTTTGCTGACAGCTTTGGTTATGAGCCTTGCCATTGTCAGTACCCTCATTTATATCAATCCTTTTGTTGCGTTGATTGCCTTTATCAGTTGGGGCGGTGGATATATCCTCATCGCCCGTCTTGTTCGAAAAAAGGTCAGAAAGAACAGCGATATTATACGTAAAAATCAACCCCAAGCAGTCAAATGCATGCAGGAGGGTCTTGGGGGGATTCGAGATGTTATCCTGGATAACAGTCAGAAGGTTTTCACGCAAGGATATGCAAGGACAGTGCATAATATCCAATACGCGTTTGTCCAAAATAGCTTTTTAAGCGCTCTGCCAAAAAATTTACTTGAGGTCTTGGGTATTACTCTGATAGCCTTGCTGGCCTATGCAATGCAAACCGGTCCCTCATCCGGCCAAAACGCCTTACCCTTACTGGGTGCCTTTGCTTTGGGAGCCCAGCGTCTTTTACCGGGACTTCAGCAAATTTATTATTCCTGGTCCCTTATTAACGGTAACCATGCCGTATTGGCGGACGTCACCGCTTGGGTAGATAAGGCGGGGCATGAGGCGAAACCTCATAATAATTTAGTTCCATCACTTGACTTCAGTAGAAGCATAGAGTTATGTAATATTATTTTTCGCTATGTTGGTACTGACAAGGAGGTTTTGTCGAATATCCGACTAACCATACCGAAAGGTTCAAGAATAGGATTTATCGGCGCAACAGGCAGCGGCAAGAGTACCCTGCTGGATCTTATTATGGGTTTGTTGACCCCGGCAGGGGGGCAATTACGGGTGGACGGCATGAATATTGACTCAGCTAACGTGAAAGCTT
Organism: Candidatus Electrothrix aarhusensis; assembly: GCA_004028505.1. GTDB lineage: Bacteria > Desulfobacterota > Desulfobulbia > Desulfobulbales > Desulfobulbaceae > Electrothrix > Electrothrix aarhusensis. The sequence goes on from MTKO01000122.1 coordinate 15,659, forward strand.
GGCAACAGAATATCGCCCATGTTTCACAGGCGATTTTTTTGGCTGACGGATCAATGCTGGAAAATATTGCCTTTGGGGTGCCGATTGAGAATATTGATAAAAAACAGGTTGAGAAAGCGGCACGACTGGCTCAGATCCATGATTTCATAGAGGACTTGCCTAACGGATATCAAACCTTGGTCGGTGAACGGGGAGTGCGGCTCTCTGGAGGGCAGCGGCAGCGTATCGGCATCGCCCGTGCTTTGTATAAAAAGGCAGAGGTTCTTGTGCTGGATGAGGCGACCAGTGCCCTTGATGATGCCACAGAACAGGCTGTTATGGCGGCGATTGATGGTTTGGGAGGTCATCTGACTGTTTTGATGATTGCCCATAGGCTGTCTACTTTACAGGATTGTGGTCGAATTATCGAACTTAGCCTGGGTAAGGTCTCGCGTGAAGGAAGTTATCAGGAAATTATAGGTGCCAGAAGAGACACAGCAGGCGGATTTATCAGATGAAAAAAATATCTTCAGTTGTTTATGTTACGCGCCCTTAATCTATAGCCCATCTCTCCTAAGTCGATTTTCAACCAATTTGAATCAATATACCAAATAAAGTTCAAGATGTTGAGCAAAAAAATGCGTTCTGCTGAGCCTGAAATGTTCATTGCAGGATTTAGGTGTCAAATTGATCGGAAAGACGCGCAGCTTCAGCCGGAGAAGGTGTCTCCTTATAGTTCAGCAGGCAATGGTAATAGTCCCAAAAATCACTGAGCACTGTCGCAAGTTGCGTGCGATTATTCCCCATAAACGGCGGTAACTTTTTATAATGCCTACCTTCGTGTACCCAACACAGTGCGAGATGTTCTGTAATGCCCTTGAATTGAGGGGCATCATCACTGATTAAAATCGGGAACGGGCGACCTTGACGGCAAAAAGCTGTTAAAGCACAGGCTTCTAAAATACGATGACGATTCGTTTTCTGTTTGCCAGGATCAGGGAACAGGCGACTCAACAAGGCATCCATTTCAGAACGTTCCATTATGCGTGTACTTAACAGCGGCACCAGCGTTGTTTTTCTGACAGGTTAAAGTCAATCAACAACTCCATGATTTGCGAATTGAGCAGGAAGGATGGTTCACCTTCATTTAATATTTCCAGCAGGGTCAAACGATTTTTGTTTTCTCGGGTAAAATAGGCCGTATAGTAGGGATTGCAAAGCACATGATTGTAGAAGTTGGCACCATTAACACGCGCCCTGTATCATCCATATGGTGATAATCTGTCGACTGAAGCCCCGCTGAGATGATTTCAGATTTTTCTTCATGAAAACAATTGATGTCATCCGTGATTATCCGCGAAATCGTTGCCGGTGAGATCTCAACGCCTACTGTTTGCAGCAGCTGATGAATTTTGGGCTTGACTCATGCCTGAATCATTAGACATTACATCTATTTTCGCTAACCGATTGATTTTTCGTTGTTAGCAAAACAACGACTTTCAGTTAAATCGGTAGGTTGGAAAAGATCGGTATAATGTCTATTGTACAAACATAAAATCAACGTTTTGATGGCCAGGGGCCAAAGCCGCCTCGGTATCCAACGGGTAAGGTGCCGATGATTCGTTTATTTTCTGATGCTGAATAATAGACCTCTCGCTTAAAGGCCGTGTTTTCCGCTCGTATAATAATATCCTGAATGACAACCAATACCTTCGCCAAAATACATCTTGGCCGTTTTTTGACAAAAGAGTCATTTCGAGAATGGCTAAAGATCAGGTGGTTGCAAAACAGCATGTCATTCACTTATACCCATTTTTATCAACTGGCGAAGGTATTGACAACGGTATCGTACTTTTTAAATGCCGCATCCTTTGGCAATTTTTCTTTCTCGACAGGTAACTACTCAGCCACCAGATACATGCTTGTTTGAGAGGAACACCACTATATGTTGTAGTTTTTATGAAAAAACAGCCTCTTTTTATCCATCTCAGCACTCCTTTTTCTGCATGTTTTTTCGTATTTCGCAGGCAAAAGCACAATATGTTGTGGTTGGCATCTGTCATGTCCCTTTATTTAGTGGCTGAGTAGTTACCTCGACAGGACATATTTTTTCTTGATGAACAACAATATTGCGCTTTTTCCGTTTGCGCCGCTTAGGCGGTGAGCCTTCTTGGCGTTCCGGCTCTGATGAGATATCGCCCGCTTTTTTTTGACGACGAATCTTTGGACGGCCCTGCTCTCCTTTGAGCCGGTTAATCTCGTCTTTGAGTAATCTGACAGTTTCCTTGAGTTCTTGGTTCTCCAGGGCTAATTGCTCAACAATATTTACCAACAGCATGATTTTATCCTATATCCCCTTGTCGGGGAGTGAGTCAAAATCAATATGAAGCTGCTGTAAGATTTTTAGAATATCTGCATTCATGGAGCACATTCTTTTATGAATTGACCAACATTGATGGATTCGTAAAAAGTCCCAAATACCCATTTTTTGCATCGTAACTCATTGAGTTGTCGTTGCCAAAAACGTAAATTCTGACTTTTTACTAGACTATCAACATTGCAAACGCTTAAAAATATTATTTCGCTACCCTGGATTTTGGAGAGGATACGAAAAATATTAGACATTATACCGATCTTTATTAACCAGCTAATTTTATTGAAACTTATATTTTCACAAATAGCGCAAAATCAATTACTTAGCGAAAATCGATATAATATCTATTAACTAATTCTACTTTGTCACATTAGCCAGCAGCCTGTAAAAGGCCTTCTGTATGTTGTTTTTTG
>MTKO01000028.1 GCA_004028505.1 Candidatus Electrothrix aarhusensis
GCTTGGCAGTCTCAGGCAGTTGAAACGCTGAAAAGCTACGTTCTTAATGCCGATGTTGCAGAGTGCTTTAAGCACTAATGATTTAACTTCATAGGCGGTGAAACGAAGTTGCGGCAGCTTCATTCAGGGACGAAAGCAGGAACCATTGACTTATTCGGCCTACTTTGCACCATCTGTGGTCATTTTGGTACACAAATATGACGTTATATGCCACAATTACTTACAGGTCGATTAGCTAGTAACCAGATAAAATACATAAATAAAAAGGAAGTCGACCAAGCTACTCTTTCGGTTGTCATTTTTTGTTATCCCGGCTCGCCGGGATGGAAGTTATTTTTTTTTGCTCTTCCTTGAGCACCCACTCCAACCATTTATTTTGTTGTGCAGAAAAATGGTCCTTACGACTTTTTATAAAGGAACTGAGCGTGTCTAAATTATTGAATGTTACAGAGTAGTATCCATTTGCAAAGGCGCTACGTCCTGATAGGGTAATCTTGCCTGATTTGTCACAATCCAAGTTAAGATTAAGATGTTTGTAAATTGTCGAATTAGTCAGGTGCGCCGTGGTACCATACCTTGCAGTCTGTATATAATTATACGTCATTACCCCAAAAGCAACAACGAGGGCAAGAGCAAGTAGAGAAATAGTTCGCGTGAGACGGGTAGAGGTCTGGGGGGTAAAGGTATCCTTGAGAGAATAGGGAATTTTTGTGATCGCTTGGCTAATATCTGACTGCTTGGCCAAGCATGGTTCAACGACCATGCCCGTGTAATGCTCAATATCTGCAATGGCTTCATGGTCAGAAGGATCAGCCATTGCTGTAAGCATTATATTATTTTTTTGTAGTGACAGTGGAATAACATCGTATTTCCTGCAGAGGTAACGGGGTAACACCTGCTTTACCTCTGATGAAAATGTTGCACCAACATCGGTTAATGGAATTTCCATCTGCTGCGACAGAATATCCGCAAGCTGATCTTCCGTGAGCGCTCTCATCCTAACCAGAATATGACCTAATCGTCGATTTCCTCCGACCTGAACACGTAAGGCATCGTTCACAGTGTCATTACTGACAAGTCCCTGTTGAACCAGTAATTCTCCTAAACGTTTTTTGACAGCCATAGTGTCTCTCCAAAATAAATAGTATGGATATAATACCTTGTAAAGGTTATACTTCCATGTAGATTTTTCTTGTAATCGTTTATTACCTTAATGAATAAATTACATTTTTTAGGCTGCCAACGTAAGGATGACAATAAACGGTATTATTTAACCATAGGTAGATCTGCATAAAATAATTTAACATTTCGTTGCAAAAATCACAAAGAACTTTTTCCATAGCATCTGGTTTTTCTTTAAACAGAAAGCTGAACAAAATAAAGTACTGAAGTTATTTATGCCAGTCGAAAAATAATCAAATGGGAAATAAAGAATTCTGCTATTGGTGGGAATCTAGCTCAACAGAACCAGCATCCAGCTCATATCTTCTAAAATCACCAACGTAATAGTTCTTTCTGGATTGAAAATGTCAGGTAAATACGATGTTCATCATAACGTTCATCAAGCAATTCAGATTCCTGTTTTGAGTATGTATATCGGAGATCTGCTGAGTACCAACGTAAAAATTTATAACCAAGAGAACAACCACCCTCATATATTGTTCGGTTTAACAAGCTCTCCTCACGAAGAGCTTCTCTATCAATGGAGGTATCAAGCATACTGGCAATGCTATCAAGCGGTTTTTCCTGACTTTCATCCCTATACGAAAAAAAAGCAGTGCCTGTAAGATCGGTATCAAATTTACGGACAAGACTCATCTCCAATTCCCAAAATGCAGTGAACCCCTGACTCCTATCCGAGGTAGTCTTGTCCGAGGAAAGGCTCTCCTCATCGTAGCCTTTTATTATACTGGCAGCCAGTGTAAAATTTCGATCAAGATCATAGTTAAAACCTAAATGGGTGTTATAACCCCATTGAGGATCAAAACCATCTGTTTGTTGACAGGACGGCCCGCCGTCAAGTTTAAAGGACAGCCTTCTGCTATATTTATGCTCTGCTCCAAGTGCAATGTCATAAAGATAGCTATCAGCAAGTAGAAAAGAATCATAATCAATTAATATATAGTCTTGGCTGAGCCAGAACGTAGTTCGTCGCGATAATATATGGTTAATTTTTGGTGAAAGTTGATATCTAGAAAAATCGTTAAGTAACTGCTCACTCTGAGAGTAATTTTCTGAATTCCTGTCTTGAGAATCAAAATCTTGGGAGGAGGTCTGAACGATTACATCATCAGAGGTATCATCGACACTGATAGAATCAGTATCCTTGGACTCATCCCCAATATCTTCTATAACAGCAGGGGCTAAGGGACCAAAAAGTTCCCGCGTATATCCCCACATTACATTCATATTCCAGAATGGATTAAATTGATGTTCTAGTGTAAAGCGATATTCAGTCGAATCGTTAGATATATTAAAGTCATCGTCAACACTGACAAAATTTGCATTCTTGGACTCTCCCTCGATTTCTTCTGTAACAGCAGGGGCTATGGGATCAAGAAGTTCCTTCGTATACCCCCACATTATATTCATACTCCAGGATGGATTAAATCTATGTTGTAAGGTGAGAGTAGGTTTATGCCTATCATAATCCTCATAACCGCCCATGCCGGTTTCTTCATTTCTTAAAATTTCATAACTATATCCTGTTGCGATAAACCTCTCGAGACCATAGTTATAAGTCGCATTACAGCTAAAATTATTTACCTTATATCGCCTGCGATGCTGGTTGGGATCTAACAGGTCCTCATCCTCAAAAAGTTCTGGGTCGTCTGAATAGATAAAGCTGTTGCTGAGCTCGACACGAAATTTCCGGGTAAAAAGACGATAGGCCGACATCTTAACATTATAGTCTATATCATGCTGGTCGCTAACTTGGTCATAAACAAAACTGGGATTAAAACTAAGAGTTAAGCTGTCCAAATAACTAGTTGTTTCAATAATAAAAAGAGGGGCTACGCTGAAATGTTCAAGAAATTGTTCATCTTCAGATGCACTATCTTCAGGCGTACCATCCTCAGTATTATTTCTTTCATTATTTGTTTTGTCATAATCATAGGAAAATACTAAACCTCCGGTCATGACATTGCGACGTGCATGTGATCTTTGCACCGAACAGAGCGAGATAAACAACATTACAATCAAATATGGAACCCTTTTCAACATAGTGCATGTAAGCTCAATTGAATTTATGACACTCTACATAGGCGGATTCTTCAAACGATACAAAGGTAATCACAGCACCGGGAAATATCTCATGTTATATTTGGTAACTTACCGATGATAGGAATATCAACGGCAAGCAGGATATCTTTTTCATGACGAATATAGCCGCGATAAAATTCCAAGGCTAATATAGGGGCTACACCTGACGCAATCCCCAGAATTAGACCGAGAAAAATTATTATTACCCTACTATCTGCTGACGGATCAAATGGCACTCGAGATGGATCAAGAATTATAGTATTATCATGGACAGACTTCGAGAGTCTTACCAGATTTTGAACAACAATATTCACATTGTCAACGTTCTCTGTTGCTTTTACTATTGCAAAATGTAGCCTATTTAACTCTATTTGCATATTAGGGTCAGGTACAATCAAACGGTCGATTGGAATACCTATCTCCTTCCTGTAGGCGAGGTCTTGCTGCACAGCCTCTTCAAGAAAGGCTTGATCTTTCTTGAGCTGTGTCTGGGCGTTGCCAAGACGCTCTTGGATTACCTTTTTAATATAATTAACATTTTCCTCTATCCACTGCGCAATATAATGATCGACAAGTAACGAAGCAATTTTTGGGTCAAATGCCTTGGCCGTAATTTTCATCGTACCCTTTTTAGGGTCACTTCGTAGACCAATGCGACCTGAAAGTCTGGAAAGTTGTATTTGGCTTTTTTTGCTTTCCAGCTTTAATTTTTCATCAGTTGAAAGCTCTTCATCTAATTTTAAAATTTTCTTTATCAAAGAAGAGATATTATATATAATTTGTCCTGGCGGATCTAATGGCACTTCTAATTCTGTCTTGAGATTATCGTCAAAACTTCCGATTATTTTTGTTCGAAAAGTAGAACTCTGCATAATCGCAATTGCGGTGTCGAAAATTGGTGTATCATCAACAACTTGACCAATATTAACTCGCCCTACATCTGGATCATCTTTTTTTGCTCTTGTTTCCAATTTTTTGAGTTGGACAGTCGCACTACTGCTGTACTCCGGCTTTACGAGTAAACTCAAAGGGACAGCAATTGCTAGAAAAACTATGATACAAAAGAGTACAAACCATTTATGTTCCAAAACAGGAACCAGATATTTAACAATCAAATATTGTGGATCAAAACCAGTGGCCTTATTTTGTGGAATATTCGAGCTCATGGGCAATAAATAATTTTCACTTTTATATAAAAAACTGGTTTAATGGCATTTTATCAGTATTATGTTCGTTGAGAATGATAGCGTCAATTTTTCCATTACCGGATTCTATAACATTTTGTGCCTCTTTAAATTTCCCTTTTGTAGTAACAAGTTTTTTAACAACCAGAATACAGTAATCCGTTACAGAACTCAATGAGGCTATATTGCAATTATTTTGCAGGACAGGTGAAGTGTCACAAATTATTACGTCAAATTGATCTTTTATCTCTTTGAATAAATTATGAATATGAAAATGGCGAAAATCTACAGAGGTGCTACCATCAACGCTACCGGTCGTTATAATCTGTAAACGTTCTATTCCGGTATCCTTAACTATATCAGGCCAGGACAGGTCGTTTTCAAGAAGGTCGGTAAGGCCATGTGATTGAGGTAAATTAAAGAAGGTATGTAAATCAGGGTGACACATATTGCAGTCTACAAGAAGTACTTTTTGTCGGCAGGCATAGGCTATATAATAACCAAGAGCAACAACAAGCAAACTCGCTCCTGTGTCGCCATTTGGACTGACGACAAGTATGCTGTTTCCTTTTCTTGTCTCTAAGTCCGCTGCGACCCTTTCCCGTATTCTGGAGAGTTCAGCACAATGATAAATTTTTTCAACAATTGGGGCGATGAGATGTGTTTCTCTTAAAGCCTGAGGCAAGGTAGCCTCTGGCTGTAGCAAAATCTCGTCAGTTGCTTCCCCATCACTGCCTCTCGAACGTCCTGAAATTAAATGAAATATTTTCATGGCATACCAGAAAATATTTGATCGAATATTTTTATTCAAATTATCTACTCGCCAGTCGTGAGGAGAAGCCCCTCTGAAACTATCATGCCAGTGAGGGGATCAATTCCATTAGTTTTCTTTTAGTATCGTCATCTATATTTGTAAAGCTGATACCAACATGATGACTATGCAGGAATTGTCTTCTGACAACAGATACTTTACCATCAATAGACAACGTGTTAGAAAATTGAATAGTGATCAGAGTATGTACCTCTATATTATTATGATTAAAAACATCATCAGCAACGAGACAACGGCACCCTGTAGTTGAAATATTATCAACCTTTGCTTCAAAGACGGTTCCACCTGATGACAAGTGAACAGGGACAAAGCAATCGATTCGTTTACTGGATCGCATATTACAGTTTCGTAGTACGCTTACACTACAGTCTCTCACAGCTTCTTGAGATTCCAAAGATTGCCTATACTCCACAAAAAAAAGTTTATCAGGTAAACTTATATGCTGAATAATCCGACTGGAAAAGCCGAAAACACATCCAGCATAAGTATTTGTTACAGTAATCGGCTTCCCTTTTGTGTGAAATTCATCAGAATAATCATCTTTCTGTATACGTAAAATAAGGTACTCGCCGCACCGCATACCGATTAGTTCACAAGTAACTGATTCATTTGTACTGCATGACTTCATAATCAGCTGCATACCAATCTCTATAAAGAGTTCTGGGCAGCAGCTGGTTGCACCAAGCAGATCTCGGCTTTCAGGCATATCTCATTTTCTCCTTAATCCGTGATGGAAATCACAATAACATTTTTCTGATAATTCCAAAAACAGCGCAATGGCCCAGCAGCACATGGGCTGCGGAGAAGGCCAGATAAAAAGTTCACCTGAAAAAAGCAGTTGAATACGCCTATCTTTATTCCCCTTCGGTACTGGCCCCTGTGTCTGCCCGGTTATATATCGCATGGCCTATAAAAATAAGGCGTTAGCAACTCCGACGAAGGCCACCTTGTTCGCCCTCCCGTTTTTTTAAATTCCACAATCTTATACCTAGGAATAAGGATACCGTGAAAATACCAAACTCGGAGAGAAGCATTTTCATCAGTCAATTTCAGATGTATTAACGGGAACAAAAAGCCTCCCTCTTTGAGAGGAATTATCCTTTTTTCATATAATTTACAACCTGAATTCAGACTACAAGAACACGGCAGCTATTTTGCAAAAAATACAAAAAGATATCTTTTCTTATTTTGCTTGCATCAAAAATTTTATATCAATGGCTAGTGACCCAAACCTAGAAAAAAATAAGCTCAACGACAAGGAACCCCAAAAAAAGCCTCTGCATTCAACATCACATGACTTATCAAATCTCAATTAGTATTGCAACCCTGAAAAATTCAGCTAAATATTTACAGGCTGCCTTTCCTAAAGAGAACGACTTTGATGGTTTCAAGCACAATTACCAGATCAAGCACAAGGGACATATTGTTGATATAATACAAGTCATAACGTAATTTCTCTATAGAATCTCCGATATTCGAACCATAACGAAACATGACTTGAGCCCAACCAGTAATCCCTGGTTTTATCGCATGGCGCTCATTATAAAATCTTGTTTGCTCGTTGATTTGCCTTACAAAGGCAGGGCGCTCTGGCCGAGGACCTATAAAGCTCATATCACCCTTGAGAACATTTATCAGTTGCGGAAGTTCATCTATTCTCGTTTTTCTCATGAAGGCACCAAATGGAAATGTTCTATTATCATCAGATGATGAATTCATAACCGGGCCTGTTTCCTTTTCTGCGTCTACATTCATGGAACGAAACTTATAGATAATAAAGCTCTCTCCGTGCAGTCCTACTCTCTCCTGCTCATAAATAACCGGTCCAGGAGATACCCATTTAATAATGAGAATGATCGGCAAAATAAATGGGGAAATAATAATCAACAAAAAACTAGCTGCAATAATATCCAAACAACGTTTGACACGCCGAAGGAAAGGAGTAATAAGAAAACCATTGCTCTGGACGAGCCAGCTGGGGTTTATGTCCTCAATCGGAATTTTCCCAGTCAGCATCTCGTAGAACGAGGGGTACTCAATAATTCTTATGCCGTTCAGCTTGCAGGAAATTAGTTGGTCCATAAATGGATTTCCTCGCTTTTCGGTCAAAGCAATAATAATAGAGTTAGCCTTAGAGTTAGCTTCACCAGCCTTTCCTGTTGCTATGTCAACAATATTTTCAATTGACCCAACAATCTTATCTTGCGGAACAGTGACGAGGTCTTTAGGAGTGCTTATGAAGCCTAACAGAGAGTAATGATCAGAGTCTCCCTGTATCAGCCTTTCTACTTTTTCGGCTATAGGGCCGGTACCGAGTACTATGATATTTTGTTTCAACAGTCTGGATTTGTACAAATCATGAACCAGACGATGCCAGCCAGCTTGCAGTAAAAAAAATGATATCAATGAGATAACAGGAACCTTGGGGTATGCTACGGCTTGATCTACGGAATAGATCAAGTGTAAAAATACACCTATGAGAATAACTAGAAAAGAAAAGAAAAGAATTTTAAAATTAAACGGTGTAGCAGTCTGATATCGTCCACACATGTACGACATCATCAGAAGCACAGGTATAATAAAGATCTCTCCCTCTAATGAGTCTAATTGGGATGGAAAAAAATTATGTGAGACTAAAAAGATGCCAAGAGCAATGAGGACATCTCCGCTTACAAGAACAAACTGGTATCGAATCAGATTTCCTTTAGTCAATAAACTTAACATTTTGTAGTCCTGCACAAATAGTAATGATCAAAAAAAACCACGATACAAAAAATAGCCTGAAATCTTGAGACTTGAGGCTTGAGAATAATCCATATTTTCTCTGTGGATTCGTTATAACGTTCTAAAATATGGCGTAATATAATTACTTTGAGGTCAAGTTGAAAGAGACTGACGACTTTATGCCCGGGCTTCTTAATTTTGATTGGTTCGCGAGAGGCAAGGCACCAACCGGAGGTAACGGCAAGCAGATCGATCATATTAATACGTTTAGGATGCACCATATGAGTATCCTCAAAAAATGCTATTTATAACTGATTTTGTTAATTTAAAATAAACATGAAAAAAATATTGCATATAGCTTAATGGTCAGATAAAAAACAGAGTTTGTATTTAGGCGACAACTCAACGAGTTGCTATACACGAATAGCATATTTTGAACTTTTGGCTAAATCATCAATATTGCGGCTATCCTATTTCCCCTCTCACTTGCTCGTATCTGCTCTTATGAAGGGGAATTTTAGCATGTCAACAATTTTCATTATAAACGACAAAATTCAACCTCCGACCCTTTAAGATGTGTAATCATTTGTAACTATTATTTTTTAATATAGCGAAAAAAAGCTAAAGAGACAAGAGCGTAGTTTGAAATTTTATATTCCCTGGCCTCGTTAACCAGCATTTTTTAACAGGTGTATTCTTGTCAGCTACACAAGAATCTTTAATTACGATATAAAAAGAAATAGGCTCATGCGTTAGTCCCCTATTGAATGTTGCCTGCTGAATGCTGGATTGGTGTCTTCTGTCCGAATTCTGCCTGTCCAAATCATGAATAAGTACAAGAAAAATCTATAACGATAATAATTACTAAATCCACATATACCCCTTCGGCTATTAGCTCAACAAAAAACTTGCCTACAATTTTAATTTTACAGGAAAAACTAATTGATCTATAGATAGAGAGCTAATAATTATAGTTTAGTGTTAGCAATGCATTATCTATAGGCTCTATAGGTTCAGATGAAAGAGAGAGCGTGGAGCATCAGTATATTATTCAGGAGTATCTGAAAATACTCGAATCATGGGGTATGGGAGTAGTATTGAGATAGTATGGACAGGGCTACGTAGAGGCAATCGCACTTTTAATTCCACCCGGCCAAGCTAGAAGGGGTATGGCTTGTTCTAGATGCGGTAAAATGTTACTGCAAGGCCCCTCTAAGCGTATGACAGACAAGGTAAGCAAAGGCGTTTAAAGAAAGAAAATCAGTGGACTTTTTACCAACGTTCAATACCGACAAGACAATTCACATCCATGCATTTCGCTTTTCCCTCATCGGCCAACTGACCTTTATTATCTTCGAGATAGCAAGCATGCTCTTTGCTGTCTTTATCGGAGATTCATACCATTGACTCATACCCACCTGTGTCTATATCATTTATAGCATACCTTGGGTATTAATTATTAAATGATAATTAATATTATTATTGTATTTTCACACATAAGTCCACCTTGACAAAAAAGAAAGCTTTTTCGGCAAAAAATATCATTTTTTATATTGCTCTGAAAATAAGGCCAGGAGCCCCTCATACCCAATTCTCTGGCAAAAAAAAATTGCGTAGATCATTACGGGTTAGAGACCACAGCAGGCAAAGAAATCCGCAGAATAGGCACGATTGCTCTTGATTAAAAAGGCGGAACCTGATAGAGCAGGGAAGAATTTCCCTTGTGAAACCGCAAGCACATTTTTATACAACCCCCTTGAAGAGGAAAAAATCATGTCTCAGGAAATAATCACTCTTGCTGAACGCGTATTACAGGTACCGCCCTCCCCGACCTTAGCGATCAATGCCAAGGCCAAGGCGCTGAAAGCGGCAGGTGAGGATATTCTGAATTTCAGCGTCGGTGAACCAGATTTCGACACCCCAAAGCATGTTTGTGAAGCCGGTAAAAAAGCCATCGACGACGGCCATACCCGCTATACAGCTGTGCCCGGCATCCCGGAACTGCGGGAGGCTATCTGCATGCGTTTTAAGGAAGATCATGGCTGGGAGTATACCCCGGATGAAATCCAGGTCTGTTGCGGAGGCAAGCACGGACTGTACAATGTATTTCAGGCCATGCTCAATCCCGGTGACGAGGTACTGATTCCGGCCCCGTACTGGGTTTCCTATCCGCCTATAGTCCAGCTGGCTGGCGGCGTTCCGGTCATTGTTCCTCTGGATGAGTCTATGGACTTTGATTTGAACCCGGAAACTTGGCAGCTAAGGCAACCGATAAGACCCGTGCCATTTTTCTCAATAGCCCGTCCAACCCCACAGGTTCTGTTTTTTCCACCACCGCCCTCAAGGCTGTGGCCGAGATGGCCCTAAAGCACGGCTGGTTGATCGTTACCGATGATATCTATGAGACCGTCACCTATATGGACGGCAAACTGCCTCATATCCTGGATGTGGAGCCTGCTTTGAAGGCGCAGACCATTGTCCTGAACGGAGTTTCCAAATCCTTTGCCATGACCGGCTGGCGGATAGGCTACTCTGCCGGGCCTCTGCATCTGATCAAGGCTATGAATAAAGTGCAGAGTCAGTCCACCTCCAACCCTGCTGCACCGTCGCAATATGCAGCCTTGGCCGCCCTGACCGGACCACAGGATTTCCCCAGCGTGATGAAAGAGGCCTTCCTGCCCCGACGTGATTTCTTTGTCAGCGATCTTGAGTCCATCGAAGGCGTTACCTGTGTGAACCCCAGCGGTGCCTTTTATGTCTTTCCGAATTTTTCCGCCTATTACGGCAAGTCCTTTAACGGAGTGCCGCTGAAAAACTCAACCGACATGGCTGCTTACTTCCTGGATGAGGCCAAGGTTGCTTCAGTGCCGGGCGTCGCCTTTGGTTCAGATGAATTTGTCCGCTTCTCCTTTGCTACCTCTATGGAGGTCATTAAAGAGGGCATGGAACGAATCAAGAAGGCCTTGGCTGCGCTTGAGGGTTAGAAGAACCACCCTTCCCCTCCCGGTCGGATCTGCTCCGACCGGGGCTCAACGCCTTCCCACCTTACCAACCCGCTACCACCGTATTTCTTTGATAAGCAGGACAGCAATCACTCAGAACGCAAGGCCGTTATAGGATCCAGCTTGGCGGCTTTATGGGCAGGATAAAAGCCGAAGAAGATACCGACCAGCGATGACACTCCCACGCCCAGCCAGATGCCCAGTTCAGGTACAAAGAACGTCCACTCATTGATAGAGCAGACAATATAACAGGAAAGAATCCCCAAACTGGCTCCTAGGACTCCTCCGATTAAAGAAAGGATAACAGCCTCGGTTAAAAATTGACGACGAATGTCTCGCTGTCGAGCACCAATGGCCCGAAGGATACCGATTTCCCGCCGCCGATCCATCACGGAGGTGAGCATGACATTCATAATGCCGACTCCGCCGACGAGCAGAGAGATAGCGCTGATGACACCTAACAGCAAAGTCTGCATTTCCCCCTGTTCTCTAGCCTGTTCAATCCATTGTTCATTCGCCAGCACCCTAACTTTTATATTTTTTTGCTGCTTAAAATATTTTTCAATTTCTTGTGTCGCAATTCGATAATCTACACCAGCCCGCATTCGGGCAAATAATTCACAACCATTTTTCTCTCCAAAGGCACGACTAGCTGTGGAAATAGGCATAAGTACCGAGCTACTAGGCCCCCAAGGAATCTTCTCTTTTTCTAAAATTCCAAGAATAAAGTACGGTCTATTATCTATTTTGATTGTCGCTCCTACTGCGTTATCCTTATAAGTCCTAAATTCTGGTTTATCCAATACCCTTGACCCAAGAACCACATAGGCCTTATTTTCATCAAAATCTGAAATAAACCGTCCTGATTTCAGGCGCAATTTATTGATTGTTTTATACGATGAGACTGTTCCTTCGATAGAAACTCTCCCCCGATGACCTTTAAAAAGATAGCTTCCTCGTCCATTCAGCACTGGAACAATCTCAACAAGTGTCGGAGTGTAATCAAACAAAAGCTGAGCATCTTCCACTGAAATTTGCTTATCGCTTCTGTCTCTCCAATCCTTCATAACATGCAATATATCTGGACCTAATGCAGAATACTTTCTCAGCATCTCCTCACCCCAGATAATCCCAATAGAAACCAGAGCAATAACCGCACCGATAGCAATACTTATACCGATTAAGGCCAGCAGGGTTCGTTGTTTCGCTATATACAGGCTGCGGACAGCTTCTCGCACATAGGTCAGCAGCATGATTATCGCAACACCCCATCTTCCATAATCACATGGCGCGAGCATTGCTGAGCAATCTTCTCATCATGGGTGATGATAATAATGGTGATCCCCTCTTCCTGATTAAGACTGATGAACAAATCCATTATCTCCTTACTCACATGGGAGTCCAGAGCACCGGTGGGTTCATCGGCAAGGACAATGGCTGGTTTACCAATCAGGGCACGGGCAACGGCCACCCGCTGCTGCTGTCCACCGGACAATTCATCAGGGCGATGGGTGGCGCGATCAGCCAATCCGACCTTTTCCAACATAGCCAGGGAACGGCGCTGAATTTCCTTGGGAGGAACCCGACTGTAGCGCAACGGACAACCGACATTCTCCGCAGCAGTCAGGCGTTGCAGCAAATAGAATGACTGGAAGACAAAACCGATCTTCTGATTTCTCATGGCAGCAAGTTCATCGTCACTGCAATGGAGGACTTCCTTGTCATCCAGCCAATACCGCCCGCGCGTCGGTTTATCCAGCAGGCCCATAATACTCATCAGGGTGGACTTACCGCTTCCCGAGGAACCGGTTACGGCGAGAAAATCACCCTGATGCACATCAAGGTTAATGCCTTTGAGAATCGGCATCATTGTATGGCCGACCTGATAGGATTTATACAGATCACGTATTTTCAGCATAGCGTTGGTTCCACCTCTTGCTCTACGGCTTCATCAAAGGCGGCAGAGGCTCCCGCATAATCTTGTCCCCGACTTCAAGTCCTTCAAGAATCTCCACGGTATTGGCCTGCGTTATGCCGATTTTCACCGGAACCTTTTTCGTTTCGCCGGTATCTTTCATGCGTTTTCTCACCCATGCCTGTTGCTTGTCATCAACAGTGACAAAGGCGAAGGGGATAATAAGGGCATTCGGTTTTTCCGAGATCAGCACTTCCATATCCGCTGACATGCCCAGAAGCAGTCGTTTTTTCTGCTCATCTGTCGGGGCGACAACTGAAATACGCGCAGAAAAAGAAGAGGCTCTTCCCGGCTCCTGTTTATCTGCTTGAAAGGAAATATACTGTACTGTTCCTTTGAGGGTCAATTTATCCTGAAAAGCATCCCCGGTTATGGTCACATCCTGCCCCACTTGGAGCTGAAGAATATCATTTTCATCAACCTGGGCCCGTATATTAAACCCTTGCAGATTAGCAATTGTAAACAGCACCTGATCCTGCTTCACAAAACTACCCGGTTGAATCTGAAAAGGAGCTTCTTCCTTCCGGCTGACAGGTAATAAAATAACGCCATCAATAGGGCTGATCAGTTGCGCTTTTTCAATGCGGGCTGCAAGCGCCTTCATCTTGAGCAAAGAATTTTTCTTTTTCAGTCCAGCTATATGAACATTGTCCTTGCTGCCCTTTTCTAACGTCAAAGCAAGTTGTTGTTGAAAAAATGCAATATCCCTCTGCTGATTCTGATAATCCTCTTCCAATTGTTCCACTTCTGAGCTCGGCACAATTCCTTTTTTTAACAAACGCTTATTTTTTTTAAGATCTCTTTGAGTCGTTTTTAGGCTATACTCCTGTTTCTTTAAATCATGCCGTATCCTTACAACTTCCAAACTCTTTTCCCATTTTTTTAAGGACTTCAATTTATCCTCAGCTTCCAGATAAGCGGCCTGCGCTTCTCGATATTTAACCTCCTCGTTGCTGATATCAATGGTCAATAGTACTGTATTTTTCTCAACAAAGTCTCCGTACTGAAAATTCTTCTCCAATACCATCCCTTCCAAGGGAGCAACAACATCAATCTGCCCAAGCGGCTCGATCTTGCCTGTGAGAGAAAGCGTATTGCGCAAGGTCTGCTTTTTAACCGTCACAAGCGGCTCTTTCGGTTTATCGCTTTGTTTTTCCAAACCGGGAACGCTGGGAAGAAAGGAGGCCAATTCTCCGTGCCAAAAATAACCACCGGTTCCGATTCCAGCGATAATCAGCAAAAGGAAGAGCAGCCGATAACGTCGTCTGGTACGCTTGAGCCGGTGCTGTAACGCAAAATGATCATCTTCAAGCTGATAATGAACAGCCTGTAATTGATGATATTTTTCAGCAGGATCAAGCTCTTCTTCAAGAGGCCTCTGTACCTTACTCATGGCAGTTCCACCTTTCTTGCATTTTCAAGATCAATCCCCCAATGCTCCAATGTTGTGCCCAAATACATATCCAGCTCGGTCAACGCATTAAGGTATGAAATTTTCTTGCTGTTTTCATCATGTTCTGCATCAATCAAACGATCCTGATACGTCACCACCTGAAAGTTACTTGACTTGTTACTCTTAAATTTTTCCAATTCAACATCAAGCTGTTTCCGGGACAACTCCTGAGCCTTCTGGGAAAGTTCAACCTGCTTCCATTTCATGCCGATATCTCGATGCGTATTCTGGACAGAGATCTCTATATTCTCCTTCAGCTCCTGCAAGGCAATCTTTGCCTGTCTCCAGACCACCTTAGCCTGCAAGAGTTCACGTTCTGTCGATTCCTCACCAAAGGGTATTTTTAATTTCACCGTAAGCGAATAATCTCCTGCTCCGGAACTCTTATCTTCTAAGGTGCTGACAGTATATCCACTGGAATCAGTCATGTTGTATTGGGTTTCAAGATCCAGTTGCCAAAGCTGTTTATTCTTTGCCAGCAACAAATTGGTTTGAGCCATGTTCAATGTGACCAAAGCCTGCCGGTACTCAGGCCGGTTTGTAAAGACAAGTTGTAACAAGGTTGCCAATTCCAGCTTAACAGGCTCCACATCGATTGATTCAATCGGTTCTATTAAGGTATGTCGGTCAATATCGAGCAACTTGAGCAAGTCCAGCTTCTTTGTTTCAACATCGTTTTGACTGATCATAAAGCGTAATTCCTGATTCGCCACACTCGCTTCATGCTCGATAATATCCACCTTGGCCTTGCGACCTTCTTCGATCAAAATCTGGTTTCTTTCCAACAGCTCGTTAGCCCGCTGAAAAGATAACCGGTTAATCTCCAGTCCGCGCCGCGCCAACAGAAGCCTCCGATAGGCATAAACAACCTGGGTGATCGTGTCTATCAAGCTTTTTTTCAATTGTAATACATTGTTTCGTTCTTCATATTCGGCAAGAACCTGATCAGCCCTGTTCACCTTTACCCCGCCTCCCTTAAGAAGGGGTTGTGTAAAAGAAAGGACAAGATCATTCCCAAAATTACCAACCCATTGATCATTCTCTGAAGTATGGACAGGCTGGCTCCAGGTCAGACTAAATTCTCCGCCGGTCGGCACCTTCAGGACAGCTTCTCCACCGACTTCTGTACTGTATGAAGATTCCCCTTCTGTATTACCCTGAGAGGCTGAAGAAAAAAGAGAAAAATCGGGAGAAAATTTATCCTGAGCTGTTTTTAGATCAAATCGTTCCAGGAGACGATCAAGATAGGCGCTTTCCACGATACGACTATGACGTAAGGCTAGGGTTACAGCCTCTGCCAAGGTCATGCTTTGCACTTCCTGTTTGGAGGAAGCCGCAACAGCCGGGCCCACGCAGCTCATGGCAACAAGGAGAGCAATAAGGATGACCTGGATGATCAAAAGGAAAGGCATCCGGGGACTCTGTTGTACCTTATATAATTTCAGGAAAAAATACATAATGGACGTTCCCGTCAAAGAATTACAGGGGGATGAAAAGGTACATCATTTTTGAGTACGCCTCCAGCATACAGGTACCTACCATCGTGTCTCCTCGATATTCAGGTGGCGATGACAGCATTCAATATAATAACGGGCAACCTGATCCTGCCCGCATTTGGCAATACATTCGTTGAACAGCTGACTGGCCTCCCGGAACTGACCTGAGTGGTAGAGGTTCACAGCACTGACAAAGATATGCCGGGATTCCAATTTTGCCTCTTTGACCTCCGCAGGATCAGACTCAAAGACCTCATAAATAGTGACCGTCTTAGATTTCCCCTTTGCTTTAAATTGATCAATGCGACGCAATGCGAAATCATCGGGATTCTGCAAGGCCTTATAGGTTTCCTCGCCAATCAGCAGGGAAGTCCGGTAAATTTTATTCACCCCTTCAATACGTGCAGCCACATTCACTGAATCACTGATAACCGTGCCTTCCATACGCATAGGGCTGCCCACTGTGCCCAACATCAGGGTTCCGGTATTAACACCGATACTGATATCTATCGATTTATATCCTGCCCTGACCCTGCCTTCGTTATACGTAACCAGGAAACGTAGCATGGCGACAGCGGCTCTGACTGCATCATCGGCCTTTCCATCAAACAAGGCCATAATAGCATCTCCGATATATTTATCGATGAATCCGTTATGCCAAGCAATGACCGGCTCCATGACACTCAAATAAGAATTGATGAACCTGAAATTTTCAGTAGGGCTCATACTCTCTGAAAGCTTTGTAAAATCAACAATATCAGAAAAAAGAACAGTCATGGACCGCTCCACATGGTTACCGAGTTCGATATCGATGACACTCGGTTTTCCCAAATAAACGAGAAAGCGCTGAGGCACAAAACGGCGATAGGCAGTGTTCAGCTCTTCAAGAAAACGGTCGTTTTCTTCTTGCCGATATTTTTCCTGCGTAATATCGAGAAAAGCCACAATATAATCGGTAACTTTCCCTTGGACATTTTTTACACTACTAATATTAAGCCAACTCACATAGTCAGCACCGCTTTTACTGACATCCCGTAATTCCCCACGCCAATGGTCCTTCTTTTTCAGACTGTTACGTACCTGTTGGGCAAATTCCTCATTCTCCAGCCAAGACAGCTTTCTGCCGACAACCTCGTCTGGTTGATGTCCAGTTATCTGGGTAAAGGCAGGATTAACTCTCAAGACGCGGAATTCGGAATCCGTAATAATAGTTCCTTCAACACTGCCAGCAAAAACCTCAGCAGCAAGCCGCAGCTCTTTTCCAGTCTGTTTACGGACAATGATCTCGATAAAAACATTCAACATGCTCTCAATGACTTTCTGATCATCCTGTTCAAAGGGATACGAGTCATCATCTTCGAAACTATTGCCCAGCAATAAGGCTGTTTTTTCTTCTTTTTTATAACTCCACAGAAAAAACGGCAGCCCGAGAAATTTTTCCAGTTCAGCAAGAAAGGGGTCTGAGGTGCTCTGCGCATTGGTAAAGGCAAAATCCCTTATATACTCTCCGTCCAGGTGCAAAGTATCTGCTGTTACAGAGAAACCCACAGCGTGCTGGACAATAAAATGATTATCTTCAGATGAACGAATAAGGAGAACCGCCCTCTCTATATGCAGCGTTTCAGTCAGTAAACGGAGGAAGACAGGGCCAATCTCATCTATAGTAATCTGCGGTTGAAGGGCTCCGTACAGCTTACAGACGAGACTTGCCACTGTCCGGCAGCGTCTCGCCTTATGCCCGACTTCACCCAGTTCTTTCTTTAAATGAAGTACCTCACGTTCAAGACGTTGGACTTGCTCGCGATAATCATCACGTTCATGGGTGAGAATATCGATTTTTTTTCTGGTATCAGACAAAATGAACAGCTCCATCCTGGGGGGCAGGAAAACATCACTGTGTTTTTTAATAGAGAAGGCAGGCAACGGGCTATTGGCCCCGGCGCTTCATAAGGGTATCTTTTCCATGACAGCGGTAGCAAAACAGCTGGTTACATTCTATCATATCATCTTGTTGCTTTTCCAGCTCGAAGAGATTTAATCAAGTGAATAGGAACTGAGTATCACCCCGAGGGCCAAAACCCCCCTTGAACTGATTATGATTATTGAGTATCCTTCATAAATTGCGTTCTCATTGCCTCATCATATATCGCCCTCTCTGCCAGGAGCAGACCATGTATTCTCAATCGTTTCAACTCCAGATCAACCATATCGGCTCTCAAGATGACGCGCAGAACAAGCCGCAGTTCGTTGTTGTACGCGGCAGCGACCTAAAATTCTCCGCTCCGGTGACACTGACAGGGCCGGACCAGACCGTTGTTCCTGATCGCCCGACCAGCAGGATCTGCGCTGGTATCTGTTTTTTTCAAGCTGTTCCTCAACTTATGTTCCTCTTACATCAATAAAGGAGAAGATTATGGATCCGATTACTTC
>MTKO01000123.1 GCA_004028505.1 Candidatus Electrothrix aarhusensis
CGGTTCATGGAGGAGGCAAGGGAGGTTTCAAGAGTCGGAATCTGCGCTTCGGAGCTTTCCAGATTATATTGCGCCTGATGCAGGGCCAGCTCATCATCCAGCCCGGCTTCATGCTGCCATTGAACAAGCTGTAGGGTTTCGCGCTGCATGACAAGGCTCTTGCGCATATTAGCCAGCTGAACTTGGGAACTGCGCAGCTCGACGTAGTTCAAAGCGACTTCCGCCACCAGGGAAACCAGCACGTCCCGCAGCTCTTCCTGACTTGCCTGAAAATCCGCCTCTGCCGCTTCAATGAAGCGGCGAACGCTGCCGAACAGGTCCGCCTCCCAGCTCGCATCAAGACCGGTGCCGTAGCTTTCGCCGGAACTGTCGTTGCCGTCACGCTTCCAGGACGCAGACCCTGTAGCATCCAAGGAGGGAAGTTCGGCTGTTGTCTGGATTTCTCGCTGGAGTCGAGCCTGCTCTACACGTTCCGTTGCTGTTTGCAGATCAAGATTATCCGCAACAGCCCGTTCAATCAGGGAGGAGAGCTGCTCATCTTCCAGCACTTCCCACCAAGTTGCCAATTGTCGCGAATCAGCCTGTTCCGCCTGTAAGCCTTTGAGCAGGGGGGAGTTCCACTGCTCATTCAGGCGAAGCGCAGGCTTTTGATAGTTCGGCCCGACCACTGCGCAGGCAGTCAGAAGCTGAAGAAGGAGGCAGTAAAAAGGCGCTGACCCAAAGATTCGTTTTTTCATCCTATCTGAAGAGGTTAAGCAACGACCGGAGCTGTCAAAAAATCAAGGCAGCTTGTCTGCATTTCACCTTGGTAGAGCAGTTCAGGATCAATTCGACAGCAAGATCCGTGGTTAAGGCCGGGATCTATGTTGTTATCCTTTTGCTCATGCGCTGCAAGACATATTCCATGTGTGGACACGTTCTTCCCTCTAGGCTCCAGACCGCAGGCTGCAAATTCCCAGCAATTCTTTCTTTCTTCTGTCATTTTTTTCACCTTAACTGTTTGTGTTGAATAATCCCAACCCAACCGCCGCATAGCCGGAAAGAAGGAGGTAAACCGGCAGAAAAAGACGACGGAAGAGCTGGAAAGAGAATGTTTTTTCATCAGAGATAACTGATTAATCCTTCTATCGTGTACTATAGCTGAAACATGTAAAGGAAACGTGTCGTTGAGGTGGAAATTTGTAAAGGATTTGTAAAGGGGGGATGGTCGCGCAGAACAAAAGGGTCTTCAGGCGTATTAGGAATTTGGGATGCGTTCACTTGCATAGGTTTGCATCAAAGAAAACCTCTAAAAATAATTACTACTTAAGTATAATTATCAATTAATTTTTACTTAAAATAATTCAATATAATAAAAATAATTAAATAATAATAATAGATCATTAACTGTAAAAATATAAAAATAGTTTGCTTTCCGATAATACATTTAGTAAAAATTATTATACACAGATAGTAATTTAGATTAAAAATTGTACTAAAGGAGGAGGACCTATGTACAATCAAAAATTAAATAACAGCGTGTTCCGCGATCAACATTGTGTCTTTTTTCTGGCTATATCCGTCATGACGCTTTTACTTTCGCTGACATTTGCACAGGCGGTAGTGGCTGGCCCAAGCAAAAATATTACCGGTATAGTGAAAGAAACACCCGGAATTGCTTGGCCTATAGGTACATGGATGGTCGAGGATAATGAGATTAGGGTCACTGAGCAGACCGTTATCAAAGGGGATCAGTCTAAAGCCCACTTTGGTGCAAAAGTCACTGTCAAGGGCGACCGTGTTAACGGTATCTTGGTCGCGAACGAATTTGAGATTAGGACGGACGACGATCCTACCTTTGCAGGCAGGTAACCGGAAAGCGCAGCACAGTTCCAGAGGCGAAATATCATAGAAGGGGAAGCAGAGCCAGCTGACAGCAGGTTGCTCCCCCTTTCCCTTAACGCGTCCTTTCTTCTCTTCTATTTGACACAGCTTTTTCCTTGTCCCCTGCCCCCTTATAATGGTATTTTCATTGCTTTCAACAAACAAGGGGCATTTCACGAAACGCCCCTACAGGGCAGGGTTGGGGCGAAAAATCTTTCGCCCGTCCATGTCCGCAGGGAGGATATGGCGGCAGGGACAATATATATCAGCCCGGTGCAACACGCCGGGCAGGATGGAGGGATGGGCAGTATGGGGAAAGAAGGTTAATGCTCCTCTTCGAGGAGTTCCTTCAGGAGGTGAACCTGGGCGCGGAAATCATCGCCGACCAGCTCGCTGATGCTCTGCTGATCAGAAGTAACAACCAGCCCTTCGCCAGCCAGTCGTTCACGCAGCTGTTCCGGGCTGGTTTGGGCAACCTGAGCTAAAACTGTCAAGGGTGCCTGGGCCAGGGCATTTATCGGCGGTGCAAAAGGAGAGCCATGATGCCCTTCTTCGCCCATCGGGAAAAAACTGAGCGCCAGCAGCAGGACAAAGCTACCCATCAGCACCTGCCCCTTGCGCTGCGTCAGGTATTTTTTAAAGGGCGCAAAGTTCAGCGCAAGATGGAATATTGCTCCGGCCAGGAAAACCCAGCTCAGCCATTCGTGAACCGCCTTGTTCAGGTCGGTGGCCGCATGGAAAAAGAGAAGAACGCCGGTCACGGCGGTCAGCAGGAAGGCTCCGGTGGTTAGGGGAGTGATCCAATCACGAGTCATCTTCATAGGGAAATATGTCAGAGGTAAAAATTTATGTTTGCAAGATGCCGTAGGGGCACGGCGCGCCGTGCCCCTACCGAGGTATCTGCCGATTTACATTCTGCCCTGGCCTTTTTGCATGCCATTGCCCCCGCCGCCCTGACCGTTCATCTTGCAGGGTTTATTCATACCATTCCCATTCTTCCCCTGTCCTTTTCTTCCCTGACGAAGCGTTTTCAGCTTGGCAATCTGCTCCGGGGTGAGCAGTTTATTCATGATCAATTTTGTTTCAGTTCGCTGTTCAATCATCTGACCTTTGACGGTTGCTATCTTTTTGGATAAGTTCCGCACAGCAGCTTCATCCACCTTATCCGTCGAAAAGGCCTGCTCCATTTTCAGTTGCAGGCTGTTCATCTCCGCCCGCAGGGCGAGTTGTTTTTCACGGGCTGCAAAATCAGCTTCTTTGAGTTTATGCACTTGCTCGTCGTTCAGGCCCAGATCTTTTACCGCCTGTGCATTTTTCCAGACACCCAAAGCACCGCCGAACTGCTTGCCGTTTTGTCCGCCTTTCATAGCGCAACCACTGCCCTGCCCTTGTCCTCCTCCTTTGCGACAGGCATTTGCTGTCATGGGAAGAAAGGATACGGTGAGGAGGCCAGCCAATACAGCAGTAGCGATTTTTTTATTGAGACGTGTTTTCATGTTGTTTCTCCTGGTATTATGAGTGGTAGTGAATCATTTCTTTGTTCGGGAGCGGGCGTACAAGGCGTATAACCTTTGATCCTCCCTTGCTGTTGTGTTTGTACTATAGACAATGAATGTAAAGGAAGTTTGTTTATCAAGGAATAAATTGTAAAGATTTTGTAAAATCCGAGTAAATATGCCGGAATGGCTCGAAAACAAACTGGTTCGGCCTCGGGAGTTTCACAGGTTCGATAAAAATGCATTGACAGGCAAGATTATCGGTGAGTATTTTTCTTTAAGAACATCAGGTCCGAAACCGGATGACCAACGAGATAAAAGGAAATAGTTTTGCTGAAAAGGAGAAAAAAGATGCAACTGAAGCAGAAAAAAAATATGGGAAAGCTTACTGCCGCAATACTGCTCACAGGCTGTTTTATGCTGACAACTGCCAACACAGGAATGGCGGAAGGCACTAAAATTCAGCTTGATTTTTCTAAAATCCAACAGGCAGTGAATAAGGGTACAACGGCTTCTGGAGGAACAGCTCCTTCAGCAGTAAATACGGTGAAGAGTATTGAGGAAGGTGCGATAGTGATGGGAGAAACTCTGCGTCAAAATTTCCTCAACTCTGACACCATGACAGAAATGCAAAAAAAAATCATGGCTGACAAAGCTGCTCAGACTCCTGGTGTGAGCTCTGGACAGATGTCAACAAACACCGTAGCTCCGACAGTAAAGAGTATGACGAGCAGCATGCAGGCCAGTTCGGCGATAATCGACACCAAGGATCCCGAAATGAATCAAGTGATAAAAAACACTATGGGTGGAAACATTATGACCACTGACATCATGGCGGAAATGCAACAGAAAATTATGGCAGAGAATATGGGCTCCATGCAGGAGACCATCCAAGCCTCAGTGCTGAACGGCATGCAAGGTTCTGTTCAACAGTCTGCCAAGGACTCAATGACAACAAAATAGAGCCTCCTTCAAAAAAGAGGCTCGGCAGGACACACTAGGTCTGCGATCACGTTATTGATGGGCCTTTTCGAAGCATCTGGATCATCCCGTATAATATGCTACCGATTAAACCGCAAGCAAAAGCCAGGAGAAGAGCAGGCTTTTTTTGCGGTTTGATCGGTGCAAGCGGCTTCATAGGTTTTTCAATAACCAATATGTGTTTTGTCTCAAGCTGTTCAACAAGGCTTGTATAGTGCTGCTGGGCGGTTTCAGCCTGCTGCTGAAGTTCTTCAAGCGCACTGTCCTGTTCTGTTACGCGCTGCAGCTTACCCCTCAACTTACTGATTTCTCGTTGAAGCCTGTCTGTTTTATTCTGCTGCTCGCGGTAGCCCATTTTAGCGAGAACAACCTGTTCCGCAGCATCCTCTGATTCCTTCTGTTCTGCTTCCAGGACACCAGCCTCTGCATAAAGCTTCTTTTGTAACGAAGCGGTCTGGAGACGGACATTGGCTATAAGTCGATCTCCAGATCCTCCTTCTCCTTCACCGTATTTTTCTATGAGGTCCTGCTCATAGGTCTTTAAGCGAATAAGGTCTTTTCTTTCCTGACTGAATTCTTCTTTATCTTCTTCCTTCACCTGCTCGCTGGTTTGATTCTTAGGTTGAAGAATATTTTCGAATTGCTCTTCCAGCCTGTTCACCTGATCTAATTGCTCATGCATGTTTTCCTGCTCCGTAGAGAGCCGTCTTTGCATCTTGTCATATTGAGCTGTCAGATCTTGCTTACTCTCACCGACAAGAAAAAGCTGATTTTTTTGTTGAAACATGGATAAGGCCTGTGCTGCCTGATGCATGTCCCGGCGCGATAACAGCAGCTGCTCGTTTTGTAATTCCTTTTGGGGCGGTTGAAATTTTTTGTATTCTGTTCGGAATAATCGGATGAGGGTTTCAACAACCTGAGCAGACATCGCCGCATCTGGATGTTGAAAAGTAATCTGTATGATGTGGGTGTCCTGAATTGGCGTGACTGTCAGCTGCTGCTGAAAGGCGGCAAGGGCATGGGAAAGAACATCATCCTTACTCAGGGTCGAGAGATTAAAACCAGGGAAAATCTTTATGATTCCTATGGCTTTCACAGCCTGTTCCGCCAGTACATTACCTTGCAGTATTTCAAGGGCTGTTTGCAAAGTTACGCCTTTTGTATCTTCCTGCCCGGCCTTATCAGCCTGTTGCTTTACGCCTTCTTCTCTTTTTATTTCAGGCATATTGACACGAGCAACTGCTTGAAACATAGGTAAACGACGAGAAGAACGATATAAGGAGGTGGCTATGACAAGTAATGCGATAAGAAAAAAGACAGCCGTCATCCCGACAGCATATTTTTTGAGAGAGACGAAAAAAGCAAATATCATTTTGTATTTCAGAAAAATTTAAAAAAGTAATTGGGCAATCACTGCGCCTACTCCTGTCACAGAGACAAGCTGAGTGTCCCGCAATATTCATATGCGTACTGTGCGCTTAAGTAATAGGCAGAAGCCTTACTTTATGCAACCAATTTTTGAGGATGCTGGCCTTCCTGATCGTTATTTTCTTGACCTTCCTCACGCAAAAAGGTAGTAATATTTTTTATACTTTTCATAGAAAATAATATTTTTTTAACCTTATGTCACCTCATAATAATAAGATTTCCCTCCGACCTCTTTTTGTTGTCCTTTCCCTTCTAGGGGCGGTTGCGCTGCTGAAGTTCTCTCCATATTGCGCATCAGTACCGGCCAAAGCCGGTGTCCTTGCTCTGCTTATCCTTGTTTTCTGGGCAACAGCATTGATCCCGGAACACCTTACGGCCCTGCTGTTCTTTCTGCTGGCTATGGTCTTTTCTCTTGCCGGTCCAGAAGTTATTTTTGCAGGCTTCGGCTCAGCAGCGATTTGGCTGATCTTTGGGGGCTTGGTCATAGGTATAGCCATCTCTTCAACCGGCTTAGGGGCCAGGATAGCACGCTTTGCAGCGATCTGGCTGCACGGCAGTTATCTCAAGATTATCAGCGGCCTGGTTGCAGCAGGTTTGCTGTTCAGCTTTCTTATGCCCTCTGCTATGGGCAGGGTTGTCCTGCTTACGCCCATTGCCCTGTCGCTTGCTGATCATTTTGGCTTCAAGGAAGGTTCCAAGGGAAGAACCGGTGTGCTGCTGGCCATTATTCTCGGTACCTATATTCCCGCCTTTGGTATCCTGCCCGCTAATGTGCCAAATATGGTTCTTGTTGGTATGGCGGAAACTCAGTATCATCTTTCGATTCTCTACGGAACCTATCTCTTACTCCATTTTCCTCTGCTGAGTTTTGTCAAAGCAGTACTGATCATTGCACTTATTCTTTTCTTTTTCCCAGATCAGCCCAAGGAATTGCCTGAGCAGAAAGAGCAGGCAGCAGTAAAGTTTTCCCGGAACGAGTTAATTTTGTCCCTTGTCTTGGCAGGAATGCTTGGGCTTTGGATAACGGATTTCCTCCATCATGTCTCTCCGGCCTGGGTTGCTCTGGGAGGTGCTCTCATTCTTCTCATGCCCGGCGTGGACATCGTCGGCAAGAAGGCGTTTAACCAAAAGATCAACTGGGGAGCCATTATCTTTGTCGCCGGTATCTTGGGTGTGGGCGGCATGATCAATCACACCGGCTTAGGTCGTACTATCGCATCTGGAATAATAGACCTGCTGCCCTTGGGTGAGCACCAAAATTTTATCAATTATATGTCAATCAGTCTTGCTTCAGCAGTAACGGGTATGCTGACCACCCTTCCGGCGGTTCCCGCAGTCCTGACCCCGCTTTCTGACAGCTTAGCCCAGGTAACAGGATTGCCGATTCAGACATTGCTTATGATGCAGGTCGTGGGTTTCTCCACCATCATGCTTCCTTATCAGGCTCCACCCATTGTTGTGGGCATGCAGCTCTCAGGAGAGAAACTCATGGATGCGGCAAAAATATGTTTGTCATTGGCCCTGATAACTGGTTTTATCCTTCTGCCACTGAATTTTTTCTGGTGGAAACTGCTGGACTGGCTATAGTGAATATGATATTTTTTTCATATCATAATCATGTTATATCTGATGTCGATCATATGAAAAAATCTGTAAAAAAAACGAAGTCGCCCTTGTGGAGATATTCATCAATACAATAAAAAAAGGAGTTACCTGACAATGCGAAAAAAAACTGCACTTCTGTTCTCAGCATCTTTATGCCTGCTGCTGACCTTCACTTCGACAAGCCATAGCTGTGTTGGCCGTATTCTGAATCTAACGGCTAACGAGTCCCCGGAACAGCAGGTTATCGCCCATATAATGGCGACCTATATCACAGAACGGACAGGGACCACCGTGAATATCGTAAATAGCTCCGAAGATGTCGGCACACAATGTCCCAGCGATATCTGTATTAACTATGTGAACACTGGGCTCTCCGGTATGAGTAACGATGATCAGGGAAACGATGACCAGGAAAACTACAGCTTGGTGAAGGAATACTATATTGAAAACGAAAATTTGGTTTGGCTGAAGCCCTTTGGCTATAAAGGACCGGCTAAACAGCAGAATGCCTCTATGGCAGTGCCAGTTGCCAATCGGGAATCTCTGGCTAAATTCCCCGTCCTTGACCGCGTTATCAACAAGTTAGGAAACTTGATTGACGATTCCTCTTTGGAGCAGCTTCTTCAGCAAACAGAGAGCGGAGATGCTGAGAGTGTTGCCAAAGATTTTCTCAAGACCAAGAATTTGATCTGAGAAAAAAAGTAATTACCACAAGAGGAAAAAATGCGAAAACTGTTTTTCACCCTGCTTATCCTTCTCGTTGCAGCCGGTTCCGCTGCAGCGCATGGAGGGATTTCTAAGCTTCCAGACTCGGTCCAGATTATGCAGTATAAGATGCTGCTTTATATGGATGCCGATGACACTGCCACCCGCAATAATCTGGCTATGGCCTATTTTCGAACCAACGAACTGACTGAAGCAGCACAGCAGCTTGAGGAAATCCTCAAGGTCGATGCCAATAATTTCAATGCCCTTGACGGCATGGGGATTGTTCTGCTCCGGCAAAAAAAAGGGGCTGATGCGGTCAAATACCTGGAGCGAGCTTTGGCGCTGAATGATAAGGATATGATGGTACATGTCCATCTTTCTCTGGCACACCAGCAGCTTAATCAACCTGATCTTGCCCAAAAATCGTTGGAAACCGCAGGAAAACTCGCCGAGACCCCGGAAGCTGCTGCTGAAATTCAAAAGGAAATCCAATTAATCAGCAAGTCTTAAATATCCTGTAAAAAAATCTAAAATTATATTTTCCAGACATAACGACATGAAAAAAATTGCTCAATGTATTCTTCTTCTCGCTGCCGTGTTAACTCTTCAGGCATGCAAGAGCGACGACGGCGATAACTCCTCTGCTGTTTCAATCAGTAACGAAAAACCGCTGAGATTCGGCTTCATGATCTGCGACAGCCAAAAAATGTCTCAGGAACGCTTTGCTCCTTTTGCAGCTTATCTTGAGGAACAACTTGGCCGAAAGGTGGAAATGATCCTCAAAAACACCTTTGAGTTTGAGAGCCTGATTAAAAATCAGGAAATAGATTTCTTTCATGTCAACTCCATTGTTGCGGTTTTGCTGAAAGAAAAATACAAAGCAGACCTACTGGCCATTGATATCCGAGGAAAAAACGGCTACAAGGCAACCGGCACTCTCATTGCCCGTAAGGACAGCGGCATTAAGACCATCGAAGATATGCGCGGTAAGTCTATGGTCTTCGGCCCAGCCTTGGCACCTTTTGGTTATATGGCGCAGTATGCTCTACTGCTAGAAAATAACTTTGATCCTGAAACAGATTTTTCTTCGTATACCATTCCTGCCGGTTCTGCCAAGCATGATAAGGTGATCTATGGGGTAGAATACGAAAAATACGATGTGGGTGCTGCACCTCGCATTGATCTGGACCGAATGGTGGAAGAAAATATTATCAACATGGATGATTACAACATCATCGCTGAAAGTGATCCTATGCCATATTGCACCATCGGTGCTCGGGCAGAGGTTGATCCGGCACTGAAAGAGCAGATCAAAAATATTTCCCTGAATCTGAAGCAGGATGAAAGCGCGATGGTGGACGGAGAAGTTCTTAAAGTTCTCAAGCGGATGCTTATCGACGGTTTTGCTCCAGTTGTTGACAGCGAATACGATGCAATTCGGGAAGACCTCAAGCAGTGCAACATGCCTCCGTACAACAAGTACTAATCACCATGATCAATTTTCCACGTAAAGGTAGAATCCTCATGATAAGTAAAAAGATATTTCTGTCGCTGCTTGCCGGTGTTGCCGCAGCGCTTCTGATCCAGCAGCCAGGATTTGCAAAAGAACTGGTTGTGAACAAAGGGGTTCTTGATAAGGATACAACCTGGTCCGGGGATGTCCTGGTAAAAGGAGATGTGGAGGTTGCCAAAGGAGCGACTCTCCTGATCATGCCGGGCACCACTGTTCGGTTCGCCAAGATTGAGGCATTTGGGCCGGAAAAGATGTACACGGATAAGGACAACCATTTTTCCCGAGCCGAGATCTTTGTTCTGGGAAAACTGTATGCCCAGGGAACCAAAGAGAATAAAATAACTTTTACCAGTGCGGAGGAATCGCCTGCTCCCGGAGACTGGGGCGCGATCAACTTCAATGGTACTGTGGACAACCTGCTTGAATACTGTGAGTTCATGTATGCGCAGACCGCTGTTCACTGCCATTCTTCACAGATTGCTGTGCTGCACAATACCTTTAAGTATAACGGAACCGCTATGGGCAGCAAAAATCTGCCCGATGTTCCTGTCCGATGCTCTATGCCTGTTCTTTATAATCTGGTGACAGAGAACGGAGGCGGAATTATTATCGGCGGTGGAACGGCCTCGCCTGTTGCTCATAATGAAATCAGCAATAATGAGTTTTTCGGTGTCTATCTAAAAAAAGGTGGCCGAGCTGCTGTTCGTTTTAACAATATCAATAAAAACGGCAAGGGCGTGATCTTTTACGCCACCAAAGAATCTCTTCTGCGGGACAATAATATTGCCGACAATAAAAACTACAATATCTCCATGCTGGAAGGCCAGAGCGGAGACATCACCGCCCGTAACAACTGGTGGGGCACGACTGATGAGAAAAAAATTCTGGAAAAGGTTATGGATAAGGCCCGTGATGAAAGTCTTGGCAAGGCTGACCTGACGGATTTTTATACCGCTCCTGTGAGCGGAGCAGGTATTCTTTAGGCTCAAGGAATAGTACCGGGAGTTCAACATCCGGTCGGGTTCCTGCTGAATCAGGGGCCTACCGGATTTTTTTTACGCAAACGATAGTTATGAATATAAGAGATAAGCTCTTCGGCAGTCTTCTGGACAGCTTCACCACGGTCGCTCTGGCTCTGATAATTGCCATCACTGCGGTGATGTTGATCCAGCACGGAACAGCTGCGCACCAAAATGAAGAGGCCGCTGTCAGCGGGAAGGAGCAGGCCGAAGAAATGTATAGGCAGAGATTAGAGCAGGATAAAAAGATCTACCAGGATGTTGCAAAATTCTTTGGGCAGAAACAATATGCTGCTGCTCAGGATGCCCTGCACAAGGTACAGCAAGAACATCCTGATAATCCGCGCTCGTTAATCTATCAGGCGCGTTTACAGTATAATACCGGCAAAATGGTAGATGCCATTTCCAGCTATCGCCGGGCTGTGGAGAGCGAGCCTGATTTTATTGATAATAATACCCCTCTTTTTATCGGAAAATCAATAATGGAGGACCTGACAGCATCAAAAGAAAAGCTTGCTCGGGAAAAAAGATTGCGGCCAAAGGATAAAGAGATAAAAAAAGCTCTTGATGAGCTTCTCTATTTACAACGAAGAGTAGCAGGTGGGTGTGAATAAGTGATTCGTTTAAAATTACCAGATATTTCAATTGTAACAGGTGTAGTGCTCGGAGCCGGAGCTGTTCTGCTGACTCTTTTCGGCAACCCTGTCAACTCAGGCATCTGTATTTCATGTTTCTTGGAAAACCTTGCCGGTGCTCTCCAGCTTCAGGATAGTCTCCGTATGAGCTATATTCGTCCTGAATTGATAGGATTTATCCTGGGGGCCTTCTTTATGGCCAAGCAGAGCCGTCGTTTTCGGGTGACCGGGGGCTCGTCCCCGCTTATCCGTTTTCTGCTCGGATTTTTCATGATTGTGGGCTGTGGTATCTTTATCGGCTGCCCGATCAAGATGATCCTGCGTTTGGGAGCCGGTGACCTGACCGCTGTTGCGGCCCTGCTCGGGCTACTCTTCGGTATCTGGCTGGGGGGAAATACATCAGGGCCGGGTCAGTCCTAGACCGCTCTCAGAACTTGCCGACCATCAACGGGTATATTCTGCCTGGTATCGGTTTTCTCCTGCTGATCTTGCTCCTTTTTAAGCCGTCATTTATTCGCCAAGGTTTTTCAGGGCCAGCTGCTCAACACGCGCCACTGTGGATTTCCCTGGCAATCGGCCTACTGATAGGGGGACTGGCTCAACGTTCCGGTTTTTGTATTACCGGCGGCATTCGGAATTTCTTCCTGTTTCGCGAAAAGACACTGTTCAGTGGTGTGGTTGCCACCTTTGTGTCCGCCTTAATGGTGTCCTTGGTCAGCGGCCAGTTCAATCTCGGCATGGAGGCCCAGCCAGGTGCTCATCATAGTCATCTCTGGAGCTTTCTGGCAATGGTCTTAGTGGGGCTTGCTGCGGTTATTGTTGACGGCTGCCCTTTCAGGCAGGTTATTAAAGCCGGGGAAGGAGATGTTGATGCGGGGATTACCTGTTTTGGGATGGTGACCGGGGCTGCTCTGGTTATTAACTGGCAGTTGCGTAGCACCTCGGCTGGGCCAGTCTTTAACGGCAAGATCGCCACCTTGCTCGGTCTAATTTTCTGCCTGACAGTTATTCTCAGCTACCGCAAGGCCCGCGTGAAACGATAAGGCGATAAAAAAGGCTATAAAACCCCCATCCCCAAAGGGATGGGGGAGGTTCCGACAAAATAAAAAAGAAGTATTTCCTCTTGATTAAAAGAGGAAATTCAGACCGAGTTTAGCCACGCCAAAATCGTAACTGTAATCTTCTTCCATATCGGAAAGTTCTGTCTCCCATTCTGTTTCCAGGAAGGTGTAGCGGTATTCCGTAAAGAGTTCCATATTGTACGAAATAGGAAGATTTAAACCGGCACCGATATGGAAACCTACTGCGTCATCAGCTTCCATTTTATCTATATCAAAGCTGTTGTAGTTGGCACCGAAGAGCGTGTAGCCTTCCAGTTGCTGCCCTAACGGTCCTAACGGTCCTAACGGTCCTCTGAAAACAGCGGAAATGCCGATTGAGGTCAAATCCTGGTCAATAGCTGTGTCGTTACCTTCTATCTCATCACTGAATTTGGTTACGGCAAGTTCAACGGAAAGTATCGGATTGATAGGGAGTTCCAGCTGTGCGCCGATTCCCACTTCAGATTCTTCAACATCACCACCGCTTGAATAAACTCCGTGTATACCGAGCCGGGAAGCTTGGGCCTGACCTGCCAAGCCGACAAGTAGAGCGAGTATTCCGGTGGATACAATCCCTCGTTTCATGTGCATCTCCTTTCATGTGTTATTTGGTTGTCCGTCAATGGAAGCAAAGAGCGGCTCTCTACCGCCTTTATTCACAAGCATAGCAGGATAAACACAGGAGCTCAAGAAAAGAACTAAAATTGCAAACAGTACCTGTTACTTCTGTACGAGAAAATCACCCTCTCTCCTCAAAAAATACTGTTTTCAGTTTAGAATAAACTGTATATCAACCTGCTTTTTAACTCACTTAAGCTTTACCGCCTTTATCCCCCGCCCTCACGCAGAAAAAAATACCAGCAGACTCACTACCGATGGTCACTGCCGATATTAGTGCAACTTATTTCCTTAGCACTAGATTTGGCCACAAAAAAAAATTTCTTACCAAGAAGTCCCTTGATGAGAATATGCAGCCCCGGAGACATCATATAAGCCCCCCTTATCGAGACAGGCGGTAACAGCCTGGGTCCAGAGTTCTGTCAGGGCTTCATTATGGTGCGTATAGCTCATGCCTACCCAGACAGAGACATTCTCATAATTATAACAGCAAGCTGTTCCTAGAGCTCCCCAATAGAGGGTTTCTGATTGTTTCCAATTGGCAAGTCCCGGATTGCTCAATAATAAGGAGCTGAAAAGAACTGCTCCGATGATGTTTTTTTTGGAAAACATAGCACGTCCTCCTTTATAGGATTTTTTATCATTATAAAGGGTTGTGCTGAAAAAGTAAAATTATTTCCCGGATCATGTTATATTATGGTGAAAATTGATATCTCCTA
This sequence comes from Candidatus Electrothrix aarhusensis, assembly GCA_004028505.1. Lineage (GTDB taxonomy): Bacteria > Desulfobacterota > Desulfobulbia > Desulfobulbales > Desulfobulbaceae > Electrothrix > Electrothrix aarhusensis. Next base: position 13,686 of record MTKO01000123.1, read on the forward strand.
GTCATTCTGCGCAGAGACAAAAAAATCTGTTGCAATCTCAAATTTCATCATATAGATTGAATCTATTCATCCGAGAACAGCTTTTAAATAATTATTCAGAATTGAAGGATTTTTTCATGAGTATTCGCCAAAAAAATAGCGCCAAAAAAAGATTTTTTTTGGCGTCTTTCTCTCTTCTTCTATGCTTATCCGGTTTATTAGCTGGTTGTGATAATGGCGATGAAAATAATTCTGATGGCGGCACAGCCGTTGTCTTGTCCTCAGAGGCCTCTTCTGATCTTAATTCCCATCTTACGAGAGCAATCAACGACGAGTATCGAGCAAAAAATACTTATATTGCAGTAATGAATAAGTTTGGAGAGGTTCAGCCCTTTGCTAACATCAAGAACTCAGAGGAACAGCAGATCAGCATGTTGGTTAACCTTTTCAATAATTACGGACTGCCAGTACCTGCAAATACCGCGAGCGGTTTATCCGTTCCTGGTACGTTAAGTGAGGCGTGCAGCTTGGGTGTACAGGCAGAGATTGAAAACGCAAATATGTACGATGAACTGCTGGCAGGGACAATTGACTATCCAGATGTTCAGACTGTGTTTAAAAAATTACAATCAGCCTCGTCAGATCAACATCTTCCTGCATTTCAGGAGTGTGCTGATTAAAAGCTGAAAAAAAGAGTGGTGAGCACTTGTTCCTCAGATAATTTCGTAATCCGCTGAAGACGATCTATGGACTTCTTTTTATTGACTCCGGCCAGCAAACGTCCTTGACAAATCAACTGATATTTCATTTTTCTCTCCAGGAAAATGAAATTGATGTGTGTTCACCTCACTAGAATCATGTCTTATTCCCCATAGAAGTGGTTTCGATCTATTCGCGACCTGTTCAAAGAGAGGGTTGAAGTGAATTTTCCCGACCATGTCCCCTGAGATCCAATTGATTTGGGAAAAAACTTCTAATGTCCCGCGTAAAAAATTGCATATTAATACGGAAAGCACGGGCTTTTCGCATGTTGGCAATATGTAAACCAATTTCTCGATCACTGTACACAGTATGCTTAATAAACCATTGAACGAGAAAATACAGCATCTTCGCAACAGAACTGTTTGCTCTTCTCGCCGCTGACACCTGCCTGTGTAATTCCGCCATAAGCAATGCATGTTCTGTTTTTTGCTCATGAATTTTAGGGTATTTATAGCGTTCCATCAGTGCTTCTTCACTCCGAAAATGCAAATGAGCATAATCTAACAACTGATCCTGCAATTTTTCTACTTTGGCGTGTTTATCGGCTTGAGTATGCAGAGCAGCCATTTTTTTTATAATCCGCAAAAACTTTTTATGCTGTGCATCTATTTCCTTTACGCCGACATTATATTCTTTATTCCAGTCAAGGCATACCCCTGTATTCAGTCTTCGTAAGACCTCCTTGTCGCTGATCACTGACAATTCACTTATAATCATACAAAATCTTTCATATTGAGGATCAATCTTCTTTAATTCGTCACAATACTCATATGTCCAGTCATGTGTTGTTTTCATTTTCCTCTCCTTTTTTACTGAGACTGTAAAAAACGTATCCGCTTAATATTGCTGTCGGATGAACACAGAACGGAGTTACGCATTGTCCTGCTGGGCTACCTGAAGATTTTTTGTAGAGAAAAGGAGGGGTAAAATAGCGACAGAAAAGAAATCAGCCGGTATTTCCAGAGAAAAGAGAACCTTGAAGAAGGATTCTTTTTCGGATTTCATGAGACACTCTCCGATCAGATACAAAAGAAGGTAACCCGGCCATCTCTTTTCAAAGAGATCCGTGGCTTTCCGACACCGCCTCACGACGGCTGTGGCATTTATCAACTCTCGGCTTCCGAGCAGAAAGCGAAAAGAGTATTAGTTCATTTAAAGATGAACCTTATGTATATATAATACCCGACCTTCTGCCTGTCAAGGAATAACCGGGTGAAAAATACTCGGTTATTGTTTTTTTGCCCAAAAAACAGCCCTACGCGCTTCCTCTGGAAGGAAATTCGGCCCTCCAAACATCGTAACTATATATTTAAAAAAAATCTCGGTATAAAATGACTCAAATAACGGTGATACTAAACATCATAACAGAAGGCAAGCTGATGAGAAAATAATAGAATTCAGATACTCGGGTCATACAGACGGTGTCTTTTAAGGAGATAATTTCTTGAGAAAGAAAAGGGAAGATGTATACTGTAGGCTGTAATTAATTGATTTCGGGCACAGTCCGAGGAATTGTCAATCAAGCATGGACATCCCTATGCATCTTAAACTCGCCTACAGAAACATCACGGCCTATAAAAAGCGCAGCATCGTCACCCTGCTGCTGACCACGGTCACCACGGCCCTGCTCGTTTTTGCCACTGCCTGGAATGAAGGCTCCCACAGCACGATCCTCAGTAATGCCGTGGAGATCTATCCAGGCTATATCCAGATAACCGGCAAGGACTTTAGAGATAATCCCAGCTTTGATAACCTGATCTTTGATGCACAGGCGGTTCATGATAAGCTTGCTGAACAGCAAGGCATTGCCGCCTTTGGTGCCCGCTTTGAGTCCTTTGTCCTGTATTCCGTGGGAGAAAAGGCCGTGGGCGGTATGCTCACCGCCATTGAACCGGAAAAGGAGGCTCATCTCTCCCGCTTGGCTGATTCTCTGATCAAGGGAGAATATCTCCAGACAGGAGACGGCAATCAGATGTATATCGGTAATGAACTGGCCCGTCGCCTCAAGGTGGATGTGGGTGACATCGTCACCTTTATCGGGAGCGGAGCAGATTACTCCTTTGCAGCGGATAACCTCAAAATTAAGGGAATCTTTCAGACTGGCCTGTTTGAATTCGATGCTGCTGCCGCCTTTCTCGACAAGAGCTATTTTGATCAGATCATGGCCTCGGACAACTATGCCACTCATTTCATTGTCCTACCCGAGGAGCCGGAGCAGGCGGAACAGCTGGCCGCAAGCATCGGTGCTGATCTGGGGTCGGAATATGAGTCTGCAAGCTGGAACCAAATCATGGCGTCCCTGGTCAAGGCTATGGAGCTGGATTCTGTGTTTGGCTATATCACCTTGGGGATCATCTTTACGGTGATCTTTTTCGTCATTATGATCTACACCTTCCTGGCTGTCTTCGCCCGCATCCGTGAGCTGGGCATCCTGCGGGCCATTGGCACCAAACCAAGTGAAATTTTCATCATGCTCATACTTGAATCCTGCCTGCTAGCCCTGGTCAGCGTGGTGCTCGGTGGCCTGATCGGGGCTGGCGCGGCCTGGTATTTTGAGGCCAACCCTATTGTCTTTGCCAGTTTTGAAGAACAGTTCAAGCAGTACGGCATGGCGGTATCTGCCATCCCCACCGCTTTTATCCCCTTGGTTATCCTCCGGGATATGGCGATAATGTTTATTCTCTCGGTCCTGTCCACTCTTTATCCCATCCTCAAGGCCAACCGAATGCAACCTGTGGAGGCCATGCGCCATGTTTAGTCTGATCATAAAAATCGCCCGTGCTTCCTTGGCCCGTCGCGGCCTGCGTTCTCTGTTGGTCGTCATGATGATTGCTGTCAGCCTCTGGGGCCTGCTGCTCATAGAGGGGATTTACGAGGGGATGATTGAGCAGATGATCAATAATGCCATCCGTAGCGACAGCGGCCACCTCTCTCTTTTTGCCAAGGATTACCGCTCAGACCCGGATCTTTCTCGGCAGGTTCATGAGGTCCCGGCCATCAAGGCTGCCCTGGAGCAGGACACGCGGGTGCGGAGCTTTGCCGAGCGCATCAAGCAGGACGGCTTGGCAGCAACAGCCCATGCTTCACGCGGAGCTGCGATTATCGGCATGGATCTGGAAAAGGAAGAACAG
>MTKO01000124.1 GCA_004028505.1 Candidatus Electrothrix aarhusensis
GGGTGGGGTGGAAGAATTACGAATCTTTGCTGGCAGCGGCCATTCGATTCTTGATAAGGCAGCCCTGAAGGCTGTGCGGGCTTGGCAATTTTCTCCGGGAACGGTCGGGGGGCGGACCCAGTCAATGTGGGTGAAGGTTCCTGTGCGATTTGAGTTGCGTTGAAAATTTGCCCCTCACCTGAGAATGAGGGGCAAACTTATATGATGATGATGCTACGCCACCCGAGAACCCGGTGCAATATTTCCGGCCACGGTGGACAGCACCAGTCGCTCGTTGCCGTCCGCATCGGTTTCTTTGGCGGCCAGTACCTGACATTCCGCACCCTAAAACGAAATTCATTATTTAATTTTTATTTAAAAATCAAATGGTTGCCAAAGAAAAATATTGGCTACGGAAAAACAGCAACTTAGATTTTCCTGAAAAAATAGACTGTTTTCAGGATATTGAGAGGTGTGATTTTTTTTAGAAATAGACAGCCTTCGATTTCAACACTTTTTATTATGTTAATAATCAGACGGTTAGAGGATGCTGAATGTCGGCAGTACCATACCAATATTTTTTTTCTGCCGAAAGAGAAAATGCGACTGACAACGGCACGGATTCAGATTTATATCAACTTGTCCCCATCAGTAACCCAACGTTTTTTCACATATTCATTAAATTCAATTTCATCAGCATGTTCCATGACCACTATCTGAGGAAGAAAATTACAATCTTTTTTTATTGCTGCTAACTCATTAAGTATTACGGTAAAAATATTTTTCACCTGAATAATATTTTCATCAGCCTCCTGAAGGTCAGTATCCTCTTTAAGTATTTTTTTCTCTTTTGAAAGAGTTTTAGTTGCCTCTTTAAGTATTTTTCTCTCTTCTGAAAGAGTTTTAGTTGCTTTTGGAAAATAAACCTGACTTGGCTGATCAATAAATAATACAGAAGGAATGCAAGATGCTTTTTCTTTACATGATAGATGTAGTAGTGAAAGAAATAGTGACAAATGACAGGCAAGCCAATTAGCTCCACTTCCCATCTCTGATAGCCGAATATCTTTCCTCTCGAAATTATAATAGAAATCAAAATTTTTCAAATCGAAACGCATTGTACCGGGCTGTAATTCTTCTTCAAAATCGAGAGTTTTACTAATCTCTGTCATTCTTCTACTTATAAAACTATTTGCATCCTGATATTTTTCTTCTAGATTATACCCATCAATAATTCCTTGAAGAGTCTCAATATCACCTTTAAGCTCATCAAAATCAATTGGGTTTTGGTCTAAGGTCGGCTTGCTGAGGATTTGATCAAGAGTAACTTGAATTACACCTTTGAGAAATTGTAATCCATCTCGTAATTCATTATTAAGTTTAATTTCTTTAATAGTAGATTCTATATTTTTTATTTCTATTGCTAGTAGACGAATATCATTTTTTAGGACATCTCTTTTTTCAATTAACTCTTTTATATGCTCTGAACTATCAGTTTTATAGTTGCCAATATTTACTAATTCAGAAATCAATTCATCCCTTGAATCATTTACAGAATTAATAACTTCTTCAATCTCAGGAGTTGCACTATGACAGAATGGGCATATAAGTTCACTTACACCATCTTTGATGGTATTTGCTTCAACAATATGTTGCAGTTTATGCTGGTAATTGTTGGCATCGTTTGAATTTTTACTAATTTGTTTGATCAAAACAATTACATCTGACAATTCACGTCTATATATTTTTAATTTATCTTTTAAATTAATTGATTGAAAATCAACATTGCTATCTTCATAAGAAGTTCTTGATATTTCAGGCAAAGATTGCGCACGCTTTTTAAGATCCCTTAAAGATAAATCTTTTTCCAACACATACCCAATTGCAGTGTAGTACTGGTTAATAGGAGTCCGCAATTTCTCGATTTGTTCCTTTGTATCTAACTTAAGTGATTTTTGACGCCTTGTTTCTTTCCTTAAAAGTTTCTTCTTTTCTTCTAACTGCTGCTTAATTGAATAATATTCTCCATCAACCCATCCCATAAGGATAGGAAATTGATCAACGGTATTCTTTCTTTTATAGAAATCGTCAAAACGATAAAATATAACATGTTTATTCGCTATTAAATTTTGATGTTGAAACAAAAATGAAATAAAACTTCTCATTGTTGCTTTTCCAGAACTTCTTTTATCGCTTTGACTTTTTTCACGAGTATCTAAGACAGATAAACCCAAATGCTCCTCAACATCTACTTGTACAGCTTTTAAAGCTCTACGAGTTTTTCCTTTAAAATATTCAATCGAAAATGTATCTAAAAAAAATTCATTAGTTTCTATAGATAAGTATGCTTTTGTTTGATCACTTCCCCACTTAGGTCGAGCAATCACCAAAAATTTTTTAGACAACTGAAGTATTATGCAAAATAGTTCGGTGAATTCAGTTATTTTTCCAACAGGAATAGTTGAACGTGAAGAGAATAAACAATAATCTACAATTTCTATAAGCGCGCTTTTTCCTGTTTTGGAATCTCCTGTGACAATATTAAGACCATCGCTAAGAGGCACATCTCTCATCGCTCCAGTGCTTGAGAAAAGAACAATTTTTCTTATAAATGCCTTCATATATTGGTAATTCCTAATTTGAGAAAAATGCTTCGGTAATCTTCTTTAGCAAAAATGACACCTAAATAATAAGCAGCCCTGCAATATCCTCGAATATTCGCAGGCTCATCTTGATATCTAATGGTGCTTTCAATATAAGTATGTTTCCCTGTTCTAATTTTATTAAAATTTCCGAGATATATTAAAGCACTATTGGTAAATTCTTTATATTCATTGACCTGGTCATTCTTAAACAAAAGCGCATTTTTTAAATTTAGCAGATCGCTTCCCTTTAAAGAGCCATTTTTGACAAAAGTTGTAAAAAATGAGCTGTTAATGTTAGACTTAATTATTGATCTTGTTGTATCATCTATTAACATTGGAAGAACAAGATACAACAATTCAGTTTTTATACCATTTTTATTAATTTTCAACGCTCCACTAAAAAAATGATGCAATAATTTTCCAGTCCACTTAGGAGAAAACATTAAGTTTACAAGTTCTCGTGACTTCACTTTAAATCCTCTCCTATAAATTCCCAAGAAAATAATTTCTCATTTACATTGTGATGCATTCTTCCTTTTTGGTAATATAGGCTTGTATCTTTTACATCTGGAATTTTTATAAGCTCTTGTTTGTTTATACTTTCATTATAAAGATCTTTTGAAAATTTCACCGCTTTTTCAGAACCAATTTCATTGGTTTCAAGTTGTTCAGCCCAATAGTCTTTTTTTGATTCAACACACTCAAGAATTGTTGCATCGTATTCATCAAGAGTTTCAGCTAAAGTAGTAGGTTCATATGATAAAAGTTTTATTCTACTCTGCCCAGCCCTTAAAAAATCTGAAATGGCTCTTTCAACTCGAGAATTTCTAAATTCGAGTTTTTTCATCTCATTTACAAATCGAAAATCCCTATCAATACTATCAACTTTTTCTTTATTAATGGCTGGGAAGGGGATTTGATCATCTGTAAACTTATTAAGAGAAATTTGGCGATCACTATCAAAATCATTAATTTTTATTCGCCAATACCGGCAGTCTTCAATAGCTCTTTTATTCACATAACCATATATCCAATCCAACGCATCTTCTCTGAATTCTTTTGGTATATAAGTCAAGAGACGATTTTCCTTTAATTCTTCCCATTTTTCTTTAACTGAAAGTTGAGATGATTTTATTGTCAATTTATCAAGTATTGGCAATAAATTTTTTCGGGGGAAATTCGTTATCGTTTTATCATAAAAGTCAGCAACGGTTTCTGCTGGAACATGATCCTTTAAACGTTTATATTTCTTTGTTTTAGTAAGATCATCCCAACCATCATATATAGAATTAGGTTTAATATCCGCAGTTGTATGTAAAACAAATTCTTCAATTCCACTTATATCTTCTGTAATCAAATTTTTTAGAGTTTTCCAAAAATCAGGTGAATTATCAGTTAAATAGCTCTGATCAACATGATGCTTTACTTCTGTTCCAATGCTTCCGTCATACACATCACCGTAACACTCAATCCAAATTGTCTGATTCTTCTTAGTCTTAGGATCAAGGCATTGTTCAATAGCAATCAAAACTTGATAAACATAGCCAAGATATTTTGGTGTAGCTTGGTTACTATGTGTTTTCATATGGTTTCATTTCCAGATGGGAACATTCATTGATCAAGATTTCATTTGGCAAATGATATTATTCCTTTAAGAGGATTCCAGCTTGCCAAAATCATGCCAGCTCAAGAAAGCGGACATACTCTCATTGAATATCGCAACTCATATATTTTTTTGATAAAAAAAATATGCCAAGGAGAAGACTATACCAAATAGAACCTATTTAAAGAAAGATAAGAGAACACAGCTTATGAAGCTATATACGAAGTTTGGTCAGCGGGAGCATGCGGATAAAGGCAGAAAGGTCAAAAAACCTTCCTGCTCAATTTCTATTTGTCGACAACTGGGGAGGAGGAGGGTTAAGACACCCGAGAGCCTACTGCAATATCCCCCGCAACAGTGGACAACACCAGCCGCTCATTGCCGTCCGCATCGACCTCTTTGGCGGCCAGTACCATACCCTGCGAGGTAATCCCCATCAGCTTGGCCGGTTTCAGATTCGCCACGATGATCACCTTGCGCCCGATCAGCTCTTCCGGGCTGTAATGCTTGGCAATGCCCGCAACCAAGGTGCGCTCTTCCGGGGCTTTGACTGTCAGCTTGAGCAGCTTGTTCGCTTTTTTGATCTTTTCCGCCGTGACAATTTCAGCCACCCGCAGCTCGACCTTGCCAAACTGCTCAAAGGTAATCAGTCCTTCCATGTCGCCTTCCGTGGTATCTGGAGCAGCCTCTTTCTTTTTTGCCTTGCCTTTCTTCCCCTGCTCCTTCCCTTGAGCCTGAGTCTGCTGTTTCTTCTTTTTTTCCAAACGAGGAAACAATGCATCGCCCTGATGCAGCATCGTGCCTGCTGGCATTCTGCCCCAACATCCTTCTTCCTCTAATGTCGCCTTGGCCAGCTCTTCCTCCTGTCCCAGAGCTGCGGCCATCTTATCTGCCGCAGTGGGCATAACCGGACGTAACACCAGAGCAAGTAATCGTAGACTATCTGCCAGGAAATACAGGACCGTGTTCAACCGGCCAGCCTGATCAGGATTTTTTGCCAGCTCCCAGGGTGCATTGGTGACAATGAAGCGGTTGAGCATGCCGATGACCTCCCAGATTGACTGCAAGGCCTTATGAAATTCAAAGGCGTTCATAGCGGTGGTGTAATCGGCCACCATATTTTCCAGTGCATCCACCAGAACCCGGTCTTCATCAGTGACTGTGGCCTTGTCGATCTCCGGTACGATGGAGTCGGCATACTTGGCCAGCATGGTCAGGGCGCGGGAGAAAAGATTACCCACGTCATTTGCCAAGTCCGAGTTACGGCGAGACTCCAAGGCCTCTGTGGAAAAAGAGGAATCACGCCCGAAGCTCATCTCCCGAAGGAGAAAATAGCGCACCGTATCCACCCCGTACTTCTCCACCAGCTCACCGGGCCGGACCACATTGCCGATGGACTTGGACATCTTGGTTTCATCCACATTCCAGTAGCCGTGGACATGGAGTCGCTTATAGGGAGCCACGCCCATGGACTGCAACATGGTGGGCCAGTAAATCGCATGGGGCTTGAGGATATCCTTGGCAATCACATGTTCGGCAACTGACCAGTATTTCTCAAAATCAGGGCCTTCTGGATAGCCGATCCCGGTCAAATAATTTATCAGGGCGTCAAACCAGACATAGGTGACAAAATTCTCATCAAAGGGCAGAGGAATGCCCCAGGTCAGGCGGGAGCAGGGGCGAGAAATACAGAGGTCTTCCAGCGGCTCACTGAGAAAAGACAACACCTCATTGCGGTAACGTTCCGGGGTGATGTATTCTGGATTGCTTTTAATATGATCAATCAGCCAGTCCTGATACTTGGACATGCGGAAGAAATAGTTCTGCTCACTGACCTCCTCGGGCACGGTCTGATGATCCGGGCATTTGCCGTCCACCAGTTCTTTTTCTGTCAGAAAGCGTTCACAACCCTTACAGTAATGCCCTGAATACTCGGAAAAATAGATATCTCCCTGATCGTAGACCTTCTGAAGAATATCCTGCACCACCTTGATATGATCCGCATCAGTGGTACGAATAAAATAATCCGGGGCGATATCCAAACTCGGCCAGGTTTGGCGAAAGGAATCAGAAATGCGGTCAACGTACTCACGCGGGGTGACACCCTCTCCTTCTGCGGCCTGGACAATCTTTTCACCGTGCTCATCTGTGCCGGTCTGAAAGCGCACTTCGTCTCCGCAGAGACGACGAAAACGGCTGTAGGTATCGGCAATAATGGTGGTGTAGGCATGCCCTATATGGGGCATGGCGTTTACGTAGTAAATTGGGGTTGTTATATAGGTAGTCATAATATCTAAAAACGAGGCGTTTCGCTTATTTCTTGTTTAATCCTGTTATGATTAATCAAATTTTTCCAGATGGATAGTTCTCGATAAAACTGTTTCACGGAGATTTAGCCAAAATTCACCCAGGCAAATGTTAGTACCAAGAGTGCCCAGCCTACTTTTCTTAATTTTTCCGACCAATACTGGAAAACAAGGGCAACCTCCACAAGAACCACGGAGATATAAAAAAGCTTTGCATGCCGGGCCAGCCAACCGGCATCAGGCGGGAGTATTTCCGGCGGCACGATACTCGGCAGGATAACCGCAATAATGACTAAGCCTGTAATCAGTGCGACAATACGTTGAACGATAAAAGCACCTGTTTCCTGCCACGTCATGGGAAAAAACTCCTTAGCTCTTCTCTTGCTACGATTCTATTCATTGCCTACACCCTTCGGGTGCCAACAGTGTACAATATCCCCATCTCAAGCCAGATGCCCTGCTCTGAAGCAAGGGCCTGCACCTCGGCTGAGTGCTCTTCCTGAAATCGCTCCAGCTCATCCGGCTCAAGTTGAGTCACCAAGCCCCGGAAATATCTTCCCCTCTCCTCGTTGTTGCATGTTTTCCAAGCCGAGAAACTACGCCACTTCCGCGATCCTTTCTTTCAACATCGGCCAGCCCATTGCCTCACGCTGATCCACATAATGTCGAGCAACTTGACGGGCAATATTACGAATACGTCCGATATAACGGGTCCGCTCAGCAACAGAGATAGCCTTGCGGGCATCAAGCAGGTTAAAGGTATGGGAGCATTTGAGGCAAAAATCATAGGCCGGACGGACCAAATCTTTCTCCACCAGTTTCAGGGCTTCCCGCTCATAGTTGTCAAAGCTGGTGACCAGGTCGGCCACGTTGGCTTCTTCAAAATTAAAGGCGGAGAATTCGCGCTCTGATTGGAGAAAAATCTCGCCGTAGGTCACGTCCTTGTTCCACTCAATATCGTAGACCGATTCTTTTTCCTGGAGATACATGGCGATGCGTTCCAGGCCATAGGTGATCTCCACAGTGATCGGTTTGAGGTCAATGGAACCGGCCTGCTGAAAATAGGTAAACTGGGTGATCTCCATACCGTCAAGCCAGACCTCCCAACCCAGACCCCAGGCCCCGAGGTGGGTGATTCCCAGTCATCCTCAACAAAACGGATATCATGCTCCAGGAGGTTGAGGCCGAATCTTTTCAGACTCTCCAGGTACATCTCCTGCACATTGCTCGGCGAGGGTTTGATCACCACTTGGTACTGATAATAATGTTGGAGGCGGTTGGGATTTTCGCCGTAGCGCCCGTCAGTGGGGCGGCGGGAGGGCTGCACATAGGCGGCCTTCCAGGGTTCCGGCCCCAGGGCCTTGAGCAGAGTGGCCGGGTGAAAGGTTCCGGCACCGACTTCCATGTCATAGGGCTGCATAACAACGCAACCGGCAGAGGCCCAGTAGCTATTCAGGGCCGCGATAATATCTTGAAAATACATGATGAACCATCCCTTCCTTGCTGAGGTTTTTCTCACCCGGAGAAAATGAACAAACCCGAAGTAACACTATAAATGGTTGCTAATCTAACACAGCAGACACAGAGGGTAAATGATTTTGTCGTCCCGCAACCCAACCCGAGCTTCGCTCCGCTAACAGCAACAGTCCATTTTCTCTGTTGGCAACCGATGCTGTTCATATTATACTTTTTATCTTTTTGAGCTTTCAGGCAAGATGGCATCTCGTTGCCACAAAATAAATCAGAGATTTATCCAGTAACCCAAAGACAAACCCGGAGCACTATCATGAGCGACATCAAAAAAATGTACACAACCATCCTCGGTGATTCCTTCCCCATGGATATGACTGTTTCCTTTGGCGACCAGACCTTGGTCTACCGCAAGCGGACCTGGGCCATTCCCACGGAAGACGGCGGGGTAGACGAGCGTGGTCTGCGTTACGGCGAAAATCCGGATCAGGAAGCGGCCCTGTATGAGCTGGTCAATGGCAATCTGGCCTTAGCTAACTGCAAGTTTATTGAGCCGGGCAACTCCTTGGTCAGTGGTTTCACGGTGGAAGATATGTTGCAGGTGGGGAAGCATCCAGGCAAGATCAACCTCACAGACGTGGACAACGGCTTAAACATCATCAAATATCTGGTGGATAAACCAGCAGCTGTTATCCTCAAGCATAATAACCCCTGCGGCGCTGCTGTGGGCACTAGCTTGGCTGATGCCTATAATCGGGCCAACCGGGCTGATCGCATTGCCGCCTTTGGTGGAGCTGTAATCTTGAGCCGCCCCGTGGACAAGGCAACTGCTGAGCTGATGAGCAAAAACTACCTAGAAGTAGTCTGTGCCCCTGACTTTGAGGACGGTAGCCTGGAGATCCTGTCCAAGGCCAAGAATCTGCGGGTTATCCGTATGGACGGCATCAACCGCTTAGCTGATTTTGAGAAGTTCCGCTTCGTTGACTTCAAATCTCTGATTGACGGCGGCATCATTGTCCAGCAATCTGCAGTGAACTCCATCCGTTCCGCTGCTGACCTGACCCCGGCCACCGCCACCAGGAAGGGAAAGGAGTACGCATGCGAACGCCAACCCACACAGCAGGAGCTGGACGACATGATTTTCGGTTGGGCTGTGGAGCACGGCGTGACTTCCAATTCGGTTATCTACGTTAAGGACGGCTGCACCACCGGTATTGGGACGGGTGAGCAGGACCGCGTGGGCGTGGCAGAGATCGCTGTGCATAAGGCCTATGTAAAATACGCGGACATCACCTGCTTTGACAAATTCGGTATCCCTTATGCGGATCTGGCCCTGGAAGTAGAGCAGGGCAAGCGGGATGCAAGTGATAAAGAGGCTATTGATGCCAAGGTCAAGGAAGATAGAGCTGGCCTGCCCGGCTCCACAATGATCTCTGATGCCTTTTTCCCATTCCGGGACGGAGCAGACGTCGGTATCCGCGAGGGGATTACCGCTATTCTTCAGGCTGGTGGTTCTATGCGTGACTATGCCTCTATCGAGGCATGTAACGAGGCAGACCCGCAGGTGGCCATGATGTTCACTGGTCAGCGGTCCTTCAAACATTAAGCAGAACGGTTTGTAGGGGCAGGTCCCTGTGCCTGCCCTGAAATATTGCGGTTTTCAGCAAGGGCACGGCACGCCGTTGTCCCTACCCATATTACATACAAAGGAAAAAAAAATATGGACGCCATCACATGCATTACCAACAGACGCAGTATTCGCGCCTTTCAGAACAAACCTATTTCTGAGGATATGCTCAGAGAGATCATTGCCACGGCCAGCTGGAGCCCCTCCTATAAGAACACCCAGCCTTGGCAGGTCATGGTGGTCTCTGGGGAGAAAAAGGAAGGGCTCTCGCAGATGATGGTGGAGTTGCTGGATAACGGCACCCCGCCCTGCCCGGATCTTCCTGCCCCTGAATCTTGGCCTGAAGCTGAACAGGCCCGCATTGATTATCTGATGGCCAAGCGCAGTGAACTCACCGGTATGGATCTCACTGATCCGGCGATCATCACCAGGGCAAGAAGGCCAACTTCTGTTTTTACGGCGCACCTCATGCTATCTATCTGTATCAGGACAGCTCGCTGTCCCCTTGGTCGCTCTTTGACCTGGGCCTGTTCGCTCAAAGCCTGATGCTGGCTGCCCAAGCCAAAGGGGTGGGAACCGTTCCCCAGGCTTTTGCCACTGACTATGCCCCTCAGATTAAGGAGCACCTGGGGATCTCGGCTGATAAACGTTTGGTCTTAGGAATATCTGTGGGCTATCCGGACATGGCAGCCCCGGTCAACGACTTTCGGACAGAGCGGAGTCCGCTGGAGGAAATTGCGACCTTTGTGGAATAAGAGGGAGTAAAGCGGAGGAAGATGGAGGAAGCTGGAGTAAGTCGGAGGAGAACGGAGTAAAAAATATATTTCCGGCAAGCCCGAGTAAAATGATCCTGCTCAGATGCATTTAACTGAGCAGGGTTGTTCCCACTCAGGATATTTCCCTTCATGGTATTTTCTCTCGGCATTTTTTTCTCGGCGTATTATCCGATCTGCCGGTACTTCTTAAAATTCTCGGCCTGCTCAAAAATCTCCTGATAGACCTCATCCCGGTCCACAGGAGGATAGCCATGCTTGGCCAGCAGAAGAATCAGCTCGACCTTGAGCCCGGCTCGGATATCCTCGCGCTGATTCCAATCGGTATATTGGGCCTTATCGTCAACAACTTCTTTCACGACCTGAGCCAGGGTAAGGAGCTTATTTTCTGGGTAGGAAAAATCGTATTTTCGGGCCAGCTCCTTGAGGATGTCATAAAAGGCCTTTTCTTCCAAATCAATGCCGAGTTCTGCAAAGGATTCCTTCTCCTTTTTCAAGGCCTGCAAAAGACCCATGATCTCGTTGGTGAAATCCTCCAGCATATTGCTCTTGCTCTCCATACTCATCAGCACATCTTCTTCCTTGCGCTCGTTATAGCGATCCACCAGATCCTTGAACTTCTTGCTGAAATCCAGGCCCTGGGTTTTGTTAACCTTCTTAAAATCGCTAATCGCCTTGGCCAATAATTGCTGCAACAGCTTGATCTTGGTATTGGGGAGCTTGATTTTCTCCAGCCGGGCCAGATAATCATCAGCAAAGATATCAATAGTCTCTGTCTTATCCTCGCCCAACTTGAGGATCTCCTCTACTCCCTCGGCCTGAAGGGCCTCAGCAATCATCGCCCGTACGCGGGCGTTCATCCGGGCCGTGTCCGGGGCATCGCCCTTATTGAGTTTAAAGATGATGGAGCGCACCGCCAGATAAAAATGGGCCTGATCTCGCTCTGCTTGGTGCAGCTCTTCTGAGCCGCAGCAGATATCATAGGCTGCCTTGAGGCGTTTGACCAGGAACATACACCTTTTTTCGTTCTTGTCCGTACGCATGGCGTGGTCAGCGGCCCGGTTCAGGCAGTTGAGCTGTTGCACAGGGGTGCCGCTGAAATAAGGTCGTGCATCAAAGCGATGAAAGATCGTGCCCAGCAGGTCGAGATGGTCCCGGACCACGATCAGCGACTGGCCGATCTCCTCAATATTTTGCTGGTCTGCTGTGTTATACTGGGCCAGGGCCTGGTTCATCTGCTTCTTGATCCCGATATAATCCACGGCCAGCCCTTTTTCCTTGCCTGCAAAACGGCGGTTCACTCGGGAGATGGTCTGGATCAGGTTATGGCGTTGGATGGGTTTATCAATATAGATGCTATCCAGGAAGGGCACATCAAAGCCGGTGAGCCACATGTCCACCACCAAGGCAATTTTAAAGTTGGACGTGGAAAATTTAAACTGGCGAGCCAGCTCCTTGCGGTATTCCTTAGAGCCCAGCATCTTGTAGAGTTCTTCCGGGTCATCCTTGCCCCTGGTCATGATCATCTTGACCCGCTCCATGGGCTTGATCTTTTTTTCCTCCTGCGGATTAAGGCTGGCCTCTTTCTCACAGGTCTCGCAAACCTCGTGGGTCAAAACCTCATTCCAGGCCGGGCGCAGGGCAATCAGCTCCTGCCAAAAGGCATAGGCGATCTCCCGCTTGCTGCACACAAACAGGGCCTTGCCCTTAACCGTGGAGCCCTCTTCCAGACGCCGCTCGTAATGGGCCACAAAATCAGCAGCTAAGGCCTTGAGCCGATCCGGGTCACCCAGGATGGCATGCATCCGGGCGGTTGTTTTCTTGCTCTCATCAATCTGGTACTCGCTGGCTCCCTGCTCTGCACAACGGGCGTAATAGGCCTCGATCTCTTCCAGCTTGCTATTATCCAAAAGGATCTTGGCAGCCCGTCCCTCGTAGACAATGCGGACTGTGATCTCGTCCTGGACTGATTCGCTCATGGTGTAGGCATCGACCACCGGGCCGAACACCGCCAGGGTCGCATCAACAGGGGTGCCGGTAAAGCCGACATAGGTAGCATTGGGCAGAGATTCGTGCAGGTATTTGGCAAAGCCGTAACTGCGCCTGACCGTCCCTTTTTCCTCATCAACCACCACTTTTTGCTCCAGATTGAGCTGGCTGCGGTGGGCCTCGTCGGAAATACAGATGATATTGTCCCGTTCGCTGAGGAGCTGGGTGTCTTCGGTGAATTTATGGATGGTGGTGAGAAAGACCCCGCCACTGCTCCGGCCCTTGAGCTGCTCCCGCAAGTGGTTGCGGCTTTCCACACTGCATACGATCTGATCGCCGATATACTCCTTGGCCTTGCTGAACTGACCAGTCAGTTGAATATCCAAGTCAGTACGGTCGGTGATCAGGATAATGGTGGGGCTGGCAAAATCCACGCTCTTCATCAGCAGTCGAGTGAGGAAGAGCATGGTGAAGCTCTTGCCGCAGCCCGTGGTCCCGAAATAGGTCCCGCCCTTGCCGTCGCCCAAGGGTTTACGATGGGCCTTGATATGGGCAAAGAGTTTGAGGGTTGCGTAGAACTGGGGATAGCGGCAGACCACCTTAACCTCCTCCTTGGAGGCATCCGGGAAATAGATGAAATGGCGGAGCACCTGCCGGAGCCGGTCCTTGGCAAACAGGCCCTGGATCAGGGTGTGAAGAGAGTTGATACCGTCCTGGGCCTGGCTCTCATTGCCTGTGACCTTGCGCCAGGCCGAGAAATGCTCGTAGGCGGCAAAGAGGGAACCCAGGCGGGAATTGACCCCGTCGCTGATAATGCACAAGGCGTTGTACTTCATCAGCTCGGGGATATCACGGGCATAGCGGATGGTGAGCTGTTTGTAGGCATCGTGATGGTGGCCTCTTCCCGGATGGCGCTCTTAAACTCAAAGACCACCAGGGGCAGACCGTTGATGTAGAGGATCACGTCGGGAATGCGCGTTTTTTCCCGGCCCTCAATGGGCAGCTGGCTGACCAGCCGGTAGTGATTCTGGTCGCTGCTGTAGTTGGGCGATCCCTCGGCAATGATAGTGGTCAGTTCCTCCGGGCGGGGCTGGTGTTGCTCGGGCAGGCCTGCGTAGTCAATGAGCTGGATGTAGAGATCTTTTTGGCTGTGGTCTTCCCGCTTGAGCAGGAAGCCGTCAACCATCAGCTTGTGGATCTGCCGATTGGAATTGTAGAGATCCGCAGCAGGCAAGGCCTCTAGGCGAAGGATGATGCTGTTGATTTCGTTGTTTGTGAGCTTTTCTTGGGGGTAGCAACGGGTCAGGAAGGAGCGCAGGTCGTCCTTGAGCAGAACGTCTTCCGGTTCACGGGCTGGCAGGTCTGGGGAATCGCCCCTGGTGTGGGGAAAACCCTGTTCTGCCAGCAGGGTGATGATGGCCTGTTCCAGCTTTGCTTCGGTGAATTTCATGGAATTACCTGCCGGGCTTTTACTGGTGCCCAAGTGCCCAGCGTTAAAACACTGGGCTATGAAAGGGGCGTCCCTTTGGGACGGGATTGCCTTGTCCCGTAGGGGCCTCCGTAATTTATCTTGGGGAATTTTAAAAACATATTTCAACCTTCCGGTATCTTTGGAAGCGCATTGAGAGCCTGGATAAATCTCTCAAGATTGAAAGGTTCTCCTTTCTTCAGGACATCAAAAATCTCTGCTGTAACAACGCAACCTATGAGTTTTTTTGCATCCTTTTCAGAGTGTCCTTCCAACAGCAAGCGATCAAGCGTCTGACGTGTTTCGGGTGGATCGTTGGCCGCAAGTTGATTGTCGATAACCTCAATAATTGCTACCTTCATGTGTTGTTTTGCCATAATACTTTTCCAGAGAAGATTTTAATATTTACGCATCATTCATTATTTTTTCCGCATCCGGGATGCGGAGTTGGCCGGAGAGGAGTTTTGGGAGGAGGGTGTCGCGAAGGGTAGCTAAATTCTGACCATTTTTGACAGAGGCCATTCCTTTTTTCCACATTGGGGCCAGACTGCCATCAAATGAATCAAGAATTTTCTTTGATGGCAAAGTAATAGCGTACTCCAGCATATCTTTAACGTTCGCCCTCGGCATTCGAGTACCCGTAGAACGCAGATTGGCATAATCAACAAATTTCTCAGTAAATGCAGTTAACATCATGTAAGAATGCAACGAACTACTCTTGGCCCTGAGCACTAAAATGTCAGTAGAACAAATACCCTGGCATGGAGCAATACAAACTTTGTGAAAGTATGGGCGCAATTTTCCGAAAAGAAGGTCTCCTTCTTCAAATCCTGACTTATTGCTGCTGACTGACGCACCGGAACCGTTATTATAGAGAAATAAATTTTTCTTCCCGATATGCTCCAATCCAACATAAAAATCATATCCTTCCACTTCGTCGGCTTTCACTGAGGATCTTACGTGCCTAGCAATGTCAGCGAACTTGCCTACCTCCCACCCTTCCGGCACCCAACCCATCTCCTCATTAAAAACAAAACGATCAGGAAAATGCCGAGCAACGTCAGCAGGCAACGGCTTGCGCTTATCGCCCAGCGCCTGACGGGCCTCAGCCCTTTTGCGCAACGGTTCGGAAATAGGATTTCCAGCAGCCAAGGCTTTATCGATGACCGGGTCAAAATCAACAAACCAGCTCTTGAACAGGGCCTGCGCCATTGCTTCCAAGGTGGTGTTCATCTGGCGGTTGAGCTCGATTTTGTCGTCGAGACTGCCGAGGATGTGGGCTATGGCTTTTTGGTCTTTAATTGGAGGCAGCGGAATCTCTACTGATTCAATTTGCTTTCCACTGATGTTGACTTGGTTTGCACTTCCCGTGGCAATAGAGACTAATAAATTTTGAATTGCAGATCTGCTAAAAAAATAATAGAGGTAGCGAAGATCTAATTTTTCATCATTACAAACGACAAAACGCCCAACTCTTTGATTAATAAGAAAGTCACGATTATCTCCTGTATGGCGAGCCACTCTTCCAACAATTGATGCTGGGGCATTAATTCCAGAGCCGGTCATAGAAATTAATACATCGCCCTCGCGAACATAAAAATTTGAGCATTTCTTGGCGAGATCTACGGAAACACAATCTACCTCTGACAGGTCAATATTTCGTTTTCTTACGTTTTTTATTTTTACTACCGCAACGCCAGACTCAACAAAATCTTTACTTTTAAACGCAAAGCCACCTTGAATTTTTGCTACATCTGCAAGGCGACAATTTTTCCACTCACCCACCATAATCCAGCCTCTTCAATCCATTCGCCAAAGTCACCTCAAAATCCCCCCAGTCCTCCTGCTCCTTGGACATGGCTTTATAGGTCTCTTCCCAGGACAACTTTTCATCCTCTTGATTCCGAAGGGACACACCGTCATCTTGCACGATTTTAACCAACTTACCACCTACGCCACACAATCCATTCATCATATTTGCTGCCTTGTCCCGAAGGGACATCCGATTAGAGCCCCGTGATGTATCGCGGGGTGGAATTCACGCCATGATCTTGTCGTGTTCGCAGGGTGCCGTAAGGGCACGGCGCGCCGTGCCCCTACCGAATGCAAAATTTTCGGGCAGACACACAGGTCTGTCCCTACAACGCACGATTGATTAATAATCCTTATCCTCAATACCGACCTGCTCAGGCAATATACTCATCCGCTCCTTTGCCGATACCATCACACTGTGCAGCTTCTGCTCCAAAAGCTCACGCGGCGGCAGCTCAGTCAGGTACTCAGCAACATGAATTCCAGACTGCCCCAGCTCCAGCAGCTCGACAAGCTCCTGTTTTTTTCCTGCGCACAGAATGATACCCAACGGTTCATTTTCCTGCGGGCGGCGTTCGTATTTATTCAGCCAGCGGAGATACAACTCCATCTGTCCCTTGTACTCCGCTTTGAAATCACCCAACTTGAGATCAATGGCAATCAGCCGGTTCAATCCCCGATGATAAAAGAGCAGGTCAATGTAATAGTCGTCGTTGTCCAGCTGAATGCGTTTTTGCCGAGCCATGAAGGCAAACCCGTTGCCCAGTTCCAGTAAAAACTGTTCAAGTTCCCGGAGGATGGCGTCTTCTAGGTCTTTTTCCAGGTACCGATCTTTCAGCCCGAGGAAATCAAGAAAATAGGGGTCACGAAAAACCAGATCAGGAGAAAGACGGTCTTCCTCGCGCAGCTGGCGGAGTTCGTGCTGAATCAGCTCGTCAGGCTTTTTTGATAGTGCCGTGCGTTCATAGAGCATCCCGTCAATTTTCTGCCGCAGCATACGAACGCTCCAATTTTCTACGCGGCACATTTCAGCGTAGAATTCCCGTTGTAACGGCTTTTCCAGAGGAATTAGGGTTAAGAAGTGACTCCAGCTCAATTGTCGTGACAGTGTCACGACAATGTTTTCTTCAGAAAAAAGGTTCGCAAACTGGATCATTCGGCGCAGATTTTTCTCTGAAAAGCCTTTTCCGTATTCATCAACCAATTGTCGTGACAGTGTCGAGACAATCTCTTTGCCGTAATCTGCACGTTTTCCAGCAAGAATTTCTTTATTTATTCGAGCCCCGACCCGCCAATACAATAAGGTCAATCCGGCATTGACAGTAACGGCAACTGCTGAGCGGGCTTCATCGATCAATTGCCGCAAATCAACGATGAGCCCATCAACATCCGAATCCAGGGGTAGCTGAGCGTCCTTCTTGCTCATGATTTTTGCCTTGTTATTCCCCATACCCCAAAACCTCCAAATTCCCCCGAATAACCGCATCAAGCGCCCCCAGCCTCCGCCATCTGCCCATACAAGGCCTTGCTCAATTCCCCCATCTTC
>MTKO01000125.1 GCA_004028505.1 Candidatus Electrothrix aarhusensis
CAACGGATTCAGCCATAGTTTCATCCCACATGGCTTGGGCCTGGAGGAATCCCCCGAAACCGCCGTTTTTTTCCGGTTCCTTATGCAGGGCATGGACCTGCGCAAGCCGCTGGCGATACCCGGCAAGATCTAGGGCACGATCCGATGCGACCTCGGTTAGCTGCTCTGGTGTCAGCTTATCGGTTGATCCTGTTTTGAACACCTTGCTGACAATCTCTTTGTTGAGGTTCAGCGCGATGATCGGGATACGGTGCGCCTTAGCATAGTTGATAATATCCCGGTACATGCGATAATCATAGCCCCAGGCCTCATAATAAGCAGAGAGACGGAGGAAATCCTGCTCCGTGGAGATAATCCCGTTAATGTAGCCAGCCAAAGCATGCTGGGAGGAGCGAGGAAACATTTCCATTCCGATAACTAGGCCCTCACTTTTCCCCTCTTGCTCCAGCTGTTCCCGCAGAGCCTGAATAACCTGCAACTGGAGAATATGGGCCCCGTAATCCGTATGGGTCTCACCCACGTAGATGACTTTGCTTTGGGAGATATCTTCAAGAATAGCAGAGAAATCTTGCACCTGCGGGACAGGGAGCCCAACAGCAGGCTTGAGCAGTGGCAGGCGAATGCCGTTGTCAGCCGGTGCGATCTGTTTTTCTTGTATTCTGCCGTCCTGAAAGAGGAGGCGGGAATACTTGCCATAATGTCTGAGTTTGGGTAAGGCGCTTCGGCTTTCTTGCGCAGATGACGAGGAAACCAGCACCATGACCTGCTCCTGATTCAGGGGATTTTTATGTACATCAAGACTGAAGCCGGTTTCCTCAGCCTCTGTTGTCCCAAAGAGAGCCCGGCTATGCGAAGAGCTGCCAAGGAAAAGGAAACTCCCCTGCGACAGCTCGCTGTTTTTCAGTTCCTTGGCTTTGATGAGGCGACAGCCCCAGCGTTCAAATTCCGTTATTAGAGGGAGGTAGAAGGGTAGAGTGGCCTCGTTATCCGAGAGGACTGCTGTTTTTTGCTCTGCCCCTATGAACTGCATCCAGACAGAGGGGTGTTCTTTATTATCTAAGGTCCTCATCAGGTCGTATCTCGGGTCAATGGCTAGCTCTATGGGGAGACTGGGCACGGTGACCGTCACTGCCTGGTTTGCTGAGTCGATTATGATGGTCTCGCTGATTGTTTCCTGTCGTGTTGTGAGGGCAACTGGCAGACGGAAACGATAAGGTTTCTCGGTTTGCTGGACGATATGAAAGGAAACCTCAGAGTTGCCCCCTTTTTGCTCCATCCCAACCTGTTCCACAGTAAAGGAGGGAATATCTGTGCGAGATAGCCTTTGGCTGAAAAATTGGGAGAGATCCCTGTCCGAGGTTACGGCAAAGGTGTTTTCCAGGTCGGACCAGTTGGCACCAGAATATTTTTTGTCCTGGTAGAACTGCCGGAG
The DNA here is from genome assembly GCA_004028505.1 of Candidatus Electrothrix aarhusensis. Lineage (GTDB taxonomy): Bacteria > Desulfobacterota > Desulfobulbia > Desulfobulbales > Desulfobulbaceae > Electrothrix > Electrothrix aarhusensis. The sequence goes on from MTKO01000125.1 coordinate 1,433, forward strand.
CGCGGCAAAGAAATGCTCATCGCCGATCTCTCGGCGTAGAGCATGGAAGAGCATACTCACTTTGTCGTAGCCAATGACCCGCATTTTTTGAGGCATGGGCTGAGAATCGCTACCGTGCTGAAAATCCAGCACAGCAACATCATTATCCTGTCCGATATATGCCTGATAGCGGAGAAGCTGATTTTTGCGATAGGCAGCACCCTCTCCTTTTTCTTCGGCATAGGTTTGATCTGCCAGTAGGGTGGTCAGGCCTTCGCACCAGTTTCCGCCCGCATCATTAGCAATGGCATTGCCGAACCAGGAGTGAAGGATTTCGTGTCCCAAGGATATGTCCTTAATAAAGGGCAGGCGAACAACGGTCTGGCCTAAGAGGGTGAAGCCCGGCATGCCATAGCCGGTAGGTAGCCGATTCTCGACAATGGAATATCGTTTATAAGGGAAGGGGCCGATCATATCTTCGTAGCGCGTAATGTATTCCACAGCCCGGTCCAGATAGGCCGGAGCGAACTCTTCATCTTCTGCAAAGAAATAGCTGTAGAGCGTCAGGTTATTGAGCTGGCGTGTGAGAACGGTGTACGGACCAGCAGCAAAGTTGATAGCCCGCAGGGGTTGGGGAGCCGTTGCCTTAAGAATTTGTCGCTCTCCGTCTGTTGCAACCTCTATCTCGTTAGCCTCGGTTATCCCGGAAAAGCCGGGCGGTAGATCTGCACTGAGAGAGAAAAGCATGTTCTCATTCGAGATTGGATGCCAGAGACCGGTCAGGGTGATGCCTTGTGGGGTGATCAGGTTACCTGTGTCGTGGCCGGGTGACGGAGCTGTTATCTGCCAACTCAGGGAAAGGGTGCGCTGCTGCACTGCCGGGGCCAAGGTCAGGGTGTTGTCGCTGTTCGGAGCGATTTCTTGCCCGGTTTCTGTGATTTCTATTCGTACGTATTCCAGCTCATTCAACCAGAGTTTCAGTGCTCTGTTGGGCGGTAGAACGAGAGTCGCCTTGCCTTGCATCTGTGCTGATTCAAGATAAAAAGTAATATGGATATCCTGACGTAGGAGCTCTAGGGGCTCCGGGGTATCCGAAGCAGGAGCTTCTTCTGCACAATGGAGCAACGAAGGTGAGGAGAGAAAAAAGGTCATGAATAAAAAACAAGGAAGCAGAAAGGTGCGCATAGAATTCCGTGGGGCAGTGGTAATTTGTGGAAATTTGATTCCGTTTTTAAAAGGCGGGATTCTTTAATCATTATCGTATGGTCTTGGAAAATTCAAGGGAATACGTCAGGTGAAGCGAAAAATCGGGGGAATGGAGGGGGAGGTCGGGGCGGCATGACAAGGGTGTGGTCGGGAGAAGACGGTGGTACGTTTTTCATGACAGGATTCATTGTTTCCTCCTCACCCTGTAGACTGCGGATGGAGAACGTATTTCTACGGCATCCTCTGACCAATTCAGTGAGATCGGCTGCAATTCCGACAATTCCACATTTTCAATATTGTGAATTGCGGGCTTTATAAATTTATTAATAAATACAGATACGACCTCTCCCGCCTCACTCTCCATGTGCTGCCAAGCATCTTCTCCCTGAAGACATTGTCCGCCGCATGTAACAAATTTTGCAGATAATTCCGTAAGTCGCTCTGATGGGGTTGGGTCTAGCACCAGAAGAACGGGCTTCAGGCTGGCAGCAGCAACTTCTTCGGGGAAAGACAGCTCTTCGCCAAAACGTCCTTGTCCGCTCGCTGCGATAGTAACCCGTAATTTGAATTCGTAAGCAGTCGATGTCGATGGCACGAAACAGTCGATTTGCCTTCCTTTGTCAGTCGGAACCCCTTGGGCATCAAGCCGTTTGACCGGGGAGTTCCGTGCGCCTACCGGTTTGCCTCCAAGACAGCTTGCAAGCAGCGGTTCAAATAAATATCCTGTTTCCTGAGCAGCCCTGTTGTCAATATCGTAAATCCATTTTCTCCATACCATCCAGTGGGCCTGGAGTTCAGCATCACATACACCAAATTCTAACAAGGCTCTTGGACCGATTTGATCCATTGTCGGGAGCGGCTGAAGTCGAAGTATCCTCCGATATTTCATCCTGCGTCGGTGTAATGCCGCTAAATTATCAATGAACAGGCTAAAATCGTTATCTTTCTCAAAGCAACACTGAAGGTATGATTGAATATCCGATGGATCAGAAGTGCCAACTTCAGTTTCCTCAAACCATGATAGAGGGATTTTGTAGTAATCTTTGTTTGGTACGTTAACCGGAGGGATGAGAAGTTCCTTGTGATTCCATCCGAGGTTCAGAAGAGCAAGAAAAATAAGTGCATGGATTTCCGCATTCGAAATAACGACCTGCGCTTCTCCGGTTCCATGCATTCTGCATCTTGCATAAAGATTTCGGATAAAGGCGGTATTAGGCATATGCATTCTCGAATAAGGATAATTGGATAGAATTTTTCGGATTTTTTAATTGCAATAAAAGTTTGTGAGTGCGGGCAAGGGCAGGCTCATAGCGTTGGCCTTCGTCAGCACCGCTCCCAAGAGTTCACCGTCTGATGAGTGTTTAGTGCAGAAACCGTATTGATTTTTAATATGATTTGCAAAGATGAACGCCAGAAGAGGAGGAATTGCATTTCCTATTTGCCGGACACGCTCCGAAGCACTACCACAGAAGGTAAAGCTGTCTGGAAAGGTTTGGATCCTAGCACATTCCCGTAAGGTCAACGGTCTGTTCTGGGTGGGATGAATCAACTCTCTGGTTGCAGCACCTGTAATGGTGAGGCAGGGCTGGTCTGCGCGCAGTCTTTTCAGTCCTGACGGTGGCCCCCCTCTTTTCTCTGTCGGCGTTCCGTCCGCAACCCGCCGATTTGCTCGTTTTTTGAATGAGCCATGCTGTAATTTTTCCGGCAGGTCTTTCATTGTCTGTCCGGGTTGGAGAGCACAGATACGCTCTTTTTGAACTCCTTCAATGTTCGGTGAGCAATGGTCGTCAACTGTATATTCTTGTTTTTTAACGCCGATAATATCATGGGTTGTCGGCAGAACTGTGGGCTCTCCGTGTTTTTTGGCTGGAGCCGGAAGGTCGGCAATTGCATCTGAAATGGTGTTTTCAGAGTTTTTGAATATCTTTCCACTTACTTTGCTTGTCGGTCGGGGCATTTCAAAGTTGAGCCCCAGTCGGTTACCAAATATTAAAACCCGCTTCCGTCGTTGGGGAATGCCGTATTCATGTGCATATATTTTCTCAATCCTAATTTTATATCCTAACTCGATAAACGCTTTGGCGGCTTCTGTTATATAGGTACCCCGGTTTGCGGTAAGCAGTCCCTCTACATTTTCCATTAAGAACCATTTCGGTTTTAATATATTGAGAGCGTGTACATAGCTTTTGAGAAGATGATTTCTTGGATCATCCCAGAATCGGCTGCCTGCTGTGGAGAAGCCTTGGCAGGGTGGCCCGCCGATGAGTATATCCAATTGTTTCGGGAGTAGGTCAAGGTCAAGCAGTAGTTGATCAAAGTCTATTTTATCTATATCGATTTGCTCGACTTTTGTGTCCGGGAAGTTTTTTTCATAGGTTGCAACGGCGGTTTTGTCGATATCGGCGGCATATAGAATGTCAAATCCAGCTTGCTGAAAGCCGTAAGAGCATCCTCCAGCGCCGCAGAAAAGGCTTATTGCTGTAGGGTTTGCTGTTTTTTTCATTGTAACATGCCGCTCTGTTTGCTGACTTTCTCAGCGATCCGCCATCCCATGCCGTCATATCCCAAAATGGGATTGGTGAGGCCGACAATGAGGGTGTGTTGGGAAATGTTGGCTGGTGTAATTAGAGTCCTATATCTACCAAGCTTAATCCAAATTTTGCAAGAATTGCCGTCAGAGCTATTTTGCCGATTCTTCCGGACCATGCACTTATATCACCCTTATGATTAATCAAAAATTGTGTAATGCGGGAGCGGGCAGTATTTTTTGTTTCTTCGGTAGCGGTTGCATCATTGACTGTGGCAATATCTGCCCCGATTGCTTGTTTCTTTTCTTCTTCGGTTTTCAGTTCGGCGATAAATTTGAGCAACTCAATATCATTTTGCTCAAAAGTCGCGTTCTGATATTGATTAACAATAGTATCGGCAAATTGCTGCTTCCGCCGTAAATATTTTGGGTGTTAATCTGCATTTCCTGTTCCTTAGTTTTGTGTTTGCTATTGTTCTGGAAAATCCCGTTCAATTACCCGTAACAAGCCCCATTGCCCGATTTCTTCAATACGTTTTTTTGTCTTTTGCAGATAGACGTTACTATCTTTACCCGCTATAGTTTCGCGTTGTTGACAAATCATCGCAGCAAGTAAGTCTTGTTCTGCATCACGAAGATGATAGCCTGTTTCTTGGATGAGGTTTTTGGCCTCTTCGTAATTCTCTAGCGCAGCATCATGATCATTTATGTCTAGGCAGTATCGTCCATGTATCAACAGATAATCTACTGCATAAAGATGCATACTGTAGCACTCGATAATCTCTAACACAGTTTCTAAATCAGCCTTTGCCAAGTCAAGTTGATCCGAAATGAGATAAAAATTAGCACGCAACAGATAAAATGGTGGTATGCAATGAATCATGTTTGATTTCTGTATTTGCTGCACTGCTTGTTTAAAAGCATCTCCTGCATGGCTCATCTCATTTAGTGCAAGATAAGCAGAAGCAATAGTAAGAAGATTATACGCTAAATCATTTAATGGTGTCGCTGTTTTTAATTCATTAGATTGCTTTGTCTTTAAAACTATTATTTTTTTAAGGTCGTATTCGTCAATTACTGTATCTAAAAGAAGAGAACAGTGCCAAAATCCACTTAACGAGTACAGCTCATCGTACCCTCTTTTTCGTTGCAGCTTCCTAGCTTCTTGAAAGCAAACATAGGCATCAGTCAGTTTTCCCTTGCGATGTAGCACCGTCCCTAAGTAACTCTTATTTATCATCTGTTGACGGATGTCTTTGCTAAGTAATGAATATCTAAAGCCTTGTTGCATGGCGCTGTTTGCTTGCTCAAGATTTCCTATTGGCAAATATAAATCTACTAAATTTTGAGAGTCTGAACTTAATTCTAACCAGTCCCTTACATTGTAATGCATTGATAAACAGGTTTTTCTTGGTGTAATTGCTTCTTGAAAACGCCCTAATGACATCAGACAAAAAGAGCAAGTTGCCAATATTTCCGCCTGCTCATCTTCAATTAGATTTTTATCAGGAACCTCCCATCCAAAAGGAAAAAACTCTGCCAATGATTTAAGATCATTTGAATAAGCGCCGAGTTTGTAAAGACTGTAGTAGACGTTATTGCCATTTTTTCCGCCATTCCGACATATTCGTCTCCAGTAAAGTTGAAATGCTTGTCGATATTGTTTTGCTAAACATCCATGCACCACAGCCTGATAAAGAGGTGCCATTTTTTCTAAGGTATCTGGATATTTTTTTTCAGGGACTTTCTGATAATATTCAAACAGAGTCAAATGCGCCTGTCTGAATGCAGATGGATGATTTTCTTTGAATTTCTGCCCGAAATATGATCGAATAATCGGATGGGTATCCCATTCCAGACGTTTAAACTTACCTTTTCTCCCCAACAATAAGCCATTTTTTTCTAATCGCTTTTGCACAATCTGCCATTGTTTTTCCGTTAATGCACGTAGCAATTCAGCATGCTGGGCCTGTTTGATTAACACTGTTTTTTCAGAGTGACTCATCGGGCGGTCAAATAATCCGAGAAGCTGTAGAAAATAGCGTGAAGTCTCATCCTGTAGGCTGTCGTAATAATCCAGCACCCGCAAGGCATGACGGCTGTCTTTTTCAGCATCACTGCTACCATGCGCTGAGGTTAAGGGTGGAAGTTCTCTCGCATAATGAAAATCACCTTGATGGTGTTCGCTTAACAGATGCCCCATTAACACCAAACTCAAGGCATGTCCATTTAAGTCTTTGCTGATTGCCTGACGTTCTGCTGTGTTACCGGTGACACCTAGTTGTTCTAATAAGAGCGCACCGTCATCATGTGGCAAGGTCTCCAACGGCAGTGATAAGTAATGCTCTGAATGCCATTTGTTCAGCTCCACTAATGGTTGTCTGGAAGAAAGCAGTAGAAAGCTGTTGCTTGCTGTTCGACGAAAACAGGCAATGAATTCTTTTAACGCACTGTCCTGCAATTCACCGCTCATGTTTTGTAAATTTTCAGGGTACTGAAGCGGCTCCAAACCATCGAGAATCAGCAGGCATGGTTTCTGTTGTAAACATCGTGCCAGTAACCGCGCTTTTTCGATTTCATCCTTGGGTATTTCGGACATTCCTAAAAATGGCAGTACTGCACTGAAAAATGGCTGTGAGTTGGTAAACGTTGTGTGTGAACCTTGCGAATAGAACGACCAGCCGAATATATAGGTTTTGCCGTAATAGTTACGTTCAGCGATCTGCTGTAACCATTCGTCGGTTAATGCGGATTTGCCGATTCCACCGGCTGCGACAAGAATAGCAAGGCGTTTACTGGGATGAGTAAATGCTTCGGTGAGTTGTGTCAGTTCAATTTTACGTCCGATTAACGGAGTGGTAGATTGAGGGAGGTGGTCTATGTCGACTTCTGGAATAAGTTCTGGTTCAGGTTGGTTAGGGCAATTTACGATGGTATCGGCAAACTGCTGCTTCCCACCGAAAATGCTTAGGTTCTCTATCGTTAGACCGTTTTTTTGTGCATTATCTTTTGGGTTAGTTGTCATAAACAGTAGTTCGAGGACTATCCTTGCTGTTGATCAGTTGAGGTGACGTTTGGTAAATTGCTAACATTATCTGACTATAACAAAGGCTGTTAAGTAACCAACATAAAATTCTCTTGTTTTGTAATCAATTTTTGATTACAAGTAAAGTATGCATTATAAAATCCTCGTCAAAAAGAGCGTCTTGAAAAAGATCTCCAGGCTACCGGCCCATATTCAAAAAAAGCTGGTGCTGCTGATTGATGATCTCAAAGACAGCGGCCCGGTGGCACACCACTGGCCGAACTACAGCAAGCTCTCGGCTGACCAGTATCATTGCCATTTAGCCCGAAAGTGGGTGGCGTGCGGCGCATGGAGGAAGGAACCATAAAGATTGAGGTGTACTATGCAGGCTCTCGTGAAAACGCCCCGTACTGATATCCGCATACAAGGCGAGATTCCGCCGCGACTTCTTGACCTACTGCGGAGCGAGTACGGCAACAAGCTGAAAATTAATAGAGATGACGAATTCGTCGAGATAACCGAAACCAGCTGGTATAAGGAAACCAAAGCAGCTACATCACCCGGCGATGCCATGCGCATCTATCGGAAGAATCAGGAAATGACCCAAGCGCAACTTGGTAAAAAACTGGGTGCTGTTCCCCGGCAACTTGTTTCCAATATGGAGCGCGGCAAGCGAACTATCAGCTTGGCAACTGCCAAGAAACTCGCTGCCATTTTCAATGTTTCGGCCAGCCGCTTTCTCGATGTATAAAAGTACGGGCGGATTCTCCACCGCCCGTGTCCCCTGATCCACAAGCTCACCATGCTGATTATGTAAGCAAACCTCCAGCGGCATCTGTCTGAGAAGCGAACTCAGCGAATATATCCCTGTTCTTCAAGATAAAGGAAGATCTCCTGCACTGCTTCAGCCGGAGTCATCTTTGAGGTGTCAATAACGATTTCCGGCTTGCTTGGAGGAATATAGGGATCTGAAATTCCTGTCACCCCTTTGACGAGTCCAGCCCGAGCCTTTGCATACAGCCCTTTACGGTCCCGCTGTTCACAGACCTCCAACGGCGTTGCGATGTGAATCTCAATAAATCCTCCGTAACGACTGATGAGCTTCCGGTTTTCCAGGCGCGATTCTTCATAGGGCGCAATGGGAGCGCAAAGGGCGATGCCGCCATTTTTGGTGATTTCGCTGGCTACAAAGCCAATTCGGGTAACATTGAGATTGCGGTGTTCCTCGGAGAATGTCAGTTCCGAGGAGAGATTTTTGCGGACAATGTCGCCGTCCAGCAGGGTGACCGGGCGGTCGCGCATCTCCATAAAGCGAACCATCAGGACTTTGGCAATGGTTGATTTTCCTGATCCTGACAGGCCTGTGAGGAAAACCGTGAAGCCTTGCTTGGGGCGTGGAGGAAAAGAACGGCGCAGCTCGGCAACAACGTTGGGGAAGGAAAACCATTCTGGGATGTTTTCTCCTTGCTCCAAACGCCGCTTGAGTTCCTTCGAGGTAATATTTTTCACCTCTTCATCAGGGGTTTCGGCAAGATAGACATATTTTCCCTGCTTTTCCGCATAGCCCATAGCCTGCTCTGGAACCATTTCAATGCCGGTTTCTTCAGCCAGCGAGGCAACAAGTTGCTGGGCTTCACCTTGGGGATAAAACAGGTCTGCATTGGTGCTGGCAAAGGGGTCGCCGTGGTCTGCTGCCACGATAAAATGAGTACAACCGTAATTTTTGCGGATCAGAGCATGCCAGAGTGCTTCTCTCGGACCAGCGTGTCGTTCCGCCAGTGGAATAATTCCTAATTGAATCATATTGCGGGGGAAATGTTCGACAAACTCCTGATAACAATGAACATGGGTGTAATGTTCCATGTTGCCGGGATGGTCCATGCCAACCACCGGATGGAGGAGAATAGAGCTTCCGGTTTCCCGAGCTGCTGCCAGCACCATTTCCCGGTGGGCACAGTGCAAATATTCTCTGGTATGAAAACCGACAACCCGCCGCCAGCCGTACTGGAGAAATCTGCGGTTGCTCTCTGCTGGAGTAAGACGGAGGTCGCAGAAATCATAATGAATGGGCAGGGTCACGCCTTCCACTGTTCCCCCTATATACCAGTCTTTCACTTCGGTGAACAGGGCCTGGACACCGGGATGCTGTTCAGGGTTTTCTGTGCTGTAGACAGCTTTTGCCTCTGCTTTTTTATCCGCCTTCCAGATATCATTGATCGTCAGGATTGCTAACAGAAAACCTTCCTGATCATTAAGTCCTATGCACTGTCCCGGTTGCAGGGAAGCGGCAAACTCTTCGTTTACATCAAGGCAGATAGGAATAGGCCAAACAGAACCATCAGTCAGGCGCATTTCTTTCAGGACCCTTTCGTAATCGTCCCGTTCCATGAAGCCTGCTAGCGGATAAAAGGCTCGGTTGAGCAGGGATTCAAGGTCACGCAGCTGGCGTCTGTTGAGATCCTTTGATATGAGATGGACAGCCTCGGACCGCAACTGTTTGGCTCGACAGGAATGAACGATCAGGCTCTCGGAATAGGAAATAGTATGAGAAAGGTTGTCTTTCATAATAAATACATTGTATAATTAGTGAGATAAGTTGATAACTGTTCATTGATGCGGTATGTCGAGGCTCAGATTACAGTCAGTATAACTTCGTAAACTGTACAGGGTATCTTCTGTAAAAAAAAGTTGAAATTGCAAAAAAGAAATTTTGTTGCGCTGCAATAATATTTTTAAGATTTCGTTCTGACATCTCGTAACATCATGTTTTTCCTTGTTGACTTTCAAGGGTGGTCGAGCCTATAGTGCAATTACTCTGGAGTGTGATAGATAGTGTGAAAAATAATGCCTGTGTGAGCAGGCGGCAGATTAAAAACTCAAGAAGGAAGGTATTATGAGATCATTCTACTTGGCCCTGTTCTTTGTTTTTTTCCTGACGACTTCGGCAGCTGCTGTTGTTAATATTAATACAGCGAGCTTGGAGGAATTGACCTCTTTGCCTGGTATAGGGCAGGTCAAAGCCGAGTCGATTATCAAGTATCGGCAGGATAAAGGTCTCTTCAAAAAGGTTGATGAGCTGAAAAACGTGTATGGAATTGGTGCAAAAAGTGTTGCACGGCTCAAAGACGAGATCACTGTGGGAGAGGAAGATCCGGCTACGAGCGCAGCAACCACTGTAACGAAAGAAAACAAAGGAACAACGCAGAAGGCGCAGAAGGAGTAAACTGCATCAACGGCACTTCCTGCTAAAAAATAACACTCTACCGCAAGAGAAAATGTAAAGGGAGCTGTTTAGCCAGTCCCTTGCTGTGGCAAAGACCAAGCTCCCTTTATCAGTTGTTTCCTGTAGATCTCTGCAGAAATAAAAACGAGAGTTATGACTTCTCGTCTAGCCTTGCTGCTGCTTGGATAAGGGCGTCATGCAAGGGGACAGGGTGGGTGGGCAACCGAATTTCATGCACTCCTTTGCAGGTCTTGATTGTTGGAGATTCCCATGAAAGCATTTCTGTCACCGCATTCACTCCTTGCTGTCCGGCAGCTTCCGCCTCAATGAGATTTCCTTGGCGGATTCGAATAATCCCCCTCTCTTTTTTTGTATTAATAATAACGATATCTGTAGAGTGATGCCCCATGCCTATGAGTTGGAGGAGATCTGCCAAAGGAATCGTGTCCGGGATAGTTGTGTTGCCGGACTCTTTGGCAAAAATACTTGCCAGCACTTTGAGGAGCTCTTCAAATTTAAAGGGATAAGGAATAATGGCGGAGACTCCGCTATGGTAGGCGGAGCGTTTGAGTTCTTCTGTCAATTCGTCGCTGTACAGAACAATATGAGTCTCAGCATGCCACCGACGGACTGAGAGCAACAGTTCCAGGCCGCTTTCTCCAGAAAGCTGGACATTGGCAATAACCATATGCACAGTAAAGTTACGCAGGATATCTTGAGCCTTGGCAAGATTGGAGACAAAGGCGAGTTGATAGACGTTTTTGAAGGGAATAAAGGCCTCCCGCAGTTCCAGCAGAAAGTTTTTATCCCGGTCAACGATCAAAATATTTTTACGGCTCATGAGTCCCTGTTATTCGAAGTAGTCCGGCAAATCCTGGGCTCCTCCGGCCTGGGGCAGGATGTCGCTAATCGGTATATTGCGTCCGATCAAGGTTTTCAGGGCAACAAGGTTCACTAGGCTTTCCAGCTCAGCGTTCCCGTCTTCACGAAGATGTGCTAACAGCGTTTTGACCGCAACTGGCGGATCAACTTTAAACGAGGTTACCCTGTTTTTCTCAACAGTCAGAATATTCGTAAAGGATTGATCTTTGTTCAGCGTGGCAATACCTCTGGCTATAGATTCGAAAGAATCTTCTCTTTCTAATTCGCTCAGGATTTCATTTATCGCACCGAGATAATTTTCTTTTTTCTCACCTGCTATGAGCAGATCTAATCCGACATCCAGGTTATACATCCGATCAGTAAAATCGCGAATAAGATCTCCCTGGATAAGAGAGCCGTGCTGAGGGGCTATCATTTCTGGAGGCGGATCAAGGTTCCTGATTCTGGAAACTGCTAATTTCAAGGCGTCGCGAGATGGCATGTAGAGTTGATGAAAGGTCTTAATGCCTTCCCAGGAGCTTTCATCTGCATACAGGTTATGGGTATAGGACAGTCCGCCGAAGAGATCCCCGGAAAAGAGGATTCTGCTGGCGACATCATAGTACATTATGGCCCCGCGAAAATGGCAAAAGGGCGAGGGGACAAAGATCAACCTGTTTCCACCCGGCATCGTGGCACGATTATTTTTGTATGTCTCCACTGCCTTGAAGCGGGAAGCCTTCAGGCCGAGAAAATGAATCAGGCGCCAAGTATCTTCTGAAGCCACCACTAGGCATTGCGGATTCAGCTTTTGAAGGAAGGCTGCATTTGGTGCAACATCGGGGTCCTGATGGTTAATGAGGACCCCGTGAACATTCTCTAGTCCTCCAATAATCGGGCTTACGGCCTTTTGCAGTACAGTGAGTAATTCACAGGGGCCGGGATCAATAATAATATTGGCCTGCCCTTTTGCATGGGGATAACAGAGGAGGTAGATATTTACTTCCAGCAGGGAATCCGAACGGTTGGCTATCCACCATACATTTTTTTTTAACTCAACAGGTTCCATCGCATCCTCTTTCTCCTATCTTCCTTTTAACCAACCAGCCAAATAGCCATATTCTGGGCATTTTTGGTTGTCCGGTCGGAAACCCCGCCGAGAAGACCTTTGTCCACCCGAGGTCTGCGCCCGATAACAATGGTCCCACAATTATGTCTCTTTGCCTGACGGAGTAGGTCATGGCTGGGATGGATACCCCGGCGTGGAGGAAGCTCTACAATTCGTTCTTCGGAGATGCCGTTTTCGACCAGTATCTGGCTATGAGCCTTGTACAGACATGTCCCTACATCAAGGTGTTTATCGCACCATCTCGCGCCCCACTTGCTGTGGAATTCTTCTGTCTCAGCAGGTGGTGTTGAGCCGAACGCGGCAAGGGAATGGTAGATATAGATCTCAGCCTTTGGGTTGTTTTGCAGAATAAAGGCTAAATGATCTGCTGCCATAAGGGAATGAGTACACGTATGAACAGCAAGGAGAAAGCGGGTGGAGGTTACGTCGCCGTCAATAATCCAAAGAGGAATTTCATGACATTTTTTTACAAGATCAGACGAGACGCTGCCTAACAGCATTTCGCCGACTCTTCCTACTCCTCTTCTGCCGACCAGTAGGCTGTCATACATATTTTCTTTGGCAAAATGATAAATAGAATTGGTAATTCCTTCATCTGATCCGTGGGCAAAGGTTGTTATCTTTTCCTCGGGAAAGCCGTTGCGCATAAGGCGGGATTTGGCATCTTTCAGATATCTTGTCGCCTTGGCCTTGCGTTGAAGCACAACAGTGCTCTCTGTCCGTTGGGTATCAATATCCGACATCCAGCTTTGATCGCCGCAGCAGGTTGAAACTGCAGCAAGCAGGTCAACACTGAAGTTTTGATCCTGTCGAAACAGGCGGATCAGGTAATCTAAACTGTTTGAGCTATATACCGAGCCGTCTACCGCTACTAGAATTTTTTTTTTCATGGAGAAATCCTTACGAAGAACTAAAATAATCTAAGCTTGTTATCATATTACGGCATCAAAAGCAAAAGGAGAAGGGAAAATGACAGGAAACTCTTCATTAGAGTGTTTTTTTGAGGGAACGCTCAATGAGTTGTTTTTTCTTGTTTGTAAGATCGTCAGGATTGAAATTTTAGAAAAAAGATGCTTGGTGTGTTTTTTTTGTTGACACGCTTAGTCTCCCTATGGTAAATATCTCCTCGTTTCAAATCTCAATGAGCGGGAATAACTCAGTGGTAGAGTGCAACCTTGCCAAGGTTGACGTCGCGAGTTCGAATCTCGTTTCCCGCTCCATTTAAACAACTCAAGGTTCGAACGATGTTCGAACCTTTTTTTATTACTCATTGGGGCGCATGCATGAAAACGTATTATACGCCGGTAGATGAAATTAATCGCAAGTGGTGCGTGGTTGATGCCGACGGTAAGGTTCTTGGCCGTATCGCGACAGAAATTGCCCGTCGACTGCGCGGTAAACATAAACCTACCTTCTGTAACTTTCAGGATAACGGTGATTTTGTCGTTGTTGTCAATGCAGACCGTGTTCATTTAACTGGTACCAAATGGGATGATAAGATTTATTATCGTCATACCGGTTTTATGGGCGGGATTAAAGATCGGACCGCAAAAGAGGTTCGTGAAAAATCTCCGGAAGATCTGATCGTTATGGCGGTTAAAGGCATGCTGCCCAAGAACAAACTCGGTCGGGCCCAGCTGAAAAAATTAAAAGTGTATGCAGGTGCTGAACATCCTCATGCGGCCCAGCAGCCTGAACTTCTCGATATTTAACGGAGCTTAACATGGCGCAGGAACAGACATACGCAACCGGAAAACGAAAGAGTGCTATAGCTCGGGTCTGGATTACGCCCGGCAGCGGCAATATCATTGTCAATCAGCTGACAACAGACAACTATTTCGGTAATATCTTCTTTGAGCAGAAAGTTGATAAACCGTTTGCGGTTACGGAAACTGCTGAAGCATTTGATGTAAAAGCTACCGTTCAAGGCGGCGGTAAGTCAGCACAGGTTGATGCCTTAGTTCATGGCATTTCCAAGGCTCTTCAAGAAGTGAATCCGGAATTTCGGGATTCTCTGAAAAAAGCAGGTCTGCTGACCCGTGATTCCCGCATCAAAGAGCGGAAAAAATACGGTCAGCGCGGTGCTCGTGCCCGTTTTCAGTTCTCCAAGCGTTAAGGAGACGGAACAGGCTGTTTTTCAGCGCAGTTCATATTGTTTTTTAAAGGGAATGACGAAGCGATTCGTTATTCCCTTTTTTTATGTCAAGCTACTCATCAAGGACACGCTATGCTGAAAGTAGGAATCATAGGGGCATCCGGCTATACCGGTGTTGAACTGGCCCGCATTCTCTCCACCCACCCGGAAGTGGAACTCACCGTTGCCACCTCTCGCCAATATGCAGGTAAACCGCTCTCCGAGGTCTTCCCTAATTTGCGTAAGCGGGTGGATTTGGTCTGTGAGAATCTTGGCCCGGAAGAGCTGGTTGATCGGGCTGATTTTTTCTTTGCTGCGGTGCCCCATAAGACGGCCATGGATATTATCCCCGGTCTGTTGGAGGCTGGCAAAAAGGTGGTGGACCTCAGTGCCGACTATCGGATTCGGGACGTAGCTGTGTACGAGGAGTGGTATCAGCCTCATTCCAGTGCGGAGCTGATTGCCGAGGCGGTTTATGGTCTGCCCGAGTTGTACCGGGATCAGGTCAAGGACGCACGCCTGACCGCCAATCCGGGCTGCTATCCCACCTCCATTATTTTGGGGTTGGCTCCCTTACTACGGGAGGGGCTGATCGACCCGGCAGCTGATCATTGATTCCAAATCAGGCACCTCCGGGGCAGGTCGTTCCGCTGCTGTGGGAACCCTGTTCTGCGAAGTCACGGATGGCTTTCGGGCCTATAAGGTCGGAGGGGCACACCGTCATATTCCGGAGATTGAGCAGGAGCTGACGGTGCTGGCAGGTAAGCCGGTGACTATCTCCTTTACTCCGCATTTGCTGCCCATCTCGCGCGGTATTCTCAGCACCATGTATGCTCCGCTCAGTAGTATGATATCTGAGCAGGACATTCAGGAGCTCTACGAGAGTACCTATGCGGACGAGCCCTTTGTCCGGGTTTGTCCGACAGGTAGTTTTCCGGCAACCCAGTATGTGCGGGGCAGCAACTGCTGCGACATCGGTATGAAGATCGATCCGCGCACCAACCGGATTATTGTGGTCTCGGCCATTGATAATGTCGCCAAAGGGGCCTCGGGCCAGGCCGTGCAGAATATGAATTTGATGAACGGATTTGATGAGACCTGCGCCTTGATGGGTGCCCCCTTCTTTCCCTGAAATTTTCCTGAAGTATGCAGCAGCGCAACATCCGCCTCCTTATTACCTATGACGGTACCAACTTTTGCGGGTGGCAACGGCAGCGTAACGGCCCCAGCATTCAGGAAACCCTGGAGCAGCGACTGACCCGGATCACCAGGACAGCAGTGCAGGTGAACGGGGCAGGGCGAACTGATGCCGGTGTCCACGCCCAAGGCATGGTGGCGAATTTCAGCACCAGTGCGATCATGCCTGCTCCAGCCTTTGCCAAGGCCCTCAACTCCATGCTGCCCAAGGACATCCGTATCCTGATGGCTGAGGAGGCTGCCCAGGACTTTCATGCCCGCTTTTCTGCCAAGGGCAAGACCTACCGTTACGATTTCTTCACCGGGGCTATCCAGTCCCCACTTGAACGCCTCTATCGCACCCATTTCCCCTGTTCCTTTATGCCGGATAACGTCCAAGCTAGTCTGGACTTCCTGGTCTCAACCCA
>MTKO01000126.1 GCA_004028505.1 Candidatus Electrothrix aarhusensis
CTCAGGACCAGGAACAGTTACAATCCGCTCAGGACCAGGAACAGTTACAATCCGCTCGGGACCAGGAACCTCAACGATCCGCTCGGGACCAGGAACAGTTACAATCCGTTCGGGACCGGGAACGGGAACCTCAACAATTTTCTCCACAATCTCCTTGGGAGCCGGAACAACCTTTTTCAAAGCCAGATTGCCGCAAAAGAGAGGTACTGCAAAGATGTAGCGGTTATCACCAGAATCAACAGAAAATTCATAGGCGCTTAACGTTGCCTTACCTCCCCACATGAGATCCTGAGCAGCTTTAACCCGACCAACTCCGTTCGTCCTGAACAGCATCCAATGAAACGTCTCGCCGGACTGATATTCAACATGCTGAATATTAGCCTGCGAAAACTGTTGCATAAGCGGTCCATACAGCTCTTGAGCACCAGCTGCCTGTAATCCTTGTTTGATAGCAGCCTGTTGAGTCTGCATCATACCTCTGAGGTCATCCACTGATTTGAGGGGGGCTTATAAACTGGATGACGCCCTATTACTGTCAGTGTAGTCGTTGCTTGAGCAGTACAGACTGATAACAATAACAAAAAAGTTACCTGTACCAAAAATTTCAGTTTCACTGTTTTCATCCTCCTCACATTCCCTGTTTATAACAAAAATAAAATAGGCGGGCCTACTTTCACCACAAGAATAGTATCCCTTTGCAACCTTGTCTTTTATCTGTTTTTATCAGATATTCCTCTGACATCCAATAAAAAAAGAATACATACTCTAATACAGATAAAGAATACTCTATCGCGTGATTTGTTACAACCGATGATTGCATAGGTTATATTTTTTTACTTGCTCTGATGCGATCAGACAGAGTGGCATTATCGGTGCAAAGATCAGAATTTATAACTGAGAGAAATGGACGCAACAGGATAATATTCATACTCATCAATCTCTTTTTCTATTTCCTGCCGCTCCTGCTCAACAAAGGCCTCTGCAACGGGGTAATTACCGAGTCCCCAAGGATCCTCTACATGCAACTCCGTAACATGAGGTGAGCCCTGAAACATAATCCCCAGATCTATATTCACTCCCCAGCGACTTCTGGATTCATGATTGCTTGTCCAACCGATACCCAGATAGGGCGCAAAGGTATCAAACTCAATCAATCCGACAAGGTGGGCCTGATCAATCAGGTCGGCATAGCGGCTCAGTTCCGGGGAAAGCAGATCCTGGCGATAAGTACCGTCAATATCTACCTCATTATTATTAAGATAGGCACCTAGGGTAAAGCGAAAAGCATTGCCGAAGGGATGCAGGTCGAGAAGCAACGAGCTCGTGGAAAAATCTGGGGCGAAATTATAATCAATGTCCCCAATCGTGGTGTCAAAATCAAAACCGACCTGATTGATCCCAGCCCGTACCTCCAGATAAGGATTGACATCCAGACTGACTTCGAGCCCGCCCCCAAGGGTTCCGGCTTTAATGGCCAGACCAACCTGGCCCGATTTTGCATGAGCAGCAGAGCTAATTACCAGCAGGAAGCCTACGGCAAGAAGGGCATCTTTTGTATTCATAATTCCTTTTGTGTTGTTTGATGTTTAGTTATACTCAGGGTGTCACCCTGAGTTGATAGATACAGACTTTTTTCTGGGAGGAATATTCATCAGCTGGCGGCAAGACCCTGAGCATTCGCCTCACACGCTTGTTCTCCCACGAGTAATTCTGCCACCTCTATTCTTTCTTTTGTCTCTTTTGCTAAATCCAAAACCAGAACACTCCCCTCCTTCACTTCCACTCCTACTTCATTATGGGTGATGCGGACCTTAGGTTTATCGATTTCCTTTCCAGAAGCGACAATAGTTGCCAAGTAACCGTTATTAAGTCGCACCTGACTACCCGGAGGATAGATACCAAGGGCCGAGATAAAAGCGAAAAGCAATTCAGGATCAAATGCGCCCTTGTCATTGATCATAATGCCGAATGCCGCCAAAGGGGTAATCGACGGTTTATAGGGCCTGACAGCAGTCAATGCCTCAAAGACGTCACAGATCTGAAGAAGACTGACAAAATGACTGCGGGCCCCCCAAGGAGGAAAAGCCGGGTAACCGCCTCCGGCATAACGAATATGATGACCAAAAGCCGCTGCAATCTGCATAGGTGTCGATTCCCTGTGATCAAGCAGAATTTCTGCTCCGAGTTCGGGGTGTGATCGCATAAGGGCAAACTCTTCATCATTAAGTTTTCCGCGTTTGTAGATAATCTCCGAGGGAATTCTTCCTTTCCCTACATCATGGAGCAAAGCCGCTGTCCCGAGGTCAACTAGTTGATTCTTTTCTACTCCCAGAGTGTCGGCCACAAAAACCGCTAAGGTGGCAACTCTGACAGAATGCCCGACTGTATAGCTGTCATGGTCAGGATATTCAACAAACTGCAAAATATCAGAAAAACAAGGCCCTGCGCTATTCAAGAGATGTTCACTCATTGTTTGCGTGCCGTTGATATCAAGAGAATTGTGGAGACTGGCATCACAGAATGATTTCGCCACAACATCATAAAGGGCCTGATAGACAAGGAGAGGAGAGTGGAGTTCACCGGAGCCTTCACTAGCGCCTCCGTGCTGACCTACCTGATCCTCATCCGAACTTGAAGAAGGATGAGCACAATGAGCCTCCAATTGAATATTCTCTACATGCCGAGACCTTAAAAATTCTTCTGCTTCTTGAAGACTATTGACAGGATGTGCGAGATGATCAGTAAGATCAAGGAGGCACTGAACCTCCCGGATATTGATTCCGGCAGTGAATGCAAATCCGAAGCAATGAAGTAATCGAGCAAACTCAACTAGCTGCAAGCCCATGATGCTGGGGCCGAAAAGATAATGGCCCTCATAAACCAATTTATTATCAGCAATACCGATAGATATTTTTTCCCTCTCAGCTTCACCTAAAAAATATTGGAGTTCGGTTATAAGCTCCTGACACCCCTCTCTTATTATAGGGTGCTCTGAAAAATAAATTTTACGTTGTCCAATACTTTTACACAACAAGACAATAATTTTATTCAGCCTCACGTCCATGAATTACCCCTCCCGGCGTTTCTTGAATGGTAGGTTTTCTTTTGGTTCAACGAACTCTGATTCGGCTGATATTTTTTGTCCAAACAAAGGCATAACGTCTTAATAATTTTTCAAGGCCTTAAGGGCGGCAATGCGGGCTAACTTGGGCCATTTAGCAATAAGTAAAAATTGTTTATCTCTTCCTATTTCAATAAGAAATGAATACGCACCCAGAAGACGAACCCTAGATAATGCAACAATGCTTTCAGCTACCCATGGCTCCTTTCTTTGTTCAAGTGGGAGTATCTGAAGCCTCTCAACAATAATTGTAGCACCCTCTCTTTTCAGGGCTGCATCTGGATTGGCAGGATCATCCTGCTGGAACAGGTTGACTATAAAACGCTGATCTTCCTCTGAATCGCTTTCAAGAAGAGGTGATACGGCCTGGTCTAGCCAGCCAAAAGGGTGCTCTCTCAGTCCGTTAATAATCTTTTTGCAAAAATATCCCCCCTGTGAGGACTCAAGCATCAGTATGAAAAAAAAATGCAACGCAGGAGGATGAGACAAAAAAATATTTGCCGCAATTTTTCTTTCAGCCAGAGCATCAAGTATCTTGAGACAGGGGATTGCGGCACGCATATTCTGTTCAGATAAACTGCCTGCAACCGTGCAGAGTTCCAAAAAAATCCCAGGCTCTTTCTCTGTTCCTTCAACAAGAAGTTCATTTACCAAAAAAGGCCAAAAAGTAACAAGTTCATCGTCAGTGAGTTGTCGACAGATATCCCGTATGAACATCAGGGAAGAAGTATGGGGAGAGAAACGGAAGGCCTGAAGAAAAATAACAAGAATAAAATGCAGGCGTTCTCTGTCCAGAGCCTTAAAGAGTTGCCAAGTTCCTTGAAGAAGTATTTGCCATTCATTCGTTGCCAGCGCCGTTACAAAACAATCTAAAAACGCCCGCTGTATGTTCAGAAGAGCTCGGACATGAAGAGGAGTTCTCAACATTACCATGAGAACAGATAATTGTTCACTTCGAGTATTCTGAAAGAGTGGTACCGCAATATGATGTCTTTCCAGCGTCAGGATCTCCTGTTTCAACTCTCCAATGCTGATATCAACTCTATCCCGAGGCCGTAAACTTTTATCACTTTGAGGAGCATCTTCCTGAGTTTCAGGAACAGGCCCTTTTGTAACGTCAATTAAGAGATTGACTGCTTTCTTAACGGCCTGCTTGGATTGAGCGTCCGCGTTCGGATCATCAAGTGCTGTTAAAATCGCTATAAGTGCATCAATATTATAGCGTTCTTCTAAAGGTTTTTCGGAACCATCCTTGTGAGAGGATTGAATAAATTCAGCAAGACCGAAAAGTAATCTCTCTACATCTTCCCAGGTGACAGAAGTAAGAGCAGAATTATCAAGCTGTCGTTTTTCAAGGGTATCCTGAACAGATTCCAATAATTGACGACAAATAGAAAGCATCTCCTCTGGAATGCCACGTTCCATCAAAGAGGAAAGGAGGTACTCCAGAGTTGGGCGCGAGGTGTCCTTGGATTCTCCGCCTGTATCGACGGCATCACCTGATACAAAATTGATCTGACGAATTTTAACAGTTTCAGGTAATTCCGTAATTATCATTTTAGAAAAATCACGGCAGGCCCGAATCTTGGTATTCTGCGAAATAATCTCGCCAAAAAAAAGACGCGCCTCATCCGCCTTGATATCACGATGTATGTCAATGGAGGTGATATGCAACGCGGAAAACATATCATAAAATGTTTTTACAGCTGGAAGCTTGGTGTTAAGCTCATTTTTTTGAAGCGATAAAGCGTGCTCTTTCACTCCAAAATGAAGGCAGCCTGATTTTTTATCGGCATTTTTCTTAACTGCACTTAAAAAATGCCCTATTGCTTGATCAGCCATAGTATGGCCAATCGGATAGTATAAGCCGATATTATAAACCCGTTGCATTGCGTTCATCAGCTCATAATAACTCTGAGGAACATCAGGTTGAGATTCGATCTTATAGGGAGTCTGTGGCGAATCCATACGCATCAAGCCACTCATAACGAGGTGAACATCTAGATGAACATCTGCTGTATGCAGTTATGCACAAAAATCTCCTTGAACAATCGCATTGGCAAAACGATGGGCCAACTCTTCCAAAAACTGACGTTGTTCAAGACGTTTCAATAAATATTCAGGCAATTGCCGATATCCACAGGCCGCCCCCCAGATAGCCCCGGCCATAGCTCCAATGGTATCAGTATCACCACCGACTTCTCGAATATACCCTAAAAAATCTGAAAAAGGAGCCTTGCGCAAAGCAAGCCCGATAGATAAAGCCGTAACACAGGAGTCCTTGGCTTTGATGCCGTTACCCAGTTCTCTCGCTACCTGTTTCGGTAACACAGGATGCTTTGCACGCAGCATTTCCTCTGCAACGGCAAGCCTGTTTTGTAATTCGACCGTTTGAATATAAAGGCGGAGTCGCTTGAAAATCTCCTGTACAGGGCGATCCAGGTAAACCAAGGCTGTTGTCAAGGCTATGATGACGGCTCCGTCCTGACCTGCAGGATGGGCATGGGTAACGACAGTAGCGTCTCGAACAGCCTGAACCAGCCTTCTTTCACGCTCTGCTCCATAAAAAAGCCCTATAGGGGCGGCCCGCATAGCACCGCCGTTACCGAAAGAACCGTTGGGATAAACAGTCCGATTGGCAATCTTCCAAGACTCCCCTTGGCGAATACGTTTCAGCATTTTTCCCGCTCCAGGCCCGTACCCACGCGACCACTTGTAGGAGTCGGCAAAACGCCGGGCAAGGTCATTCTGCTCCACTTTTTTACAGGCCTGAAGGGATTCTATAACATCAATAGACATCTGTGTATCATCTGTCCAGCGACGCTTACCTCTCCATCTGCCCAGTACTCTCCAAAGCAGCCGCTCGGCAATCCCCCCCTCATACGGTGCGCCGAAAGCATCACCTAAAGCAGAAGCAAGGACTGCACCGCGTATACGATCATACAAACGGCCATGTAACCGATCACAAATATTCGTCATTCCCTATATCTTATCTTTTTCATGGTCGGTCAATTCCTGGCGAAATGGTCGAACCCTTGAAACGAAATATGCTGTTCTTCGTAACCTTCGGTTGTCTTCCGCTGCAAGGTAACGCCCTGCCCCGCAATAACAGTCCCCACAGGGCTTACCCTAAGCCCCTGCCTAGCGGCGATATCCATAATAGTTTGGCTGTCTTTCGGATCTGCGGTAAACAGCAGTTCGTAATCTTCACCGCCCGCAAGCATCCAATCGCTTCTTTTCTTGTTGAGCAAGGAGGCGGCAGGAGCAAGCCCTCTACGCCCAGGAAGTTTTTCAGCCTTAATTATCGCTCCGACCCTACTTTGTTGACAGAGATGAGAGAGATCCGTGGCCAACCCGTCGGATAAATCCATCATGGCGTGGATACAACTGGTTTGGGCAAGGGATCTTGCTAAATCCACCCGCGCCTCGGGATCAAGATGAGCCTTGATACAAGGCGCTAACTCGGAGGGATATTCGGGTGGCATCCCGACAACGTTCCCGGACCGGAAGCAATCAAGACCGGCAGCAGCATATCCCAGCGAGCCGGAGACCCAGATAGTATCCCCGATACAAGCCGCATGACGATAGAGGACCCGATCCTTCTTTGTCTCACCGATAAGAGTTAGGGTCAGGGTTACTTTTTCCGGGCTGCACACTGTATCTCCACCGATCAGCAGGCAACCGTACTGACGGCAGGCATCATTGATCCCTCTACTCAGCTCTACAGCCCATTCTGGCGTAAAATCAGCTGGTAACCCGAGAGAAAGCAGGGCAAAGACCGGCCTCCCTCCCATTGCCGCGATATCACTCACGTTCACTGAAACAGCCTTGCACCCCAACAGGTATGGAGGATGCCAGGAGCAGTCAAAATGGACTGATTCAATCAGGGTGTCCATAGTCAATAACCAAACATTCCGTTGGTCCTTTTCAACCACAGCGCAATCATCGCCGATCCCCTGCACCAAGCCTTCTCCCTCATAACAGGCAAGATCCTGGATTTGCTCTATCAAATCGCGCTCTGTCATGAGCGTTCCCGCCACTCACCGGCATTACTGGCCAGGTAGCAGTCGAGCAGTGCCCGGGTTTCCATGCCATCCCCACATTTCAAGATCTGCTTTGCCAAGTCGGTCAACCGGCGCGAAGTCGAGTGACGGAGCAGGCGTTTGACATGGGGAATGGCTGAAGGGCGCATGGAGAGTTCGTCAAGGCCGAGCCCTAACAGGACCGGAGCCATGAACACGTCTCCTGCCATCTCGCCACAGAGAGCCACCTCAATGCCCTGAGCATGCCCCGCTTCAACGGTTCGACTGATCATACGCAGGACAGCCGGATGAAGAGGATCGTACATCTTGGCTACATACTCGTTACCTCGATCAATTGCTAAGGAATACTGGATAAGATCATTGGTGCCGATACTAAAAAAATCAACCTCTGCCGCCAAGACATCCGCCATAGTAACAGCACTGGGCACCTCCACCATGATACCGATCTCAATATCTGGATCAAAAGGGACACCCTCATCTGTCAAATCCATCATAACCTGCCCTATAATCTCTTGGACCTGTTTTAATTCACTCAGCAGGCTAATCAAGGGGAGAAGAATGCGTAGACGACCAAAGGCTGAGGCTCGCAACAACGCCCTCAGCTGAGTAACGAACAGCGTCTTCTCCCGGAGGGACAGACGAATGGAACGCAGACCGAGGGCAGGATTCCTTTCATGCAGGGCTTTAAATTTGTTACCCGGTAGTTGGATTGCAAGCTTATCACCACCCACATCAAGGGTCCGGATGGTGACCGGTTGCGGATCTAGGGCGATCACTAAATCCTGATACACACTAAACAGGGTTTCTTCGTCCGGAAGATGCTTTTGTTGAAAATACCCGAACTCTGAACGAAATAGACCGATACCGTCTGCCCCGTAATAGGTCACCCCCTCAATCTCATTTGGGATCTCGATATTGGCAGACAGGCGCACCCGCAACCCGTCAAGGGTTTCCGAAGCCAGATGGATATACCAAGACAATTCCTCGGAAAAGGCACGATGCTGACGATCATATTCCTGATATAACTTCTGCTGATCCATGGTCGGAGAAAGACAAACCCGCCCATCATACCCATCCAGAATAATCATATCACCGGTACGGCAACGTTCGGTAATGTTTTCCACCCCCACCACAGCGGGCAAGCCCAATGATCTAGCAACAATGGCTGTATGCGAGGTTGTTCCACCTTTTTCCGTTAGAAACCCCAGTACCTTCTCGGATTGCATCCGAACGGTGTCAGCCGGGGTGAAATCCTCACTAACGACTATAACCGGCTCTGCAAAGCCCGTAGGAAACTGCTGCCCGTGCTCAGAGAGCTGCTCCTGGAGAAGATTGACCACATATTCAACATCAGCAAAACGATCCCTGATATACTCATCAGCAATATGGTCAAATTTCTTTTTAACAAGGTAAAGGGCGCGGGAAAGTGCCCATTCCGCATTGATCTGCTTCTGCTCGATCAGGTTGGCGGTCTGGTCCAGGATCATCCTATCCCTGAGCATCCGGATATGAGAATCCATAATAGTGAGGGTGTCGGAAAGATCGCCCTCGAATTTGCTGCGTAGGTCCTTCAATTCCTGCTCAGCCTGGTCAACAGCCTCCTGAAAACGTTCCTGTTCTGCTTGAATCGCTTCCTTCTCCAACCGATAACGGACAAGATCATCAGAGCGAGGCCTGAGAACCACGGCTCGACCGACCACAATACCGGGTGACCCACTGATCCCGTACAGAGTTTCCGGCTCACGGTCTGCGGCCTGCGTATCTTCTCGCGTTGCCCCCTTTACCTGCTCTGTCTCCTCTACCCCTGCCATTACTCTTTCAAAGCCTCCGGCTGCACCTGTATCTGAGCAGGCGAGTTTTGATGAGGTTCAGGCTCTGACGGTTCAGGTTCTGACAACACCTGCTCCACAGCAGCAACGACCTGCTCTGCATCAAGCCCTTGGGCTGTGAAGCGTACCCGGCTCCCCTGCACCAAGGCAAGACTAAGCAATTCGAGAATAGAGGTGCAGTCAATGGGCGGCCCTCGGTCTATAATCTGCACAGTTGCCTCGTACTCGTCAATGACCTTGATCAAACGCTCAGCAACTCGGCAATGCACGCCATTCGGGTTGGTGACCGTGCTCTCCCAGGAAACAGTCTTCATTCAACGCTCCTGGATTCATTTAATCAGGCGCAGTCCGCCTTTTTTTTCAGCGCCTGCCTCGGTCCCCGACAAAGGGACCGAATCTGCCCTACCCGCTTCTGTCTCAAAATGAACCGCCTGAACAAAGCGTGCCTTGCCGCCCATAGTAAACGTTTCCTGACCAGTGAACTGCTCGGTTCGCAAGGTCCAGACAAGGGGTTGAGGCGGAACCGAGAGGAGCTGCATATGCACTTCCCACCATTCGTCTTTACGGGTATGATCAGGCTCAATACCGGTGACCAAGGCATAGCCTGCCATTTCAGTTTCCTCGATCACCACAAGAACAATATCGCCGACATCAGTCGTTTCTTTAAACGGGACGAGTTTCTTTAATTCCTTAAGTAATTTTTCCATATATTATTTTTCACTTGATGGATATTGTTTTTTTTGTGCAAAGAAAAGGGCTTACCTCACCCCCTCCCTAAAAAGCCGACTCAAGAAACGAGATTCATGTGAATTTTTCCTGAATAGCGTTGAGGATATCCGTTATCTCAAAAAAGGCGTCAACCAACTCTGGATCAAAAGACTCGCCGGATTCTTTCCGGATCTCGTTATAGACCTTTTCATTATCCCAAGAAGGTTTATAACAACGTTTAGAAGCAAGGGCATCAAAGACATCCGCCAAAGAAACGATCCGCGCTGCAAAGGGAATATCCTCGCCAGCAAGGGGCTTCCGAATCCATTCTGAATCGCATTTTGAACCGTCCTGCACCAAGCGACCAGGGTATCCCTCGCCGTTCCATTTCTCATGGTGATGGAGAACAATATCATGGGTCATTTGATCAAGCTCCGAGGAGATATTGACAAACAGAGCAGCACCAGAGATGGTATGTTGCTGAACAAGATCAAACTCTTTCGACGTTAACCGACCAGGTTTTTTAAGAATCGCATCCGGGATACCTACCTTACCTGCATCATGCAGCAGAGCAGCCCGGCTCAACAGGTCGCAATACTTGACAATCTCAGCCTGTGGCACCTTCCTTTTTTCAGCCCAACGCTTGTAGATTTCAACACTATAAGCACTAACCCGTTGAACATGGGCACCGGTTTCTCCCGGATCATGTAATTCCGCCATTTTCACCATACGGAGAATTAATTCATGGTTCAGCATGCTCCTCTCAATAATAGCAGAGGCATTATTACTGAAGATACGGACCCACATCCTGCTCTGTTCGGAAAAATTTATCACTCTCCCTTGCTCGTCCTGCGCATTGATAAGCTGTATAACGCCAACCAAACCTTGATTATCCAAGGAAACAAGCGGGATAGCCAGGGTAGAAGTGGTATGATAACAACTGCTTCTGTCAAATGAGTCGTTAAATTTATAGGGCACATCGGAGGAAATATTATACGCGTCATCAATAACCACAATTTCCTTGGTCAAAGCGGAAAAACCGACAATAGAGTCCTCGCTTATGGGGATGCTTACGTTTGTATATCTGGCTGCTCCGGCACCCTTTTCACCAAACAGGGTATCGTTTTGCACATGACGGAACTCCAGATTATCTCCCTTGACAAGAAAGATCGATCCTGCGTCGGCCTGGGTCAGACTCCGTGCTTCGGACAGCGTGGCGTCCAAGATCGTATTGACATCCTGAAGCTGATTCAATGCGCTAATCTTGTTAAGTATTAAAGATAATGTAGTATCTTTGTGCTTCTGACTGCTCATATTTTTTTATTTCAGTACATCAACATTGCTGGCAACAGCACAAAAAATGCCCTTGCGCAGCATTCTGTTGCATCTGTTGTACCGGCACAATTTTTTTAGAGGATAGTGTATTCCCTGCGGATGCTACAGAAATTCAAAAAAAAGCATAATAAATTATTATTTTATTACTACTTAGAGTAATATCCCGCTTTTTTCAATGTTCCAAAATGTTCTCAAGAAAGAAGTCATGCAGTGAAATATACTGTTCGTTATACGATAGGGTATAGTTTTACCGAGGTTTTTTCAACAACAAAATCTCTCCAGAAAAAGAATCGGAAAGGCAAATTTCGACGGTCATCGCACGGCATCTCAAGGAGATATAACCAAGAAGCTAAATCATCCTAACATTATGCCGACTATGAAATTAATAATCGGCATGATCACCTTCCCGATAATCCCCGTATAAAAGAGGACCAGCAGGATAATAAAACCATAGGGCTCCAATCGGGCATAGCCAATAGCCATATCTGGCGGCAAAATCCCCATCAAAATCTTTGAACCGTCCAGCGGCGGGACAGGTAAAAAATTAAATACCGCCAGCATAACGTTAATCCATACTGATGCCGCAATCATATCAAACATCGGATTGAGCAGGTTGTACATCAACTGCGACGAAACCGGAACAACGGCAAGTATTTTCACCAGGACAGCACTGATGATCGCCAGAAATAGATTGGCAACAGGACCGGCCAAGGCGGTGATCAACATACCTTTCTGCGGATCCTTAAAATAGCGGGGATTAACCGGAACAGGCTTTGCCCAGCCTATCCTCATAATAAAAAAAGCAAGTACCCCAAAGGGATCAAGATGCTTCAAAGGATTCATAGTCAGCCTACCCGCATCTTTTGCTGTGGGATCCCCCAGTTTCCAGGCTGTGTAACCGTGGGCCAGCTCATGAAAAGTCAGCGCAAAAAGAAAAGGAGGCGCGGTAATAATCAGCTGCCGGATAGTGTCGTTCAAGTCCATAGGTGTTTTTTCAAAGATCGGGAGCGAGTTAGGTTGAGTTAAAAACTCGGGGAGTCCACAGGGTATTTTTGTTGAATCAAGGAAATGGCCTCCTCTTTACTGGAGATCTCACCGTTTAAGCGGGCACTCAAGGTATAATTTATCATCATGCGGAACGAGGCCCCAGGGGTATACCCCAACTCCATCAGATCCTGCCCACTGAGAAACGGCTGAACACCACGCAGATGGGACACATAATGCGAAACCTGTTGACGGATATGCTTTTTCCGGGCAATGCTCATCAGGTACAGAAGGCCTTCATTTTCCAGAGAATCAAGCAGCCAGTAGATCTCAGCATGCTGCGCTGTCGGTCGTCGCAGCATATGCAGAGCAATATGATCTGCCTTGCGCTTCTGTAGCAGCAGCTGCCTGCGGTGCTTGGGTGGCAACTCAAAGCGTTGACAAAAATTGCGCAACTCCTGCTCACGGGAACGACTAAACACGGCCAGCAGACAAACCATCCAGGTCTTACACCGGGTTGACTGCTCTCCGGCATCCTCTAAAAAAAGTAACTTGAACCAGGAGATCGTCTTTTCTGTCTGAGTAAGGATATGAACAAACCGACGGTCTATCTTCAGGTTGGGCCGTAAATCAGGCCAAAGAACAGGGAAGAGGCTAAAGGAATCCAACCTGCGCAGAGAAGCCAAGGGATGATCTTCCCCAAGAATCAGTTTCAATTCGCTGAAAAAACGAGGCCCGGAAAACTTTTCATACATATGCATCCGAACAGCGTTCCGCATCAACTTTTCCGAATGCCTGCTGATCTTGAAATCAAGACGCTGTTCAAAACGAACAGCTCGGAAAATACGAGTGGGGTCTTCAACAAAACTGAGGTTATGCAGAACCCTGATTCGTCGCTCCTTGAGATCATTCTGCGAATTAAAAAAATCCACCAAGGTACCAAATCGTTCAGGATTCAGATGAATCGCCAGAGCATTGATGGTAAAATCACGACGAAAAAGATCCTGTTTCAGCGAGCTATTCTCCACTGTGGGCATGGCAGCAGGAAAGGCATAGTATTCCAGCCGTGCTGTTGCCACATCAATACGCATACCGTCAGCCAGCATGACCGTGGCTGTGACGAATTTCTCATGGGTACGAACTGTAGCCTGTTTCCTCGCAGCCAACTCTTTGGCGAACAGGACACCGTCCCCTTCCACCACAATATCGATATCCAGATTCTTGGTCTGCAAAAGCAGGTCTCGGGCAAAACCACCAACAGTATAGGCCTGCATACAAAGATCCTGCGCGATCTCACCGATTTCTCGCAACAGAAAAATGATATCCCGACTCAAGGTATCTGTCATAAGGGAGCTGATGTTGCGGGTCCGCTCTGAGGACGGGTGTTCATCCTCATGAAATAAATCGCGAGGAAGATGTCCCGGATCATTGAGCAACAGATTGAGCAGGTCCGTACGAGTGATAACCCCGCAAATAACGGCGCAAGTACCCTGCTCACTCTTTTCCCCTTGTGCATTTTTTGGGATATCCTCCCGAATATTATCCCGGACAATAGGAAGCAGCCGCTGTCGGTTTTCTATGATCAATTCCTGGATGTCAGCCTGGGTCGCGCTTTCCGGCAGGACCGCAAGATCCGTTGTCATATACTCACTGATCGGCATATCACCAAGCTTATGAGCAATAGCTTTGGTAATGTCCCGTCGGGAAATGATCCCCAGCAATCCTGTCGGGTTCTTACGATCAGTATTATCTCGAACCACAGGCAGCACATTAATATTATAACGGGCCAGAAGGTCGTTGGCCTGATTATGGGTGATCTCGGGCGTGGCGGTTATTACCGGAGAAGACATCAGCTCTCCAGCCATGGCTCGTGGCTTCACATGACGATGCAACAGATAGAGCAACTCTTCCTCAGCCTCGAACAGGGTTTTGTCCCGAATGGTAGCTGAGGACGCGGCAGCATGACCGCCACCACCCATTTCACGGGCGATAATCCCAACATTAACTTCAGGAATTCTGCTACGACAGATGAGATAGAGCCGTTCCCCCATGCAAACCAACGAAAAAAGAGCATCCAGATTTTCCATTATCATCATGCGGCGAACCAACACCGCAAAATCATCCACATAAGCAGGCAAAGTCAACCTGCTGACTGTAATCGAAACAGAATGGACCGTATAGGTCATGGCATTTTCTAGGAGCAGGCTCAGCAGGGGAATCTGTTCGGCAGAAAGATCCTTGGTGATAAACTGATTCACAACATCAAGATCAGCCCCCTGCTCCAGCAACCAAGCAGCTGCCTGTAAATCAGCTGGAGTGGTGGTTGCATAAAGAAAAGAACCGGTATCTTCATGTAGACCGAGACTGAGCAAGGTCGCTTCATCAGGGAAAAGCGTCATCCCCTGTGCTCGCAGCAGAGCAACAAAGATAGCTGTCGTCGATCCAACCGCCTGGATATGTTCCACATCACCCTCCATGTCGCCGGGTGCATCGGGATGATGATCGTAGAGATGTATTTCAACTCCCTGATTTTCAAGACATTCCTCCAGCGGCCCCAAGCGCTTGGCTTGGCGGGTGTCGACAACAATAAGGCGGGTTACGGATGCCAGATCAATATGCTTGATCTTCTTGAAGCCATAGAGATTGCGAATATCCTGGGAAAGAAAATCACGTAAAGGTCGTCCTGTGGAACCGGCAAAAACCAAGGTCGCCTTGGGATACAGCTTCTTGGCTGCCACCATCGAGGCAAGCCCATCAAAATCGGCGTTTATGTGGGTGGTGATAATTTCCATAGCCCTAACCTTACTCTATTCTGTCGGTCAGGTAAATTTTTTTTGCCTCTTCGACAAACCATGTGGAACCGGGAGAATGCGTAGAAGCGGCTGGACTACCGATGCGGAGATCCCAGAGTAGAGGAGAGGTTGCTAAAAGTTGCGAAGAGTTGCGATGGTAGAGAAGTTTGGGCAGTTTCTTTTTGCGGAGGTTATGAAGTGATTTTATCAGGCCCTCGCATTGACAACGCGCCAATACGAAAGAAATGTTATAACTGAGCTGAAAAAAAGAAAAAGAGCATGTAAATACTCTTGCATAAGGAGCAAAAATAGGGCACCACAGATACAAAAAACCAAAATGTGTTTGCCACCTATCTTCACAGCGATGGGAGCAAAGACAAATGATGTAATAATGGCATATACAGCTGAAGATAAATGAAAAAGTAGCATTTTTAACGGCTTCGACAATTGGCTTTGTAAAAGAGCTTTATCGATAATCTCACCATGCTTCATAACTATGCCATAGAGTGAAGGTATCGCAATTGTGAGAGATATAAATACGCTCAATTTTAGAAAGCAGTTTCTCTCATACGATTCAGATGAAAATAGATACAGCAACGACAAGGAAAACCAAACACACCAAAGTGCTATGATGGCAAGAGTGGCAGCATTCCAAAGCCCCAAATATATGGTTGCCAAAAGCAATATGGGCCAAATGTATTTTTCGCTTTTTTTCATGGTCACCATATTCACGGCCTTAACGGCAAGCCTTTTACTCAAGGTCTGGAATTTCTTTTCTCGAAACCAGCAGCTCTATACCTCTTGCCACCTTTGGTGTTCGTTTGATGAGACCGTTTTCTTCTACAGGCCCCTGACATGTTTTTCTAGCTGATAGGTTATTTGCTTAATTTTACAGTAGAAAAAAATGGACATTTGAAATCTTTCTCCGACATCCTGCCCGCTTTTCTTCATTTCAAGCATTTTATAACGCTTTGATTTTTTTCGTTTTTCTTTTTTTGTCCGAAAGTACTCTACCAAAAACCAAAAATATCCGGGGTGCAGATCAACGGTTTCTGGAAATAGCAAATCTCATGATCCTGATAACCCTAAGTAATATCAGCTTATTTGCCTTATGTCCATTTTATCGAAAGGCTGTCAGGGGCCTGTTCTAGTGTGACAATTATTCTGTGAACAGAAGGGGCTGATACCTTGAAATATTTTTGGAGGTCAGCTTCTGCTGGCGAAATTCCATGTATTTTCGTGTAGTAGTGGATGAACGCGAGGTATTGCCCTTGCTTTGGAGTAAATTTACGCTGCTTTTTCTTTCTCCCCTGCTTGTTTGTAAATAAAATGGAGATGTCGTTATAGTTTTCTACATTCCGAGTGAAAGTCTTTCCTATATAATCAACGACATCAGCTTGCCTTGCCTTTTTGATGCTGAACTCAGCAGTAATCTCCTGTTCCTCCTTTGAAGTCTCCTTTATCATGATGCTCTCAACGTCATCGGTGAGCATTGTTGCAGCATGGTACATTTGCTTTTTGTCTTTGTTGTTTAGAGCGGTTAGTAATTCGATTTCGACGTGTACTATCAAAGAGCGGGCCTCCTTTTGATGTTGGTGATGGGGAAACGAATTTTTTGTTGTTTTTGGAATAAAGTAGATCAATCGAGTCTGACCCTATTGATT
>MTKO01000127.1 GCA_004028505.1 Candidatus Electrothrix aarhusensis
ACTCCTATGTCGATCTTTTGCTAAAAAAACAAGGCTCCATGATCATGATCGCCAAGGGTAACCGGTCACAGCAGGTCACGGATTCCTGCCGGAAAAACGGTGGTTTTTACCTGGCTCCATCGGTGGCCCCGCAGCCCTGCTGGCTCAGGAGAGTATTTCTCGCGTTGAGTGCATTGATTACCCTGAATTGGGCATGGAGGCTGTCTGGAAAATTGAGGTGAAGGATTTTCCGACCTTTCTTCTGATAGACAATAAGGGTAATGATTTTTTTGCCAAATAGGTCGTTTGCCGGAATGGCGCTTTGCAGTCTAACTCCTTTTCAACGACGGTATCCTGTAAGGGATACGTTGTCTTTTAGAGATATCGCTGTTATAGTAGCGACCCATTAAAGACCCTATACGGACAATAAATATATTGTAAGTATATTGCCTCGAACAACTCAATAGAAAAGAAGGAAAAGAAAAAGATGGCAAACTATATAGAAGGAAATCTTCAAGGAAACGGATGCAAAATCGGGATTATTGTTGCCCGTTTTAACTCTTTTATTTCTGAAAGACTGCTGGAAGGGGCTATGGACACCTTGATTCGCTCCGGGGTTAAGGATGAGGATGTTGATGTTGCCCGGGTTCCCGGTGCCTTTGAAATCCCCCTTGCTACCCAGAAGATGGCCAAATCAGGTAAGTATGATGCCATTATCTGCATTGGCGTGGTGATTCGAGGAGCTACTCCGCATTTTGATTTTGTTGCCAATGAGGTTGCCAAAGGCAGTGCGCAGGTTATGCTTGATGCCGGTATTCCAGTACTCTTCGGTGTTTTGACTACGGAAACCATTGAGCAGGCCATTGAGCGTGCGGGAACTAAGGCGGGTAATAAGGGTGCGGACGTTGCCGTGGCTGCCTTGGAGATGATCAGTCTCATGAAGCAACTGTAGGAGCGACCTGTTTATAATGAACAAGTATTTCAAAAAAAACAGCACGACATTTTGTCTGTCGTCGATCGTGGGTTGATATGGGTCTACGAAGAAAATCACGGGAACTGGCCCTGCAATTTTTTTACGGGCACGAGCTTCAGGAACGGCCCTCCACTGAAAGCAGCATCCTCGATAACGAGGTAGACAATTTTTACACCTGCTTTAAAAGCGATCAAAAAGCCCATCCCTATGCGGAACAGTTGATCAACGGCATCTGTGCCCATCAGCAGGAAATTGATAAGGTTCTTGCTGACTCTTCTCACCATTGGCGGGTGGAACGGATGGCCTTGGTTGACCGCAACATCCTTCGCATCGCGGCTTATGAGATGCTGTATATCAAGGATATCCCGGTGACTGTGGCCATCAATGAGGCCTTGGAAATCGCCAAACGCTATGCAGAGCCGGAATCGATTCCATTTATTAATGGAATTTTGGACAACCTACAAGGTAAGAAAGCGGGGTGATCTCAAAGCACTATCGAGAAAGGACAGTGCCTCTTTGGAGGACTGTCCTTTTTTATGCAACGCTCTTTGTTTCTTTTCTCTTTGCTCCTGCAATTGCCAGGGAGAATCAGGGAAGGATAGAGCTCGGTCCATTTGTCAGAGTATCAGGAGAAATCTTAGCGGGTTCGGATATAAGTGCTGTTGCTGTGTTCAGCTCTTTCTTGGTGATCGGTTCGGATGAGGCGGTCGGGGTCGACAGTAATGAAAATTATATCCAACTGCTGCGAAAAACAGATAACGGCTATGCCGTCCATAAGAATCTTCTCCTCTTGCAAGGTGATCAAGCGGAAGGAAAGGAACTGGACATTGAAGGCATTGCGGTTGAGGGAAATTACGTCTACATAGTCGGAGCGCATTGTCTTAAACGGCAAAAGGTCAAGAAGGCGAGGATTCAAGAGAAAAACAGGAAAAAACTTTACGCAGACAGGCTTGAAGAGGAGAGGAACCGAGCTTGGCTCTATCGGATCAGACTCGACAAGGAAGGTAATGAGGTGGCAAGCCAGAGAATCAGCCTGCGAGAAATCATCAAGCACGATCCTGTCCTGAATCCCTTTAGTCATATCCCCAGCAAGGAAAATGGCATTGATATTGAAGGCGTTGCCGCAAAAGATGGGTGGCTCTATGTCGGTTTTCGCGGACCTGTGCTGCGCGGGAATTTTGTTCCGGTGATGAAACTCAAATTCGATGATCCTGAAAAGACAAACGAGTTGCTTTATGTTCAACTGGGCGGTCGCGGTATCCGCGATATTACCAAGATCTCAGACGGATTTCTTGTCCTAGCCGGTCCGGTCGGCGATGGCGAGGACAGCTACCAGTTGTATTATTGGGACGGCCAGAGCGTTATTCCGGGAAAAGACCTGAAGGATGGGGAACAGGGAAGAGTGCATCTTCTTGGCAACGTTATCCCGCCGGAGAAGGGTAAGCTTGAAGGAGTGGCTGTTCTTCGGGAAAAAGAAGCCGGGTATCAACTTGTTTTCGCTTATGATGGTGCTAAAAATAATGATACAACACTCCAGCATGTTCGCGTTTCCCTTCCCTGATAGCTATTATTGCCGTACTCAACGGGACGATATTTCGGGAAGACTAGTGGCTATATAAGACTGCTAGATTTTCAATATACGGCTCTCTATTAGATAGAGCAGATATTCTTTGTACAGTTCGGTCGTTTTTCCTCTGCCATTTGCGGTTTTTGTGGCAGATCGCAAGACGTTGGTTTATCCATAGAGTAGACGAGCACTGTAAAAAGATCTTTTTTCTTTTCTGGCAGAATGCGGATTTGAAGATTTGCTAAAGGCAACTCTTTTCCCAAGTCGATAGCCATTTTGTTCAAGAGGTCTGTTCCTACTTTGAATGCTTCATCAGGAGTATTCCCATATCCTGTGAGGCACACCCCAGTGGCATAAACTGAACTAGTGAAAAAAAGGGAGGAGAAGAGAAAGAGTGTTGCTGCTGAATACTGCATATTTGTCCTCCATAGTGGTATGGGTAGATGTTGGATCAAGTTTAAATCATATATTATATAAATAATCATTCTTGGATTTTTGTCAACCCATTTTTCTCTGTGCCCCAATAAAATAACAGAGACCTGTCCTTTTTACGTATTCACTTGATTATCCGTAAAAATTATTTATCGGCGGAATGCAGAAGAAACCGTTAAAGGACTTGCTTTTAACAATATAACCAATGAGGATTACATGGCGAACCTGCGTTTCATGACAAAAAAAATACTCTTTCTTGCAACCACATTATGCCTCAACGGCTGTCTCGGTATGCCACAATCTGTCACGCCGGTCAACGGGTTTGAGCTCAACAGGTATCTTGGTACATGGTACGAAATCGCCCGCTTGGATCACTCCTTTGAACGAGGCATGGAACAGGTCACTGCGCAATACTCTTTACGGGACGATGGCGGGGTCTCGGTGACTAACCGTGGTTTCCTGTCAGCGGAAAATAAGTGGAAGGAAGCTAGCGGTAAGGCTTTTTTTGTTGAGGAACCAACCACCGGCTACCTGAAGGTATCCTTCTTTGGCCCTTTTTACGGTTCCTATGTTATCTTTGAGCTGGACAGGGAGAATTATCAATATGCCTTCGTCTCTGGACCGGACAACTCCTACCTCTGGCTGCTTGCCCGTACTCCGACAGTGGATAAAGCTCTGCTGGATCGGTTTGTTGCTCAGGCTCAACAACGAGGTTTTGACACTGAACAACTGATTTATGTATCGCAAAAAAAATAATATTAATAGGTCAACTCCTGTTGAGGACTTGGAGAATGGCTGAGCAGTTAGGAAAAGAATAGACATTATACCGATCTTTTCCAACCTGCCGATTTAACTGGAAGTTGTTGTTTTGCTAACAACGCAAAATCAATCGGTTAGCGAAAATCGATATAATGTCTAATAATTAATCGCCGCTGTTGCCTTGTCAGAGAGTGAATGGTAGAATGTTTGTAGAGTTGTTTCAACTGCGAAAGAATAAACAGGATCGTTTGTCGTATGGATCAGTTTCCACGATTTCTTTCAATCCGTTAAAAAATTGCACAAAGAGTATTTATAATGCTGCCGGATATCCTGTTGATTGCAGACGAGCCCGAATTGTGTAAACAGGTGACTGACATATTGGATGAGTATGATGTGGACTGGTGCTTCGAGTACGAGGCCTTAAATATCTGCATTCATCAACCGGTCAGAGTTGTTCTTGTTGTTCAGGATTTGCCGGGGGCAAGCGGGATAGAGCTATTTGACAGCTTGCGGGCATCTCGGCCTGGTCTCCTCGGTTTTTTGATAGTGGACAGGGAATCTGCTGGCAGTCTTTGCCCAGCAGCAATGGACAGCGGTTTCGCCGGGTTGTTCTCTCCTCCCCTTGATCCTGATCACGTACGGGATAAAATTGCCAAGGCAATGGAGTCCGCTGCCCTGCGGGAAGAAAATGCCCGGCTTCGTGCTCTCCTCCCCCTGTATGGCCTTGGGGAGCATTTTATGTCTTCCACCAGTCAGCACGATGTCCTGGAAAGCCTCCTCAATGTTATTGGGGATCAGACGGCTGCGGACAGCCTGTCCGTCATGTTGTATGATAATGAGGAAGGAGTTCTGCGCATTGCCGCTTCTCGGGGTATTCCAGAGGAGATGATTGATCAGATCAAGATAAAGCCCGGTGATAAAATTGCAGGCCGGGTTTTTCAGGAGCGCAAGCCGGTCATCCTTAATCAGGAGACACAGAATGACTCCAGATTCGCTGATTTGCTCAAACGGCCGGAAATCGTCTCTGCGGTTTCCTTCCCTATGATTGTTCGCGACAAAATTCTGGGTGTCCTCAATGTGAGTTATATAGACGGTGATATCCGTTTTGCTGATTCTGACATTGAAATCCTCGGTATCTTCAGTACCCAGGCCGCCTTGGCCATAGAAAACGTTCATGCCTTTGAATCAGTGGCCCAGGAAGCTCGGTTGCAGGCTCTACTGGAGCAATATGTTGCTCCAGAAGTAGCGGAGGTGCTGCTGGCCAGTGATGCCGCTCTCACTACCGGCCTCGGTGAAATAAAGGAGGCGACGGTCCTTTTCGCGGATATCCGTAACTTCACCGGGATGGTCCAGGAAATTCCCTTGGCTGTTCTGCGCGATTTTCTCAACGAGTTTTTTCAGCTTTTTACCGAGACCATTTTCGAATACCGGGGCACTGTAGATAAGTTCATGGGGGACGCTGTCTTGGCGATTTTTGGTGCCCTTATAGAACTCGACAACCCATCCCTCACCGCCATAGAGACTGCTCTTGCCATCCGAGAGCGCTTTGCTGATCTCAAAGAGGAATGGCAGGCAAAGGATCCTTTTTTTACCACGATTGATCTTGGATTTGCCGTAACCCGGGGGGAGATGTTTCTTGGTAATGTCGGCTCGGCCAGACGCCTGGATTATACCGTCATCGGAACCGAGGTGAATATTGCTCAGCGCTTGGCTTCAAAAGCAACTTCTTCCAGAATATATATAACCGATAAGGTTCTTGAAGATCTGGAGCAAAAACAATCTGCTCATAAGGTGCTGGTAAAATATGTGGGCAAGATGGTTTTGAAGGGTGTACAGTACTCTGTCCCGACATTCAGCGTGCTGGGATTAGAGAAAGAAATAGATTAAATAGAGGGCAAGAGAAAAGAAAGCGAAGCTTGTTACGACATTCCTTCCCGGTGTTGAGCTACATCAGTTAGTAATTTTTTCTGCAATATTTCTGGTAAAGTTGGAGTTGTTTCTATGATTTTAAAAAATAAAGAGTTGCTGTGTAGCCGTTGTTTTATCGGCGGGAATTGGGTCTCTTCCGGAAATGGAAAAAGCATTGCCGTGCATAACCCGGCAAACGGTGCATTGGTGGGCTCTGTTCCTTCCTTGGGCCGGAAAGAAACGCTTCAGGCTATAGAGGCGGCTGAAGCTGCCTGGCCTGCCTGGAGAAGCAGAACCGCCCATGAACGTTCGCGACTCATTCGGCGTTGGTATGATCTGATCATTGAAAATCAGGAAGATTTAGCGAGCATCATGACCGCTGAACAGGGTAAGCCCTTGGCAGAGTCACAGGGAGAGATCCTCTACGCAGCCAGTTTTGTGGAATGGTTTGCTGAGGAGGCAAAACGGGTATATGGGGACACTATTCCCATGGCCCAGCCGGGAAAACGCATCATCGTCTTAAAACAGCCAATCGGTGTTTGTGCGGCCATCACACCCTGGAATTTTCCTTCTGCTATGATCACCCGGAAAGCAGCTCCAGCCCTGGCTGCGGGTTGTCCGGTGGTTGTGAAACCTGCGAGTCAGACTCCTTTTTCCGCTCTGGCCTTGGCCAAGCTTGCCGAGGAGGCAGGAATCCCACCGGGTATTTTTAATGTTCTGACCGGATCAGCCTCTGAAATCGGCGGGGCCTTAACAGAAAGCTCAGCTGTCCGAAAGCTCAGTTTTACCGGTTCCACGGAAATAGGGAAGATGCTGATGCGGCAATGTGCTGATACGGTTAAGAAGATTTCCCTGGAGCTGGGCGGTCATGCCCCATTTATCGTTTTTGACGATGCGGATCTCGATGAAGCGGTTATGAACGCTGTTGCCTCAAAATATCGCAACTCCGGCCAGACCTGTGTTTGCGCTAACCGTTTTATAGTTCAAGAGGGCGTCTATGATGCCTTTGCTGAAAAGCTGATTAAAGCGGTGCAGGAGCAGCTCAAGGTGGGTAACGGTCTTGATGAAGGGGTGAATCAAGGGCCGCTTATCGACCTAAATGCTGTGCAAAAAGTGGAGCAGCAGATCCAGGATGCTTTAGGGAAAGGGGCTCGCTTAGGCTCCGGGGGAAAGAGAGTAGGGGAGACAGGCTTCTTTTTTGAACCGACCATTCTTCTTGATGTGACCACAAAAATGCAGATCGCCTATGAAGAGACCTTTGGCCCGGTAGCCCCGCTCTTTTCTTTTTCCACGGAAGAAGAGGCTGTTGCTTTGGCCAACGATACACCCTATGGTCTGGCCTCGTATTTTTTCAGCAAGGATATAGGCCGATGCTGGCGCGTTGCCGAGGCCTTGGAATACGGCATGGTCGGTGTTAATACCGGTATCATGTCAACAGAATCAGCTCCCTTTGGTGGTATCAAGGAGTCGGGTATCGGGCGTGAAGGATCGAAGTACGGTCTTGATGAATACTTGGAACAGAAGTATCTCTGCCTCGGCGGGATTGAAAAGTAGACAAGAAGGATATACGAAGTTGGCATAGAGAGGAATATGCCCCTCTCTTTTGCTTCCCTTTTTACTCCTTGGTGAATTTCCGATCCAGATCGGTACTGTCTACATAGGCATAGGCACTGTGTTTATGGATGGACTCAAAGCTCTCCACGCTGACTGAAAACCAGCCTATCATCTTGTGATTTTTTGCTTTCTGGGCGACCTTTCTTACCACATCTTCAACAAACATGGGATTGGCATAGGCTTCCTCAGTAACAAATTTTTCATCCGGTCGCTTCAGAAGAGCATACAGTTCACAGGATCCGCAACTTTCCACCATAGAGATGAGTTCTTCCAACCAGATGAATCCTAGGGGCTTTATCATCAGGATAACTTCAGCCCGCTGATTATGTGCTCCCTGCGTGCTGATTTCCTTTGAGCAGGGACAGAGCGTGGTGAGAGGTACGCTAACCTTTAAGAAAAGCTGATGTTCCTGGTCGTCAATACTCCCTATAAAGGAACAGTTATACTCCATCAGGCTCTCTGTCCCGGTTACAGGGGCTTTTTTCGCGATAAAATAGGGGAATTGCATTTCCATTTCCGCTTGTTTTGCCTGGAGGTTGCTTTGCACCTCTGTCAGGAGTTCTGGGAAAATTTTTGTATGCATATCCTGTTGATACTTAGCCAAAATGTAGGTAAATGTCTCAAGGCAGGACTGCTTAAAGCGGTGGGGTAGAGAGGCCTGCAAGTTAATTTCAGCAACAGTCTGTTGCACGCCCCCTTTTTGTTCCCGAACGGAAACAGGGCAAGTAAAATGTTTTATGCCGACGGAATGTAATTTCATGGAATTTTGTCCCCTGCCAGAATTGGAAAAATTTTGGAAGAATTGGATCAGTATTATTGCATATCATTGATACAGCGAGCGAGCAGTATTACCATATTTTTTCAACGAGCATAAGGCAATATTTATCTATTTTACAAAATTGAATGTACAGTTCCCCTTGCGCTTTTTCAGAAATCCTATTATCTGATGAGGTTATAATTGTATAAAAAAGAGGGGGAAGATCACCGGAAAAATGACAAATAGAGACAATCAGGAAATCGCTGTCCGGTTGGATAAGTGGCTATGGGCTGCCCGGTTTTTTAAGACACGCTCGTTGTCTTCAAAGGCGGTGAGCGGTGGGCATATTCATCTCAACGGCAAGCGGGTGAAACCTTCTCGGATTGTGCAAGGGGGGGAGTTGTTGCGGGTCAAACGAGGCACTGAGGAATATGTAGTGCGCATTTTGGCCTTAAGCAGTCGTCGCGGTCCGGCCAAGGTGGCGCAAACGCTGTATGAAGAAACCGAGGAGTCCCAGGCCCAACGTGAGAAGGCCCGTGAAGAACGGCGTTTGGTCAAAGCACCTGCCTCTCGGCCTGAAGGACGACCTGATAAACGGGACCGGCGAAAGATTATAAAATTTCTGCGCGAGGACTGAGTTGTTTGCTGTCTTGCCCTGCAAAAGAATATAGCATAAATATAGAACAGTAAAAAGAACTACCTATTTGAGTGAGGAAAGGAAAGATGAACAAAGTAGCAAGGGCCTTAATCAGCCTGACCGATAAATCCGGTATCGAAGATTTTGCCAAGGCATTAACCGAGATGGGCATTGAAATTCTGTCCACCGGCGGGACGGCCAAAAAAATGCGGGATAACGGGATCGCTGTGACGGACGTGTCTGAGTTCACCGGTTTTCCAGAAATGCTGGATGGACGGGTGAAAACCCTGCATCCCCTGGTTCACGGCGGTATTCTCAATCAGCGGGAAAATGCCGATCATCAGCAGCAATGCGCAGAGCACGGCATTAAGCCTATTGATATTGTGGCAGTGAATCTGTATGCCTTTGAGAAAACCGTGGCAGATCCGAATTGTAGCCTTGGTGATGCTATTGAGAATATCGATATCGGCGGACCGACCCTGTTGCGAGCATCAGCCAAAAATTTTCAAGATATAACCGTGATTGTTGATCCTGCTGATTATGATCAGGTTCTTGCAGAAATTCGTGAGACCGGTAACACAACCCTGAAGACCAGATTCAAGTTGGCTGTGAAGGTCTTTCAGTTGACTTCGGCCTATGACACCGCCATTGCCGATTGGCTGGTGAAAGTGGATGTGGACAGCAATCCTTATTTTTAACGCGAAAGAGAAGCGGAAGAGCAGCGAAAAAAATGCAGGAAAGGGCGGTCTACTTTGTGGCCGCCCTTTGTATTTTCTATGCAGCTCTATGCAGTAAAGGAGAAAATAATGCAGAAGATAGCAGTGCTGCTGTCCGGATCAGGCAGGACCTTGGATAATTTTCATGAATGTATTCAGGCTGGCATGATGAAGGCAGAGATTCAGGTGGTTGTTTCCAATGTCAGTGATGCCTTGGGGCTGGAAAAAGCACAAAAATATGGGTATCCCGCTGTTCACGCTGCTGATAATTCAGCTATCAATACGATTTTGGCGGAATATGATATTGACCTTGTCATCCTTGCCGGTTACCTTAAACTGTATGAACCGCCGAAGCAGCTCAAGCAACGGGTTGTTAATATTCATCCGTCCCTGATTCCTTCCTTCTGTGGCCCAGGTTTTTACGGTCATCATGTCCATGAGGCAGTCAAAGCCAGAGGCTGTACCGTCAGCGGCTGTACTGTCCATTTTGCCAACGAAATCTATGATGAAGGGCCTATTATTCTGCAAAAATGCGTTATTTTAGATCCTTCAGATACACCTGATGATATTGCAGACAAAGTGTTTGCCAAAGAGTGTGAAGCCTTTCCCGAAGCCATTAATTTGGTTGACGAAAAGGGTGCCGCTTACTTCTGGAACAGAGGTTGAATATGTTCTCCCGCATTGTTATGAACAGCGCCGCTATTGAGCGGAGTATTGAACGGTTGGCTATGGAGATCCTTGAGCGAAATCAAGGGGTAGAAAATTTGGCTATCGTCGGAATCCACACAGGCGGAGTCTTTATGGCTGCCCGGCTTCATGAAAAAATTACCGCCCATGAGGATAACGAGGTACCAACCGCCAGCTTGGACATTACCTTGTACAGGGATGATTGGAGTCTGATTTCGCAAAATCCCATTGTCCGTAAGACCAATATCGAGTTTTCGGTTGAAGATAAAGATGTTGTCTTGGTGGATGACGTCATTTTTACCGGACGTACTATCCGGGCCGCTATGGATGCGATCATGGATTATGGACGCCCCCGTTCTATACAGCTGGCTGTTTTGGTTGATCGTCAGGGGCGTGAACTCCCTATTCAACCGGATTATACTGGAGTCTGTATTCGAGCCGATGCGTCAGAGCGGGTTGATGTCTTGCTGTCTGAGGAGAGGAAGGGAGATGAAGTAGTTATTGATAAAAAATAAGTAGTAGGTAGTAGTTAATAAGGGGCAATCTCTTTATTTAAACTTTTATATCACGGGTGTCCCCGGCAACGTATTTTTCCGACTGTTCTTTTAAGGACCGTCGTTGCAACAGAGGGTGGCAAAATGCCGCATTGTTCAGATCTTCAAAAAATTTGTCAGCGGATACGCGAAAAGTCAACGAATTATGATCGATATAATTTTACTTCCGAGTTCAATGATTTTTTAAAGGCCTTTTTTGATCTGGCGCAGGAATACGACTCTCTCGAAGATTTTTATCGAATTTGTGTTGCTGTTCCTCTGGAGATGATCGGCCTTGACAGCGCGTTGTATCTCCTGGA
The DNA here is from genome assembly GCA_004028505.1 of Candidatus Electrothrix aarhusensis. Lineage (GTDB taxonomy): Bacteria > Desulfobacterota > Desulfobulbia > Desulfobulbales > Desulfobulbaceae > Electrothrix > Electrothrix aarhusensis. The sequence continues at coordinate 10,883 of MTKO01000127.1, forward strand.
TGAAGAAACAAGGGAGCTCTATCTGGCTTGTGACAGTATCCAGGGGATTTGCCCCCAAAAAACAGTGGCTCCAGAGAATGTTACCTTGAGCATTGAGCCATACGAGTGTGAAAATTCTTATATTGTTCCTATTTATAGCAAGATGCCCAGTGGCGGGGGAGGGCTCTTCGAAGAAATAGAACAGGAAGAGAGGGCGCACCGCTGTCTCTCTAATAAAGCATACAACAGGAATCGAATCCTGGGGGTGTTCAGTGTTTTTCCTTTGGATAAGCTCTCCGCAGATGATCGTTTTTTCCTGAGTAAGTACACAAACCGGATCGGCTATAACTTGCATAATCGACTTATTGCGCTCCAAAATATTGATCACCTGAAGTTCATTAATACCTTGGTGATGGATATTGAGCATAATGTGATTGTGCCGAATATGTATTTCCGGCATCTTTTTAATAAACTTCGTAAAAAAATAGCAGAGCTTGAAGATCTTCGGAATGAGATTCGCAAAACTAACGGTCCTGAGCTTGCCTCTTATCAGTGCGAAAGCTGTTTGAGTCGGTGTGATCGACTGGGTGATGATTTGCTTTTTTATCATTCTGAAATAGTTAAACATCATTCTAATATCAGTTTGTTTTTAGAAAGCCTTTTTCGTCGCGAACATTTTGAGAGTGGCCATTTAGTCCTTCATCCCAAACGGTGTTTTGTGGAAAAGGAAATTATCCTGCCCCAGCTGGAGAACTATGCCAGTCGATTACGTTCGGCAAATATCACTGTGGATCGCCCGAATAATATGCTGGATGAAGAATTTCAGCTGATCGTTGATATCGGTCTTCTTTCACAGGTCTACGCCAATCTTTTTTCCAATGCGACCAAGTATACAGGCGAAGTTATCACGAGGAAAGGGGGAAAACGCAAGGCCATCGCCTACGGACGTGAAGTTGTTGATGATTTTCCAGAATGTGGCGAGCAGGGCGTCAAGTTCAATGTGTTCAGCACGGGACCTCATCTTGATCCGGAAGAAGCACCGCGCATTTTTCAGGAAGGGGTACGTGGGAAAGGCAGCAAGGGGATCTACGGTACTGGTCATGGGCTTGCCTTTATCCAACATGTTGTTGAGCTTCATGGCGGGATTGTAGGGTATGAAAAAACCTCGGAGGGTAATAATTTTTTCTTCATCCTCCCTGTATCGTATGTTAAATGAGAAAAGCCTTCTCCTCGATTTGTGAGGCTGAGTATTGATGCTGACGACGAGAGGACATCTTTCATGTATTGTGAAGGCTGTCCTTTTTTATCTCCTGAACTCTACGGAAAAAGGGTATACACCATACCGGTGTTCTGTTATACTTCAAATTTTTCCTTCCTGTATCAGGAGCATTTTAGCAGCGGTATGGTTGAAAAATTGAGAAGAAAACTTGTCTCATTGGCTGATAGCTTGTCTGATGTCTATGGACACCAGCAATGGGGAAATCAGTGGCATCTTTTCAAGCTGACCCATCACTGGCCTCAGTTGGTAGGCAATGCCTTTGCCGAGCACAGCATGCCTGCCTATTTTCGCAGAAAAGAGCTTTGGGTTTATGCGCATAATTCTCTCTGGATGCAGCAGATGCATTTCAGCTCAACAGATATCATTGCTAAGATTAATGTCTTTTTGCGAGGTGCTCTGACTGTTGAGGATCTCCGCTGGGCACTGCAACCCGCAGAGCTTATTGACACTCCTGAAGAAAAATATGTTCCTCCTCCTCTTGATGTTGATTCTGATGCTGAACGGCAATTCCGATCTATGGCGGAAAATGTTGCGAATCCTGAGGCTCGGGAGGCTTTGTGTCGGCTTTGGAAGCGGATGGAGAGTCTTAAGAAGAAATAGCCGATTATAATCTGTTATGTCGAGCAGATATTCCATTTATCATTGATGCTTAATTCATAAATGCTGCCACCAAAAACCAAGCAAAAATATCTTAACAGGATCGACGAATTAATCGATAAGGGGCAAAAAGTTTCTGTTACAAGTCGAACAATTCCTGGTCACCGAAACCGTATTACAGGTGAAGTAGGATCAAGCCGACAAGTCACAAATGTAGATTGGTCTCAATTTGTCGAGTGGCGTACAAACTGTACGACATTGCTTGACAATATTATTCCTTCAAATAGCATACACCGCGCAACTGTAGAAGGATTTAACTCTTTGGTCAATAAACCAGATGTGCTTAATTTTGGAATTTCTTTTTTAAAATCAATACGTAATGATCTTGAGCACGAATTCCTTGGAAATATGTACTTAGAGATTGAATCTGAATTAGCAGCCGATTATTTAGGACAAGCCGAATCACTACTTAAAGAAGGCGTGCGTGGGAAATATGAGTATGTTCCTGCCGCAGTACTTGCTGGAGCAGTGCTGGAAAAAAATTTAAGAAGTATGTGTCAACAACAGCAGCCTGCAATATCTATTGTAAATGAAAATGGAAAACCGTTAATGTTAAACGCTCTTATTGAAGCGCTCAAAAAAAGAAATATTTTTAACGAAGTACTCGCAAAGCAATTAAGAGCTTGGGCAGATATTAGAAACAGTGCTGTGCATGGTGACTTTGATAAATTCACGAGAGATCAAGTTGGCAACATGCTTACTGGTATTCAAAATTTCCTTTCAAATTATGTGTAAAGTGCCTAGTAGGGTGAGCCGGGCGCACCAAGGGATTTTTTTCGCTCTCTGTTTAAGCGGTTCAATATGTTGGTAGGAGAAAAATGTCAAAAAGAAAACTGATCAGCTTTGATTGGGCAATGAAAAAGCTCTTGAGAAGCAAAGCCAATTTTGAGATTTTAGAAGGATTCCTCAGTGAACTCTTAAACGATAACATCCGTATACTCGAAATTCTTGAAAGCGAGGGTAACAAAGAAGACTATCGTGATAAATTTAATCGCGTTGATCTTAAAGTAAAAAATCAGAAGAATGAAATAATTATTATTGAAGTTCAGTATGACCGGGAGTTTGATTATCTGCAAAGAATCCTCTACGGCACATCCAAGGTACTCACCGAACACCTTGACGAAGGTGATCCATATTCAAAAGTTGTCAAAGTCATATCAATTAATATTCTTTATTTCGATTTAGGTCATGGCGAGGACTATATTTATCAGGGTGTAACGTCTTTTCACGGCTTTCATCACCAAGATGTTCTGGAGCTTTCCAAAGATCAGCAGGTACTGTACAAAAAAAATAAAATTCATCAGATTTTTCCTGAGTATTACCTTGTAAAGGTAAATAATTTTAATGATATTGCGAAAGATACTCTTGATGAATGGATATATTTTTTAAAAAATGAGGAAATAAAAGAAAATTTCAAAGCCAAGGGGTTGATAAAAGCTAAACAGGAATTAGATATTTTAAAACTTCCAGAACAGGAACGCCTTGCATACGAAAAATACCAGGATGATCTTCACTACCAAGCGAGCATGATAGAGTCTTCATATACAATTGGTATGCTGAAAGAAAAACGAGAAATATCAGTCAACCTGCTGAAGGCCGATGTGCTTGATGTGCAAACAATTGCGGCCATGACAGGTTTGACTCTGGAAGAAGTAGAAGCGTTGCAAAGGGAAATATCTTCGACATCCTAAAGCTAGGAACTCTTTGTTTTCGCTACCATATAATGACTTACCGATTTTAAACGATATATAAGAACGGAGAAAACCAATGTCTACATCTATCCAACCGCTGAGCTCCATCGGTCCGGCTGACCCAGAAAAAGCCCGAGAAGAAGAGCTGAAAAAAGATCCCGCCAAACGCGACTACCTTGAAGGTCGTGAGCAGTTTAAAAAAGGTGATCATAGCATGGCTGCTATGTCCTTTCATAATGCCTTGAAAGCATTTGAGGAAAAAGGTGATGAGCAGGGCGTTGCCAACGCCTCGGACCGACTCGGCGATGTCTGTTTGGCAAAGAAAGATTTTGCAGCGGCCTTGGAGCATTATCGGCGGGCCTATGCCATCTGCGAGAAAGAAGAAGACTCCTTTTCCACCTTGTCCCTGAATAAGAAAATCGCTGCGATCTACCGAGAGCAGGGCGAGCTGGACAAGGCAATGGAGATCCTTTTTGATATGATTGAGCATTACCATCTGACCAGAAATCCCAAAGGGATGGTTGAGGTTATGGCGGTGATTGCTCAGCTGTATCAGGAAAAAGGAGAAAATAAGAAAGCTGCTGATACCTATCGCACGGTTGCCTCCATCCATAAGAATTTTAAGCATAAACGCAAGGCCGAGGAATTTGCCGCCCTTGCGGATGAGCTGGAGCAGGCCTGATCCATGTTTACCGGTATTATTCAGGGACTGGGGACGGTTATTGAAAAACGACCTTCAGGTGGAGGAATGGTTTTCTGCCTGGAGGCGGGATTTGAACTGATCGATCCGGAAGAGGGTGAATCCATTGCTGTTAATGGGGCCTGCTTGACGGCCCGTGACATCAAAGGTCGTCGTTTTTTGGCGGATGTCTCGCCGGAAAGTCTGACCCGGACAAGTCTGGGGCAATTGGAGGTCGGTTCCAAGGTCAACATGGAGCGAGCCCTGCGTCTGGCTGACCGACTGGGTGGCCATCTTGTCAGCGGTCACGTAGATACCCTGGGACGAGTTGAGGAACGCAAGGCGGCGGGTGATTTTACCCTGTTTACCTTTTCCCTTGATGCGGGATTGAGCAAATACATTATCGAGAAGGGGTCGATTACGATTGATGGGGTCAGCCTGACAGTGAATTCCTGCTCCGGTAATCGCTTTTCCGTGTCGATAATTCCCCATACCCTGGCGATCACCACTTTGGGTCATCTCCGGCAAGGCAGTCGGGTTAATCTGGAAGTGGATATCATCGGTAAATATGTTGAAAAATTACTCGGGGAGCAACCTTCCGGGGCAAGTGAAAGTAAAATTAATCCGGCTTTCCTGGCAGAGCACGGATTTTTAAGATAATTGAAATAAACGCATCATTCGGTTGCCTGCGACCGGGTGTTCAAAACAATGAGTGAGCATCATGGCTGTCAGTCCTATAGAAGAAGTCGTTGAAGATATCAAGGCCGGTAAAATGGTCATCCTTGTGGATGATGAAGACCGGGAAAATGAGGGTGACCTCTGCATGGCTGCTGAGTCCGTGACCCCGGAGGCCATTAATTTTATGGCTACTCACGGTCGTGGCCTGATCTGCCTGACCATGAGCCCGGATATTATTGACCAGTTGGGCCTGCCCATGATGGTGCAGGATAATCAGTCACCCTACGGAACCGGATTTACCATCAGCATCGAGGCTCGTACCGGTGTGACCACAGGTATCTCGGCTGCTGATCGGGCCAGAACCATTGAGGCCGCA
>MTKO01000128.1 GCA_004028505.1 Candidatus Electrothrix aarhusensis
AAGGGAAGATTGGAACAATGCCTGACATGGCTGAATTCTTATCTTGCTGAATCAGGCCTTACGCCTCAGGTGGAATGTCTCACTTATGGGCCAGAGAAGCAGGTGTATCAAATTTTTAAAAGGCAGAAAACCGGTGGGGTGAATGATCATGACGGTTGGTTTATGGTGAACCAGCTGCTGCCGTCCGAGGAGCGCGTGAAAAATTCGCCCGCCTTTGTGATCAGCGAGCATGAGTGTTCCATTGTGGGCAATAACACCGGGATGGTGCTGATAGACGACTCTGGCGTTCCCCCACAGGTGTGTGACGATATGATGGGCCTGAATCCTGACATGTGGTGCATCGCTATGGGAATATCTGTTGCCCATTGGCAGGAGTGGGCACAGCGGCTTGGAAAACGCTTTACCCTTTTTTGCCGCCTTTCCGACCTGGAAACCACCCGTATGGAAATGGACTCTGCTGTCACCTGGGAAAGTATTGTTGCCATGTGTCTGCGGGCGCTCAAGACAAGCGAGGTAGGTCTCTGGGATCCGCAGACTAAACGTTTTCTCTGCCATATTGTGGTGGAAATGTTTCCCCATGCCATTCTTTATGTCGGTCCGGGCGGCACTTTTTTCCGATACCGTAAAGGTATGTTGCCGAAAAAAAGCTCGTTTAAGAAACGCGGCTCTGTGCCCTGCTATGACACTATGGTCACTGCCATGCTGACCATAAATATCTTTCGTTTTAATTGCCTTGATTTCTGCCGTAATTGCTTTTTTGCTTTTTCAAAGCAGGTACTGGTCAATTGGAAAGTACTCAATGATCACGGATACCATTTTGATGGACAACTCGAATTGCCGGAACTGGATTTCGGCTCGGTTTGCCCGGCTGACTGGCCGTGCTCTGCTGTTGAATGTGGCGAAGAACGTGGCACACGTCTGAGGTCTGCTTGGCAGGACCAAGCTTCCAGCTGTCAGAATGATTGCCCCTGTGCCTCTCCTGAGATGATAAGGAGCGACCCTAATTTTGTCGAATTACCAAAAACTTCCACAGAATTTGAAAAAAATTTAGCTCTGGTGGCCAGTCAGTCTTGGGGAGAGGAAAAGAAAAAGGCCTTGCGTTCCTTTTTTCATCGCAAGTATGCATCGCATTGTAACCTGCAAAACGACGGGGTTCGATACGCCGGTCATATTGATACTATTATTTCCGTGTTGCACTCCCTGAAGGAAGAGGTCAATCGCGGTAGCGGCTTTGATCATCTCCCCATGTGTCAGATTGGTCATCTGCGAACCACGGATCCGGCGGAAATTGATCCGGTCATCACCCTGCACCAAGTCATGGATTCCTATGTCTCCAAGGAAGCCGTGCTGCGTCCTCTCTGTATCGGGGTATTTGGTCCCCCAGGTTCAGGGAAATCCTTTGCTGTAAAACAGGTCGCGGATGAAATTGCTCGTCATTACGATGGAAATCCTTTTGATTTTTTTGAATTTAATCTCACGCAATTTGCCAGCCCTGAAGAAATCAATGCAGCAATTGATCCGATCAGGGCTTCGGTGGCCAGGGGCCGGGTGCCTATTGCTTTCTGGGATGAATTCGACTGTCGATATAACGGGGATGAATTCGGTTATCTTCGCTTCTTTCTGCCCTCAATGCAGGATGGGGTTACCTATGTTCATGGCATCCCCTACCATATTGGACGGGCTATCTTTGTCTTTGCAGGCGGGGTCAAGGCGAGCTGGGAGGGGATGGAGGATCTGCTTTCTCCTGAAAATACGGAACAGCTGATAAAGTCCAAGACGCTGAAAATACCTGACTTCATGAGTCGTCTCCGGGTTGTTTTGGATATTGACGGCATTGAAATACCAGCGCATTTGCTGCAAGAGTCAGCCACAGAGGAAGATTTAGAGGAGTTGCGCAGGATTCTTCATAAACGCGCCCTCATTATCGCCCATCAGATGCAGACCCATTGGAAAAAAGCCGCTCGAAAAAGTTCTGGGCTGCTGCTCCGTTTACTTCTTGGTGAGTATAAATTTGGGGCACGTTCCATTGAGGCGGTCATTGAGGCCAGCCGGGCTGCCGATCGTCTGGTGTATGGTCTGCCTGAGCTGATCGCGCCTTCTGCGGCCCGTATCCATGCCAATTGGCGAGTGGAGTTGGAGCGCAGGATTGATCAGGTTCGTAAGTCAGCAGGGTTGCGAGCTATTTGGTAGGCTTCTTATTTACCTGCTCTTTTTTTCTTTACAAGGGCCTCTACCCGGCTTTTCGGTGATTTTGTCAATTTAAAGGGAAAATAAGGTGTAATGTTTTTTCACTAGTTTTTGGAAAAAAGAGGGGGATATGAATGTGCAATTTGATAAACGTAGATTCCAGCGAGTTGACCTATCGGGAGACACTGTTACCTTTTTGGATTATGGGTGTTATTACAAGGGCTTGCTGACGGATGTGTCTTATAACGGATTCCGGGTAACTTTTACCTCGATAGGTTCGCAGGTAATTTTCTGGCCTAACCTCTCATTGTTTTTTAGTGCTACGATTTGGCGAATAAGGAAATTTAGAATTGTAATTTCAACCACTATAGTCAGCAAGAATGCTGACAGCGGTGAGTTATCGAACCGAACGAGAAAAAACTATTTGATGTCAGCATACCCTCGATGGATGAGGAAAACAGATACCAAGCTGGAAATCGGATTTAAAATTCCTGAAAGTTCTGTTGGTTGGCAGTTTTTTGTTCTTGAGAAAATGGAGAATATGTAAGCAATTCTCTTCTTATGCCCATTTCTGCATTCAAATGCTTATTTTGCTGGTGTCTAATCAGTCAGCGACCCGGTTTTTTTTCTCCCAAACTTTGGGATTCGAAGCGATAATCCCGTCCTGTAACCCGCATCATTCGCATAAAACACCCCCTGTTACAGCTCACCAACCCTGCTTTTCTAAGATGCCGTCATGAGATATGACACCTGTTCTCAGGTGGGTAGCGCGAAAATGAAGTGAGGCTACCGCTTTCCTTTTTCTTTCTCGGTTCACTTATCACTTGAATTCAGGTTGTTTATCTTTTAGGGTCTAAGGTTTTTAGAAAAAAGAAGAAAGGTAACCGGAATGAAATAAGAATTATTCTAGTTCAAGGAAATCAATAAAAGCTCATGCAGAAAAAAATAATATTAATATGCATTATATCCTTTTCGTTGTGTTTAGGGCCAAACGCGAGTTTCGGTAGGCGTGGTTGCTGTTCTCATCACAGTGGAGTATGTGGTGGTAGTTGCTGCGATGGCACTCCTTTATCTGCAAAATGCGGTGGAAGTTCGTCTCAAAAAAAATCAAGTTATTCATCGCCAAGTTATTCATCACCAAGTTATTCATCGCAAAGACGTTCTAGGAGAAAGAAATCATCAAATACATATAGCCCAACAGCAAGTTACACTTCTCCAAGAAGATTTTCTTCTTCAAGCACGTCGGAAGATCAGGAGAAGAAATTACCTGTAACAATAAATGCTGTAGTTTCAAGTATTTTGAATTCGGATACATTGGGAACAAATAAAAAGGGCCATAAAAAAATATCCCTTTATGGCATTGATGCTCCAGAAGAGGATCAGCCTTTTGGGCAGGAAGCAAAAGATTTTTTTAGAAAAAAAGTTTTTAAGAAAAAAATACAAGAAAAGGTCTATGACAAAAAAGATGATAATACAGATGTTGCCCTTGTGTTTGCCGGTGGCAAGAATATTAATGAGTTGATGATAAAAGCTGGCTATGCTTGGGTTTATCAACCTTCATGCGATGAGTCATTTTGTGCTGATTGGGTTAGGTATGAAGAGGAAGCCAAGGCACAAAAAAAAGGATTATGGGGTGAATCAGGACGGATTGCCCCGTGGATCTGGAGGTAAATTTGAAGGGGAGGGCTTTAAATAACGAAGGATCGCCACCCCATGCTGGCACCCCTTCTTCCTTTACCTATCCAACAAGTACCCCCTCCTTTTTTCGAATTAATACCTCAATATTATTGATCAAATTTAATCGCGTTCAAATCACTTGTCATCGTTCCGAAAAGGGATTAAATACATAGATTGGTGACTGCAAAATTCGGCTTGGAATGCCGAACAGGGGAAAACAAGGGCAGTTGTCGTTTCTGAAAATTTGCAACTGATGAGAGTATCTTCATGGCAGGAAGCACATTCGGCACAGTCTTCAAGGTGACAACTTGGGGTGAATCGCACGGCACCGCGCTTGGTGCGGTTATTGACGGCTGTCCTCCGGGGATCGATCTGACTCCTGAGATTATTCAGGCGGAACTGGAACGTCGTCGTCCGGGAAAAGGCGGGGCTACTTCTCCGCGCAACGAGCCGGACATGGTGCAAATTATGTCAGGGATCTTTCAGCCGGAAGGATGCACCTCTCCCAAGACCACAGGCACGCCGATTTCCCTGGTTATCTTTAATAAAGACGCCCATTCTAAATCCTACAGCCATTTGCAGGATGCCTTTCGACCCGGCCACGGGGATTTGACCTATCAAAAAAATACGGCATTCGTGACCATCGAGGCGGCGGGCGGGCTTCTGCCCGCGAAACAGCAGCTCGGGTGGCAGCCGGAGCCGTGGCCAAACAGCTTCTTGATCGACATGGCATGTCAGTGCAGGCCTATACGGTGGCTTTAGGCGGGATCAAAGCGAAACAGCGTGATTTTGATCAGATTGAGCAGAATCGCCTTTTTTGCCCGGATAATGCAGCCGCAGAACGAATGGAAGAGCGGATCAGAGAGGTGCGCAGTCAAGGCGATACCCTTGGGGGATTGTCGAAATTCGAGCACGCTGCAAGGTCGGTCTTGGTGAACCGGTTTTTGATAAGCTTGATGCGGAATTGGCTCGTGCCCTGATGTCCATCGGCGCGGTGAAAGGAGTCGAAATAGGTTCCGGTTTCCAGGTCGCAGAAATGCTGGGCTCTGAAAATAATGACGCCATTGCCCCAGGAGGATTTCTCAGCAATAATGCAGGCGGAATCTTGGCCGGGGTCAGTAATGGAGAGGAAATAATCGTCCGGGTGGCGGTCAAACCCATTCCCTCTATCCATAAGGAACAGCAAACCGTGAATACGGCAAATGAACCGGTGAGTATCAAGGTGGGGGGACGCCATGATATTTCAGCGATTCCGAGAATAATCCCGGTCTGTGAAGCAATGGTACGCCTGACGCTCGCAGATCATCTTCTTCGTCAGCAGGCAATATTGACAAGCGAATAAGCAGGGTATAAGAAACTGCAAACCACTGAAAAATACTGCAAAATATCACCGAACAACGATCAGGACAAAAGACTGTGAAAAAGATCAATAAGGTTTTGATGGTTACCCGCGAGTACGACGGCGTGGCCGGGGCCGGGGGCGTAAAGGATGTCTGTCGGCAACTGTCGGAAGCCTTAGTACGACATGCCGGTTGTGATGTTCGAGTCGTGTTACCCTGTTACGGATTTATGGCTGCCGGTGCTCTTGGCTTCAAACGGGTCCAGCTTCCTTGTCGCGAGGAGGCCGCGAAAATACCCACGGTTTTTGATGTGGACATGAATTATCCAGACAAGGAGCGAAGGGAGTCGGTTGCTCTGTGGATGAAAGAAGAGCAGGGGGTGCTGATTTACCTGCTGGACTCGCGGCGATTTGCGGAAAAACAGGCTGTCTACACCTATACTCCGGCAGAAGAGAAAGAGAAAAAATGGCAAAAGGCAGGGACAGGTCATTTTGATTTTTTTGCCATGAATGTTCTGCTCCAAAAGGCAGCTCTGGACCTGATGATTCTCCTGGATCTGCGACCGGATATTATTCATTGCCATGACGGCCATGCAGCCATTCTGCCGGCCATGCTTCGGGAGCATGGCGGATACCGCCAGTTTTTCTGCCAAACCGGTGCCGTGGTCACGGTCCATAATGCCGGACTCGGCTATCATCAGGATGTGGATGATCTGGATTTTGCCAAGGCGATCACTGGGCTACCGGAATCTGTTCTTCGTTCCGGGCTGTTCAATAAGGCCTTTAACCCCTTTGTTGCTGCTGCTGGCTATGCGCAGATAAACACGGTGAGTGAGAATTATGCCCGTGAACTCCAGGAAACCGATGAGGACAGTCGGACGGGCTTGCTTGGACATAAGTTCCTAAAAAAGGGTGTTGAGCTGGTCGGAATCACCAATGGGGTTAATCCTGAAGACTTTAACCCGACCCAGGGCAAAAAAATGGGTTTGGCTGCCGACTTCAACCCGGAAACTGGGGAACTGGACGGTAAGAGACTGTGTAAAGAGGAGATGTTGCACGCATGTTGTGAAGCATCTCGTGAAAACGGGCATTGGGCAGCTGTTGAGCAGTATGGTTCTTTAGGCGATACGCCAGAATCACCGTTGTTCACCTTTATCGGCAGATTGACGGCCCAGAAAGGGGTGGATATCCTCCTACAGGCCGTTTCCTTGCTTATTGCCACTATGACCACGGATTTTCAGCTCTTGATTCTTGGGAGCGGCAATAGTGCCTTAGAGCAGAAATTGCAAGATTTGACGGAGGATGATACCTTTCGTGGCCAGATTTGTTTTCTGAAAGGGTATGATCCTGATTTGGCCCTTAAAATATACGCAGCCGGAGATTTTTTTCTCATCCCGTCTCTCTACGAACCCTGCGGCCTCACAGATTATATTGCCCAACTCTTTGGCAACCTTCCCATTGTTCACCATGTGGGTGGGTTGGTCAAAGTGCTGGACAGAGAAACCGGATTTGCCTACCAGGAACATACCCCGGATGCCCTTGCGGAGACTATGAGCCAGTCTTTGGAGATATATCGAGACGCACCGGAGCAGCTGGCTGTCATGCGGCGGACAGCTGTCGAGCATATCCGAACCCATCATAGTTGGCAGCATGTGATGGATGATTATCTTTCGCTTTATCAAAAGGCCTTGTGATTTTATAATTTCCTGTGACTGATATTTTTCTATGACTACGCAAGACAAGGGAACTCCTTATAGTACGAATGACGTTGGGATAGAGAGGGGTACACAGGGCGGGCGTCGCTATCGTAACAGCTGGTTTGATCGGCAGAGAAATTTTTTTGTTCGTCAGTTTTTTGCGGATTTTTTTACCCTGACCTATTCGTTTCAGAAACTGTATCGTTCCTATTGCGACTGCCGGGGCTCGGCCATGGGCAGCAGTTGCTATTTACTCCATCATCACGGTGAAAATGCCCATTGCAGGATTTGGGACCAATTGAATTGGATGATCGGGGAAGAGACCGACAAAGGACCCCTTTGGACTTCGCGGGAGCTCTGCCGTCGTGTCTGGCCGGAAGGAGAGCATGAAGAAAATGTCGAAGGCTCTTTGGTTGATTGGCTCATGGGGGCCATCTTCCATGAAGCTATACGGCTCAGGGAGGATGTTCACATCCTCAATAATTACGGAAATGCGACGTTTAAAAGTCGACAGATGACTGCGGTCCGGGAAAATCGATCTCAGCCGCAAAATCTTCCTGCTTCCCGCTTGGCAAAGGTTATGGATCGCAAGAACCTGATCAAACGCGTTGCGGTTGATGTTATGCAGCAGATGGAGCAGTTGGCCTTTCTTTTCGGTCAAACCAATAATATGCTGCGCACCATGCTAACCGGTCTTGCTGATAATTTTCTGCTGGTTCGTTTTTTGGTAGAACAGGAAGATATCGTGGAGGATCTTTGGGGAGAGGGGCTTGCTGATGTCTTTGCTGATATGTTTTTCAATACCCCGGCTCAGGGATTTTGTGCAGCTGGCAGCAGTTATATGAGTGGTCAGTGGTATACTCGGGCTTTGATTATGTATAAAAGGGCCTTGGAGTTTGATGAAGGATGTGACGAAGCAGGGGCGAAAATCGAGGAATTGCAGCTGTTGATCCAGAAAAATAGCGCTTTTTTGGGTGCGGCATAGAAATGGGGCGAACAGGCTGTCAGGAGAGGATACTCCTTTTTCTGCACCTGGCATCCTCTTGAAGAGAAGAAGAATATATCTGCCGGAGATCTGCCGGAGAATTGATTTTCCAGGAAATAACAGAAAAAAGGAAGGCATTATGAGCATAAAAATCGGAATAAACGGGTTCGGGCGCATTGGAAGAAATATCTTTCGGGCACTCAGTGAAGACAAGGCATTTACAGATATTGAAGTTGTCGGTATTAACGATCTCACCGATATCAAAACCATTGCCCATCTGTTGAAATACGATTCGGTTATGGGAGTAAGTCCGTCCGATATCACAAGCAGTGATGAGGGTATCATCGTTGACGGTCGAGATATCCAGGTATTCAGTCATCGAAACCCAGCAGATATCCCTTGGAAAGAGATGGGGGCAGAATACGTCTTGGAATGTACAGGTCTTTTCAGAGATCAAGAAACCGCAGGTTCCCATATTGATGCCGGAGCCTCCAAGGTGATTATCTCTGCGCCAGCCAAGGGCGGGGTAAAGACCTTTGTTATGGGCGTCAATGAGGATGAATATGATCCGACCAGGCATCATGTTGTTTCCAATGCCTCTTGTACCACCAACTGTCTTGCTCCAGTGGCCCAGGTTATCCTGAATAACTTCGGAATCAAGCGGGGACTCATGACCACGGTTCATGCCTATACCGGGGATCAACGCCTGCTCGATTTTCCCCATTCCGATCTACGCCGGGCACGGGCTGCGGCCATGTCCATGATTCCCACCAATACCGGTGCTGCTTCAGCTGTGGCCTTGGTTATTCCGGAATTAAAAAATAAATTTGACGGACTGGCTGTCCGGGTTCCGACCCCTGATGTTTCGTTGGTGGATGTGGTTATGGAGGTTGAGCGTGAGACCACTGTGACGGAAGTCAACAAGGCGCTTCAGGAGGCGGATGGTCGTGTCCTTCGTTATTGTGATGAGCCGCTGGTGTCCATTGATTTTCAGGGCGATCCCCATTCCTCCATTGTGGATAGCCTCTGCACCCGCGTGCTGGGGACGTCGGTTAAGGTTATGTCTTGGTATGATAACGAGTGGGGGTATTCGAATCGGATGCTTGATCTGGTCCTGCATATGGAAGCAAACAAGCCATTATAACAATCCAAGCACTACGGTACGTTTTTTTGCCGAAAACCGAGGAGGAGAATGCTATGAAGAAGATAATATCGGCTGTCACCGCAGCGTTGATGCTGATGGCGGGAAATGCCTTGGCCTCTGGTGGACACTGGGGATACACAGGAGAAGGTGCTCCAGAACACTGGGGGGCCTTAGATCCTGCCTATGCTCTCTGTGCTGCTGGTGCCAATCAGTCACCCATTGATCTGACCGGTCTCATCGAATCAGAGCTGGAACCTATTAGCTTTAACTATACAGGGCTGGTGACCGAGGTTGTGCATAACGGCCATGCCATTCAGGCTGAGTACACCGCAGGCTCCACCATGACGGTGAACGGAAACGTTTTTACCCTGAAGCAATTTCATTTTCATACTCCCAGTGAAAATTTAATTAACGGCAAACACTTTCCTATGGAAGCCCATTTTGTCCATACTGATACTCATGGCAACCTTGCCGTTATCGCGGTGATGTACACTATTGGCAAGGAAAATGCTGAGCTGAAAAAAATATGGCAGCAGATGCCTACTGAAGCGGGCAAGAAGGCAGGTATGGCCTCACAGGTCAGGGCAGATCGTATGATGCCGGAGAACAAGGAGTACTACCGCTTCAACGGCTCGCTGACCACTCCACCTTGTACAGAGGGGGTGCTTTGGCTGGTTATGAAAAATCCTGTCTCGGTCTCGGAAGCGCAGGTCAAGCAGCTTGCTGAGGCTCTGAAGCATCCAAATAATCGTCCGATTCAGCCGCTCAATGCCCGCCCGGTTTTGCAGTAACACCTGATTACCTAATCCTGCTTTCTGCGGGTATCGCTCAAAAAAAGGGGCTGCGGAGTGAGTGGCCCCTTTTTGTTTTAACCCGTTGTTCCAACAGTATTTAAACGAGATAATCCAGCTCGTTTAAGACCTTTCACTTGCCTAATAAAAGAATTTCTGTTATCATTACAACCTTCCCTCATATTTTTTCAAAAAATACGATTGCAGTATCCAATTTCATTCAACTTGACCTGTCATCACATTAATCAAAAATCTCAGAAAGGCTGAACCAGTGAAAACAAAAATACTTGTTGCTAACCGGGGGGAAATAGCTATACGGATTATCCGGGCTATCCAGGAATTAAACTACGAAGCTGTAGCTATTTATGAAACTCCTGACAAGGATTCTAAACATATACGCATTGCTGATGAAGCGATCTGGCTCGGCGACGGCCCCCGTTGTGATTATCTGAACATTGATAAGGTTATTAATGCGACCATTAAGAGCGGTGCAGTGGCGATTCATCCCGGCTACGGTTTTCTAGCTGAGAATGCCGATTTTGCCAGGGCCTGCGAAGACGCGGGTATTATTTTCATAGGCCCCTCTTCGGATGCCATTGATAAATTGGGCAATAAGGTCATGGCCCGGACAATCATGGCTGAAGCTGGTATCCCTATGGTTCCGGGGACGCAGAACCTGAAGGCCGGTGAAGAAGGGCTGGAAGAGGCCAGGGAGTTCGGCAGGAAGTACGGTTACCCGATCATGCTCAAGGCAACCTCCGGTGGCGGTGGTCGCGGCATCCGACGGGTCGAGACAGAGAAAGAGCTGGGGGAACAGTACGAAATTGCCCGTGCAGAGTCCCAGGCTGCTTTTAATGACGATTCCGTGTACCTGGAAAAGGTGGTGGTCAATCCCAAGCATATTGAAGTCCAGATTATTGCCGACAGTACCGGACATACGGTCCATCTCGGCACCCGCGACTGTTCTATTCAGCGTCGCAACCAGAAACTCGTCGAAATAGCTCCGGCTTTCCAGCTGACCCCAGAGCAGCAGGAAGACATCAGCCAGACCGCTGTGCAAGCTGCCAAGGCTGCCAATTATTTCAATGCAGGCACAGTGGAGTTTCTCTTTGACAGCGACGGCAGTTATTACTTCATGGAGATCAATACCCGTATCCAGGTGGAGCATACGGTCTCCGAGATGATCACCGGTATTGATATTGTCCGGACCCAGATTAAATTGGCCCTGGGCAAAGAATTACTCTTCGGTCAGGATGAGGTCCAGTTGCGTGGCCATGCGGTGGAGCTGCGAATCAATGCTGAAGATCCTAAGAATAATTTCATGCCCGAAGGTGGTAAAACAGTTCGGGTTTATCGCTCACCGGGTGGTTACGGCGTACGTCTGGACGGCTTCTGCTACCAGGGCTACACCATTCCCCAAGTCTATGACTCCTTACTGGTCAAGCTGACCGTGTTCGGTTGGTCCTGGCACGAAACCGTGGATCGACTCAGACGTTGTCTGAATAACTTTGTTATCAGCGGTCCGAAGACGACTATTCCTTTCTTTCTCAATCTGCTTGACGAGCCTGATTTTCAAGCAGGCAATTTTGATACCTCATTTCTCGACACTCATGATAATCTCTTGAATTACGAAGAGGATGCCAGTGAAGTGAACAAGCTGGCCCGTCTGATCGCAGAGATTCATCAGAAAGGTGAAAATACCTACGCGGCGTAATCGGCGGAACGAACTACGCAAGCAGGGGATCGAAAGAAAACGAATAATCAAAGAATATTTCACGGATACAAAGTTATGACACGAATTACCCAGGATATGGAGACAGCAGTAGTGCTCAAGGCATTGCGTGAGGCTGATGGCTATTATATCACCAATACGGCCCGGGATATGTCCCAGTCCGATTATAAGAACCGCATATTGCTGCATACCGACTTGATGGCTGCGAAAGCCAGAGAGGCAGCTGGTTATTTTTCATTGGAGATCACCGGTGGTGCTTCCGTGCATGTGGACATCCTCCGTAAGCAGGTGGATCCTTTTCTCAAGCTGGAATTACTGCGTGAGGCCATGCCCAACACCATGTTCCAGACCCTCTGTCGGGGTGTGAACCTGTTTGGCTACCGTCCTTACCCGCAGAATGTGATCCGCTTCACGGTTCGGGAGTTTGCCAAGTACGTAGACGTTTGGCGGACCTTTGACTTCATGAACCATATTCCTAATATGCAGGCTGTGTTTGAAGAGGTGGCCAAGGCAGGCAAGATCAATGAGCCCTGCATTTGCTTCTCCACCGGACCGGAGCATACCAATGAGTACTATGTCAATAAGGTCCAGGATATCCTGGATGTTACTGGCGAGGACATCACCCTCTGCATCAAAAATCACGGTGGCTTAGGTACTCCGCGTCGCATCGGTGAGCTGGTGGATGCTATTAAGCAGGCCTATCCAGATATTATTATTCATTACCACGGCCATAATACGGACGGCAATGATGTTGGTCGTATTGTCGAGGCGGTCATGAACGGGGCCAAGATTGTTGATGCCTCTGATCACGCCTTTACCGGCTTCTACGGTCCTCCCCCCATCCTGACCGTTATCCAAACTCTGAAGGATCTGGGCAAGACCGCTGTGGGCATTGATGAAGAAGCAGTGATCGCCTCTTCTGATATTATCAAGGATGAGCGTCAGCATTATGCCCAGTTTGAATCCCAGATCAAGGGCTTTCAGCCCACCGTGCAGATCCACAAACTTCCTGGCGGAGCTATGGGGTCCAGCTTGGAGCAGGCTGTTAAGGGCGGCTTCCTGGATAAGATGCCGGACATCCTCCATAAGGAATTGCCCAAGGTCCAGAAGGAATTGGGTAATTATTGGAGTGTAACCCCTGGTTCCCAGATCCTCTGGACAACAGCGGTTTCTAATGTCCTGGACGGTCGCTATGAAGCACCGTCCGGAGACCTAAAAAATCTTCTCCTTGGCAAGTACGGACCTTTCCCCTTTTACCAGCCAGATGAATGGATTTTTGAAAAGGTCTTTGGACCGGACTGGAAGACCATCCTTGAGGAAGAAGGCGGGATTGATGATATCGAAGACATGGATATCGAGCAGGAGCGCGAGACCCTGACCGAACGCTTGGGTTGTGAACCTACAGAACAACAGCTGGTCACCTATCTCCAGCATCCCAATGATGCGGTCAACTTCTTTAAGTTTGAAGAAAAATTTGGCAAGTCCTATGTTCTGCCCCCGTCCATCTTCCTCCGTCAAGGCGGCTTTGATTTGGGTGAAAGCATCACCTTCAAGGATCACTCTGGCAAGGAACATATGTTGGAAGTCGGCCCTGTTCAGAAGAACGACGACGGCGAGACCAATGTCTACCTGAACGTGGATCACCATGAGCGGGTTTATGTCTTTGAGCCGGAGGCTGTGGCAGGCACGCAGGTTGTGGCAACTCTGTCTAAAGAAGAGATTGTCGAGTTGGCCAGTGTCGGCGACATCCGAGCTCCTTTTGCGGGCAATGTTAGTGGGATTAATGTGAAGGAAGGGCAGGAGATTACTAAAGGCGAGCAGGTCATGGTTCTCGAAGCCATGAAGATGCAGACACCTGTTGTTTCAGAAGTTGCCGGTACGGTGAAGACGATCAGCGTGAAGGTGGGCGATGCCTCAAGGTCGGTGATAAGCTCTTGAAGGTTGAGGTTAACGAAGCGTAAGTAACCGCAACCTAACGGTAGCGAACGTTGAGCATATAAGCAAGCAGGATTCCCTCTTCTCCTCTGGGCATCCTGCTTGTCTCCTCCTGCCCCCTCTGTTGCACACGCCCCCCGCCCTTTTTTCCCTCTTTCCCTTGATCCATCTGTTTTTCTATTACGTTTTCGAGAAGACCGATATAATCGGCAGGACATAATATTTTTTTTTCGTTGCCCATACAATAATTATTGAAGCTTTTTCACAACGCTATGTGAGGAATAATGCAAGATACAACAAGGAAGTATGCAGCAGACCCGAGAAGTTCAGAGGAATTGGTTGCAGCCCACCGCCAAGAGATGAATAGCGAAGATGATACCCGTGAGGCCATAGGTCTTCTTCATTTTCGAGGGGGATGGAAAGAGTTTGAACTTGGCAGGCAGCTCACAGAGAGTGAGGATCCTGAAGATCGTGTTATTGGAGCGGATATTCTTGCCCAACTGGGTTGGGAGAAGCGATCATTTCATGAGGAATCGGTTCAGATCCTGATCGATCTGCTCAGCGACCCTGATCATAAGGTCATCCATTATGCGGCAATCAGCTTAGGACATCGTAATGATGTGCGGGCAATTCCTCGGCTGCTGGAGCTGGCTCAGCATGAAGATCCGATGATTCGCTTTGGGGTCACCTTCGGGCTCAGCTGTCATGATGATGAGCAGGCCATTGCTGCCCTGATTCAACTGAGTCGCGATGATGATGACGATGTCCGTAATTGGGCGATGTTTGCTCTTGCCGATCAGACTGATATAGATGGTCCAGAGATCCGCGAGGCCTTGGCCGCAGGCTTGCAGGATCCTGAGACGGAAATTCGCGGGGAGGCTCTGGTGGGCTTAGCTCGGCGAAAAGATGCACGGGTCTTTACTGAGCTGGTCAAGGAATGGGCATTGCATGATGTCAGCATATTAAGTATTGAGGCAGCTGAAGAACTGGCAGATCCTGATTTGGTTCCCCATCTTATGAATTTGCAAGAGAGCCTGGATTTTTCAGGTGACCAGTATTTTGAAGACAGGATACAAGATGCCATTGAAGCCTGCGAACAGCAGGCAGGGCTTGTGTTCAATCCCAGTGACTACGACCAAGATTCGGACCAAGATCCCGACAAATAAAGGGCTCCTTCCTGGATCCTCACGATAATCTGATCAAAAAAGAAAACATATGGCCAGCAAAACAGCGCCCAAGAACGTCGTTAAAAAATCCCCCTCAAAAGCACCCGCCAAAAAACAAAAATCCTTTGAGCAAACCCTCTGGGACACCGCTGATAAACTCCGGGGCAGTGTCGAGTCGTCCGAATACAAGCATGTGATACTGAGCCTCATCTTCCTCAAGTTTGTCAGTGATAAATTTGAGGAGCGCAAGGCAGAACTGATCGCCGAGGGCCAGGAAAGCTACCTGAACATGGTGGAGTTCTACACCATGAAGAATATCTTCTACCTGCCCGAGGAATCGCGCTGGTCTTTTCTCCAGCAACAGGCCAAGCAGGATGATATAGCGGTCAGGATCGACACGGCCCTGCACGCGGTGGAAAAGAAAAACAAGGCCCTGCAAGATGCGCTGCCGGATAATTATTTTACCCGCCTGGGCTTGGAGGCAAGCAAACTGGCTGCCCTGATCGACTCCATTAATAATATCGATACAGTGACAGATCGGGAAGAGGACGTGGTCGGGCGGGTCTACGAGTATTTCCTGGGCAAATTCGCGGCCACCGAGGGCAAGGGTGGGGGCGAGTTTTACACCCCGAAATGCGTGGTCAACCTGCTCGCCGAGATGATCGAACTATCGGGGCAAGATCTATGATCCTGCTGCGGCTCAGGCGGCATGTTTGTCCAGTCGCTGAAGTTTATTGACAGTCACCAGGGCAACCGCAAGGATGTTTCCATCTACGGGCAAGAGCTGACCGCCACCACCTATAAGCTGGCCAAGATGAATCTGGCCATTCGCGGCATTGCGGCCAATCTGGGCGAGGTCTCTGCGGACACCTTTTTCAAGGACCAGCACCCGGATCTCAAGGCCGACTTTATCATGGCCAATCCGCCCTTTAACCTGAAGGCTTGGCGCACAGGTGAGGAACTGGCCGACGATCCCCGCTGGGCAGGCTATGAGGTGCCGCCCGCCGGCAATGCCAACTACGGCTGGATCTTGCACATGATCTCCAAGCTCTCGGACCAGGGCGTGGCTGGTTTTGTGTTGGCCAACGGCTCCATGTCCACCAATACCAAGGGGGAAGGGAGCATCCGGCAGGCGATTATTGAAAATGATCTGGTGGATTGCATGATTGCCCTGCCGGGCCAGCTCTTCTACACCACCCAGATTCCGGTCTGCCTCTGGTTTCTGACCAAGAACAAGGGGCCGCAGACCGTTGCGGGCCATGGTGACAGCAACCATCGCCAGCGGCAAGGCGAGACCCTGTTTATCGATGCCCGCAATATGGGGAGCATGGTGGATCGCACCCATAAGGAACTGACTTCTGAGGATATCGCTGAGATCGTCGGTGTTTATCACGCTTGGCGCGGGGAGTCTCCGCTCCCATCAGGGGTTGGAGAAGGCGGGAAGGAGTATCAGGATGTTGCTGGCTTCTGTAAGGCTGCAACTCTGGCGGAGATCGCGGCCAATGATTATGTGCTCACGCCGGGCCGTTATGTGGGGCTGCTGCCATTGAGGATGACGGGATTCCC
>MTKO01000129.1 GCA_004028505.1 Candidatus Electrothrix aarhusensis
TTTATTGCCGCAGGATCAAATCACATTATTGAATAGATCTATTCTCAGTGAAGAAATATTGGCTAACCTCGCTTGCGATATTTATGGAATGGAAGGAGAGGCCCTGTGGGTAACCAAATATATAGCCCAGCATCATATTCTCTATACCTCTTATCCACGCGACCTGTTGTGTATCGGTGAATACAACCTCCAACTGACAGCTGCCTGTCAGTATAGTTTTATTTCCTTTGAAGTGCAGGTTAACCTCGGGCTGCTGCCCTTGGAAAGGATTGATACCTACCTTAGCGATCTGCATAAAAAAGCCCATCTTGAGCGGATGCAAACCAGCTACACCCGCGCCAAACTGGAACCGCTACCAAAAGAAACCATAGAACCCTTGGTCATCGTAAATCCCTACACCAGAGGGCTAAAAAAACTGATGCTGGCCTTTATCGAACCGGATGCGGAACAGGCCGATCAGCTCTATCAAGAAGCGGCAGATCATCTCTGGCATATCCGCTATTATCATGTGGAGGCGCTCAATTTTTATGCCAAGTTTCTCCAAGAGCAGGAGGATGCCCGATTCACCGATATTCATCAGCAAGGAATGGAACTGGCCCAAAAACACCATTATCGTTTTCTCCAGTACCGCTTTGAAGAGCTGGTTGAGCCGACCGGCCTTGCCTATGATTCCCGCAATTATCCCCTGCCGGATAACCAGGATTTCAGCGAGTACATCAATTTTCTGATAAAACAGAATCAGGCACGCAAGAGGGGAAAGCGAAGATAGAGGAGAGTGTCGAGTTTACAAAGGAAAGAATGATCAGTGAACAGCCCCAGGCCCAGGCCCAACAACCTGCAACCCCAGATGCTGCTCCATAGGTACAAAATCCTGATCATCATGCAGCAGGGACACATCGTTCTCAATGCAGTATGTCCCGATCAACACATCAATCGTTTTTCTGACCGTAATTCCCTTCTTCCGCAACGCCCGATAATTCATCGCCGCTGCAACCGCATTGGAACGACCGCCTAATGCAACGCAATGAAGGGCCTTGAGAAATTCCTTCGCTTTTCTGAAATCAGTATCATTGCGGAACCCCTGTAAAACCTCCGTCAATATCAGGTCACCGATCAGTATCGGTTCATTCTGTAATAGCTCATCAAGCAGGTCTGTCTGCCAATTTATTTGACCGTTGAAATAGGCAATCCAAACCGATGAATCAACAAGAATCATTGATCCCGTCTCATTTCGTCCAGGTCTCCTTCCCATCGTAACTTGCCACGGAGCGATTTGATTTTCTGCTGCTTTTTTAGGCGAACCAGCAACTTTAACCCTTCTTCCACAACAGCTTTTTTGGTGCGGAAATCAGTTAATTGCAAGGCTTCAGTCATTAACTGGTCATCTATAACGATATTTGTTCTCATGTCAGCCTCCTTGTGTATGAATTTGTCTAATTATACACATTCGTTTCTGTGGTTGGAAGCATTATTTTTATTCTGATTAGGAATGCCCTTGACAAGACAATTTATCCGCCAGTATAACAGCCATATGCACAACCTGTATAACCTTAATCTGTTGCCCCTGGCGAGCCAACCCTTCCTGATATTGCATCAAGCAACCAGAACAGGTAGTAGTTATGCAATCAGGAGCCCCGGCAAGGGCCTGTTCACTGCCTTTTTGAAATATCTTCTGCGTATGCTCAGGGCAGGCAAGATGAAAGAGTCCTCCTTGTCCGCAGCAGAGCGGGCCTTTCTCCGGTTCCAGAATATGCACGCCTGTTTTTTGCAGAAGAGAGCGAGGGGCGCTCATTCCCTTGTCTTTGAAACGGAGATGGCAAGGATCATGATAGAAAATTCGTTGCTTAGGATGGTTGGGATGTTCAGGAGTGTCGATACGCGGAGAGGCTGGCAGCTTATCATCGAAAAAGGAGGTGAATTCCCGGACACGGTCAGCGAAGGCTAATGCCCTGCCATGCCAGGGATCATGCTCATCAAACAGGGTAGGGTAGGCGAGCAGGTGGGAGGAACAGGAGGCGCAAGAAGTAATGATCGGCGTATCAGCAAGTGCAGGAGCAGAAAAAGCATGGATGTTTTTTCGGGCAAGTTCGCGGGCTTGCTCCCTTTTGCCTGCACTCCAGGCAGCGAGGCCGCAGCAATATTGATCAGTCGGAACATGAGCAGCCGGTAGATTACTTTTACTCAGCAGGGTTTGAGTTGCTTCAGCGATGGAAGGCTGAATATGACGGGCAACGCATCCGGTAAAGTAGCTGAGGGAAGCGGTGGACTGTTTCTCTTGGGGAGGCGCGTTACTTTCTTGGAGGGCCGCAGGAAGGGGTTTTTCTTCTAACAGGCCGAGCTTAAGGCGCAGGCCCGAGTGGAGAGGCAGGGACTGGAAGCGTTGCAGGCTGATTCCGGCCTTGACTAATCCGTCTAAAAGCTCCGGGTGGCTTAATGCGGTGCAGGCAGCAGCTTTTTTGAGCCCGTTCGGCCCGTAAAAGGGGGAGAAGGTACTGCGAGCCTCAGAAATAAGGTCTGTGATCGGCAGTTGCCGGGGACAGACCTGCTCACAGGCACCGCAGAGCAGGCAGCGAGAAAAGAGATCCTCAAAAACAGCCGAGGGCTGCTTGGCCAGTGTGGTGGTCAAAAGGTGCATCTTGCCCCTGGCAGTCAGCACCTCCCGTCCGTCAATCCGAAAAACCGGGCAGACAACAGCGCATGCCCCGCATTTAGCACAGTTTAGTTCGGTTGCCACAGCAGAAAGGCCTTGATAAGCGGATCAAGACGTCCATCAAGAACAGCATCCACATTGCCTTCTTCCACGTCTGTTCGATGATCCTTGATCAAACGGTACGGCTGAAGAACATAGGAGCGGATCTGACTGCCCCAGGCGATTTCTTTCTTGTCGCCGTGTAAGCTTTCCTTGGCTTTGGCTTGGTCTTCTTGCTGTTTTTTATAAAGCCGGGCCATAAGCATTTTCATGGCCATGTCTTTATTGCGGTGCTGTGAACGCTCATTCTGGCACTGCACAACAATATTTGTGGGAAGATGGGTTATCCGGATGGCTGAGTCAGTTTTGTTGACATGCTGGCCTCCAGCACCGCTGGCCCTATAGGTATCTATCCGCAATTCTTTTTCGTCGATCTTTATCTCTATGGTATCGTCCAATTCCGGCAAGACCATAACCGAGGCAAAGGAGGTGTGTCGTCGTCCAGAAGAATCAAAGGGCGATATGCGCACCAAACGATGGATACCTACCTCGGATCGGGTATAGCCGTAGGCATTTTTTCCTTTGATACGAACGGTTACCGACTTGGTTCCAGCCTCATCACCGGGCAGGTAATCAAGGATGTCGGTAGGGAAATTATGGGCTTCCGCCCAGCGCAGATACATACGCAGAAGGATACCCACCCAGTCCTGAGCCTCGGTACCGCCTGCTCCAGCGTGGATAGTGAGCAGGGCGTTGCTGTCGTCATGCTCACCGTCGAACATGCATTCCAGTTCAACGAGGTCGACTCGCTGGCGGAGTTGGGTCAATGACGCCTCAACTTCCTTTTGGGTCTCCAGGTCCTGCTCTTCAATAGACATATCAAGGAGCATGTCAGCCTCTTCCAGATCCTGGAAGTTCTGTTCCCAATTCTTGACCAAATCCTGCAACTGGCCCAATTGTTTTTGGCCTTTTTTGGCCTTGGTCTGGTCATTCCAGAAGTTAGGTTCCAGAGACTCTGATTCCAGTCGTTCAATGTCGAGTTTTTTGCCGTCTAAGTCAAAGATGCTCCTTCAGGGTGAGCATTTTCTCTTTCAGTTCCTGGAGCTTCTGTTTTGCTTCCGCAGTTTCGTTCAGTTCAGCCATTCTTGTGTTCCTTATGGTTCTTCTTTTTTCTTTCTTTTGCGTAGAACGGGGGACTTTACCCCTGATAACGCTATTTTTACGGTAATTAAAGGTGCTCAGTCAAGTCTTATTTTACGGAGCCGAACATCTGTTCATAGGCCTCGTTGCGCATTTTAGCCATTCGTTTGACCGGGAAATTACTTTTTTCATCCAGGTTATGCTTGAGAATATATTCGTCCCGCATGAGAGCCGCCACCTTGGCTGTGCTGTATCCCGCATCGGTCTTTATTTTGCCGTTGGCCTTGTGTACAGTGAATTTCCAGCTTCCGTCTTCATCCTGACTGACACCGATATAATCTCTTGTTTTTACCATCCTGGCCTGCCCTCCTGAATTTCTCCTCAGTCTATTTAGTGCATTTTTTCTTATAATTCTCATCAACTTAACTTATGAACTCCGCTATGTTTCTGTTGTTTTCTTCTGTTGTTTGCGTACTGATAAATACAACAAAAAAGGAATCAGGGCCAAGCATATTGCTCCGAAGCGATAACCACCGTGCATAAAGAAGGTCTGGCCGGTGAGCAGGGGAGTCCTCGCGTTGATCGCTTGTGCCTTGAATAATTTGGTTTCTTTGTAAATTTCTCCTGTAGGCTTATAAAACCGCTGATGCCGGTATTTGCTGCTCGCACCAGACTTCGCCTGTTTTCCACAGCCCGAAATACTGTCATGGCCCAGGAATGGTAAGGGGCGCTTGATTTGCCGTACCAGGCATCATTTGTGAGGTTTACCAGTAAGTTGGCCCCATTAACAGTTTCTTGTCGTGCTATATCCGGAAAAATTGATTCAAAACAAATCAGAGCCCCGGCTTGAATTGTATCAGCATCCAGAGGGTCGAATGAATCACCGGGTGTGAAGTCACCTATGAGTTCAACTAGTGGTTTTATAAACCAAAAATAAGTACGCAGAGGTATGTACTCGCCAAAGGGAACAAGATGCTGCTTATTATAGCGAGCCGATAATCGGCCTGAACTGTCCAGGAGCAGGGCGCTGTTAGAATAGGTCACCGGCGTTTGGTCTTGCGGATCTATCGTGAAATAGGGAGAACCTGTCAATAGCTGGATTTCATTTTTTCGAACAAAGGCACGAACCCTGTTCATCAGAGGTTCACGCGCCGGATAAAAGGGTAGGGCAGTTTCTGGCCAGACGATCAGCTCCGGTTTTTCTTCTCCTGCAAGGGCTTGGGCAGAAAGCGTAAGGTAGCGCTCCACTGTTTTTTCCTTTTGCATTGGCGACCATTTTTCACTTTGTTCAATATTGCCTTGAACAGCACTGACAAAGGCGGTATCAGCTGCTACTGCTTCAGAGGAAATCTGCTGATAACGTAGGACCGAATATCCGCCAAGACAGGAGAGCAGGAGAAAGACAGTCATCGGGTAACCGAAATGGTAATCAGAGGTGTTTGAAGAGGAGGAAAAGGAGGCACGTATCCTCTCTATTAACCAGAAGATGAGCGCATTGATCAGTACGACAGAAAAGGTGATCAGGTGATGGCCTCCCAGATCTGCAGCCTGGATCAATAATGGCTGCCCGTATAAGGCGTATCCAAGATCCATCCAAGGTAAACCGGTACAAAGAAAACCACGAAGAAAGTCAAGGCCGGTCCAGACAGTAGGAGCAGTGAGCAGAAGTAGGGCCGCGCCCTGTCCTCTTGATCGTGACCTGATAAGCAAACGGTTAAGCAGCAGGCAAAACAGGGTGATATAGATCGCCATGTATGCGGCCAGCGTGAGAAGCGCAAGAGTGGCAAGGGCAGGGTGGAGCCCGCCGAAGCGTTGCAGGACAGATATTATCCAATAGAACTGGCTGGTATAATAAAATAGGCCACAGGTCAGCCCCATGCAGACAGTTTGTTTGGTGGATAAGCGACCGAGAGCGGAGAGCAGGGGGGTAAGGGCGACAAAGAGAAGAGGCCACCATCCTGTGATACCCGGCATTGCCAAAGCCAAGAGGAGCGCTGTAAGCAACGCCCGTATATAAAGGGCATACCCTCCCAGAGGGAGGATGTTCGATGGAGCGGCCATCTTCATACCATCATGCTTCATACCATCATACCATCATACCATCATATCTTGCGAATTCTTACTGTGCGGACCTTGCGGGGATTCGCCACAAGGACGGTTAATGTCAGAGGAGAGGTGTCCACTGTCTCGCCGTTTTGTGGCATACGGCCCATGTGATGAATGACAAGCCCGCCTATTGATTCATAGGGGCCATCAGGTAGCTTACATTGGAAATGTTGTTCCACCACTTCAATGTCAATTTTAGCATCCACAACAACTGTTTGTTGATCAACCTGCATGAGTTCCCGCTCTTCCTGATCGTGCTCATCGTCAATCTCGCCGACAATTTCCTCAATAACATCTTCAAGGGTGACCAAGCCCCGAACCCCGCCAAACTCATCAGTAACCACAGCCATATGATTTTTTTTGGCCTGAAATTCTCGGAGCAGTTCAGTGACCGGTTTTGACTCAGAGATAATCATGGGGGGGTTAAGATAATTTTTTAAATGCCTTTCTGAGTTGTTTTCTTCGCTAAAGGTGCGGAGCAGATCCTTAGCATGGAGGATCCCGACAATATTATCCTGACTGCCGCTGAAGACTGGTATCCTCGTGTATCCCTCCCCATTGATCAGTGCCACCGCCTCTTGAACAGAGCTGTTGATATCAACACGAACAATTTCAGCTGAGGGTGTCATTATTTCAGAGGCGATAGTGGCTCGAAAGTGAAAAATAGAGTTGATCAGTTGCTCTTCATGGCTACTGATCAGTCCCTGCTCTTCACCATCTTCCAACAAACCCTGAATTTCGTGTTCTAACTCCTGGGTCGTATCAGGAGATCTTCTCAATCCGGCGAGAGACTTCAGGCTCTGCCAAAAGAATCTCACGCCACTGTCTTCCTCTTTCTCCGCCATGCTTTTCATTCGTTGTTTAATACAAGGGAGGTTAATTCATGATTATTCATTATTCTAACAGTAGAAAATAGACAAAGAAAGTCAAGAAATTTCTCGGAAACCCGGTGATTATACTCTGCCCCGTTCGAGATATCTGCTCTTTTCTCTTTGCGATTTCATATTTACAACTTTTCAACTTGTTGCAGGTGGAGTAGAATAACAAAATTGCTGGTGAGGTATGCTGGTGAAGTCTACTCGGGCTTTTTCCTTTTTTCTACGAGAGAATGCAAGCGCATTTCTGAAGAGTCCGTTCTTTTTTAAAAACAGATAAAGTTTTAAGAGGTTGTTTGTGCAAGGCAAAGTACTGATTGCTAATCGCGGAGAGATAGCTATCCGCATAATGGAGGCCTGTCAAGATCTCGGCCTTGAATATACGATTATCTATACTGATGCTGATCGTGAATCTGAGCATGTGCAGCGTAATCGGCTCAACGGCACTGATCAGAATGCGTGGCGGGTGGCGAGCTATACCGATCCTAATGATCTCCTGGCTGTAGCCGATCATACCGGCTGTACAGCGATTCATCCTGGATACGGTTTTTTCTCGGAAGATTATCGTTTCGCTCGCCGGGTCACGGTCCGTGACCGGCCTCTTGTTTTTATCGGTCCGAGTTGGGAGGTTATCCGTGATCTCGGTGATAAGATCAATACCAAGCGGGTTGCGAATAAATTGGGCATTCCTACTATTCCAGGAACGTCCGCTCCTATCTATAATGAAATGGAAGCCGAGGAAATCGCCCAGCATCTCTTTGATCTGCAAAAAGAAGAGAATGAGCCCCAGCCAGCTATATTGATCAAAGCGGCAGCTGGTGGCGGCGGCATGGGCATTGAGGAGGTCAACAGAATTGAACATTTTCGCCGTGTCTATCGACAGGTGCAGAATTATGCCAAGCGTCAGTTCGGTGATGGCGGCGTACTGATTGAACAGCGTTTGCGTGACTTTAATCACCTCGAAGTGCAGTTGGTCTGTTCCCGTCACGATGAACGCATCCATTTTGGCTCCCGCAACTGTACTATTCAGTCCACCGGACGGCAGAAGCGGGTTGAGGCTGCCCCTGGTTTCCATTCTTCCTGTTTCAATTACGATTTTAATGCAGAAGAGGTTCTTGACAGTGTTGTTGAGTATTCCTTGAAGCTGGCTGAACATGTTCAATATGATAATGTCGGGACCTGGGAATGGATCGTCAGTCGCAGTGGTAAGCCGTATCTCCTGGAGGTGAATACCCGTATCCAGGTGGAAAACGATGTTTCGGCCCGCATCAGTTATCTTGATGATAAGCATCCTAACTTGCTTCGGGAGCAGATTCGCCTTGCCCTTGGCGAACCTATGGGCTATCAGCAGAGTGACGTGGTTTTTCGCGGAGCAAGTATAGAGCTGCGAATAGTTGCTGAGAATACCCAGCGGGATTTTGCTCCCTGGATCGGTACAATTACCCGGTTTGATTTGCCGAAGCATGAATGGTCAGCTACATACAGTCATGTACCAGCGGACCGGTCCTATCCCATTCCCAGTGAGTATGATCCCAACCTTGCTTTGGCCTTGGTCTGGGGAGACAATGTAGAACAGGCCAAAGAACGGGCACGGCAGTTTATTGATGCCTCTCGAATTGAAGGAGTCAATAGCTCCGGTGATGCCATCCTGACGAATCTTGATTATCTGCGTGAAAATCTTGATCGCCTTCTGACCTTTTAAGTTTTACAAATAAAGCGGATTACACCTGATCGGTTCCTACGTATAAATAAAAAAAGAACAGTGTTGGGAAGGCTATGATGTGGTTTTATGGCTCCTCAACTCTTTGTCATTTTTACCCCTATGCCCCCCTATGTTTCGGCCCAGATGTCGGGATATCGGAGGATAAAAAATAAAATTTACGGGTAAGTGCTGACTGTTTTTATATAAAATGTATGCCTATTATTTAATGTATAATGAATGATCTTATCAAAGAGCTTCAGAGTGTTGACCAACGCATAGGTTATCTGATTCATATAAAGGATAACTCTGAGTGGGGCAATCTTGCTGAATTTCAAGAAAAAGCTGAACAGCTGAAAAACGCTGTTTTTGATCTGGATAAAGCAGAGTTTGGTGCGCGACTTGAAAAGTTGGAAGACTCTGTTCGTTTTCTCGAAGAACGCTGTGAAGAAGGTCTGACAGCAATGGAGCGGGTACGTATTGTTCGCTCCCCCTTACGCTTTTCTTTAAAAGATATCCTGGAAAATGTGTATGAGGAGCATACCGAGCTCGGCGGGGAAGGGGAGGCAAATATTGATCCGGCCCTGGTGGTTGCCAAGGCCAATATTGTTCGACGGATTAAGAAAAAGCCGTATACCTCGCCAGTGATGATCATCGGACAGGAGGTCGGCCACGGTGAAGAATTTCGTAACGGTGGTTCCTGTAAGCCCTGGGGAAATGAAAAGGCCATGCGGTATATGAAGGTGGCTGAAACCGAGGGTATCCCTATTCATTTTTATGTTTTCACGCCAGGTTCTTATCCCGTTGAGGAGTATCCGGGAGCGGCCCAGCAGATTGCCCGCAACCTCTACACCATGACGAAACTGCGGGTGCCCATGATTTCCGTGATTTCGGAGGGAGGATCCGGCGGAGCGAGGCTGTAGGATGAGTGATTTTCGACTTATGTTCTCCCACGGCTATTACTCAGTTATCTCGCCGGAAGGGGCTGCCGCCATTGAAGGTCGGGTTAAAGAAGGGGGAAAGGCATCCCCAGAGTTAATTGAGCGCTGTGCCCGCCAGCTCAATATTACCGCAGCAGACAATTTGCGTCTCGGTACCATTGATCGCGTTATTCAGGAGCCCCCTCTGGGTGCAAAGACCGATGATTTTGCCTTTTTTGCCCGAATTCGTTCTGAGATTATCCGAGCCACTGATGAGGTGGTTCTGAAGACAAAGAGTGTACGAGGATTTCGTTCCTATGAGGTGAAGAGGAAAAAGGCAGAGAGCCCGGATGAGGCACCGCAAATTGATATTCCTTGGGATCTCGGTGAAAAAGAAGAGGAACGACTGCTGAGGGAGCGCTCTAAAAAGTATCGTGGGATGAGCATGCATAGTTTTGGGGTTATCAATATCCCGGCGGAAAATATGCTCAAGTCCCTCTACTCAGCCTCAGAAAAACTCTGGTACACTTTTCGCTATGATGTGCTGAAAAATCAGCATAAACAAATGCAGAAGACCATTAAAGAGGTTTCCGGTGAGGGAACCGCTCTGGTCAACCGCCTCACAGCTCCTTTTGCTACGGTCTATAATAAAGTATTCACCCAGGACGAGAAAAAACGGGCCATTGCCATGTCGCCCGCCATTGCGGCCCAGGCATCCGGCGATTACTGTATTATTCCTGACCCGTTAGAGTTGACAGATACCTATACCAGTCCGTTGGCCAATGAAGACCGGACAGTGACCTGTCCCAACGCGGAAAAACATGGTTGTCAGGATCTCTGGATTCCTGATCTCTACGGCGAATTCTGTGGTGTTTGTGAAAATTGCGGTTATCATTTTCCTTTGGAATATCAATGGTATTTGAAGAATGTCTTTGATCCTGGCTCTGTCCGGATCTTTAATAACGAGATTTTCTCACTCAACCCTTTGAATTATGAAGGATTTGATGAACGCCTCAAGGCTGCACGCTCAAGAACGGGTATGGGCAGCGCTAACCTTACCTTTGATGCTAAGGTTAAGGACATTCATCTGGTCGTGACCATGCTGTTTTCTGATTTTCGTAATGGAACTGTAGGGTCTGCGGAAGGGGAGAAATTTGTCCGGGCCTGTGATCGGGCACGGCGGAAAAAACGACCGTTGCTGGCCTATGTGCATACCACTGGAGGTATTCGGATTCAAGAGGGTACATTGGGCGTTGCCCAGATGCCCAAATGCACAATGGCGGTACGGGAGTACATTGATTCTGGCGGACTCTATATAGTGGTCTATGATAATAACTCCTATGCCGGGCCAGTTGCCTCTTTCTTGGGCTGCTCTCCGTATCAATTTGCTATTCGTTCCAGTAGGATAGGCTTTGCCGGTCCACGGGTTATCCGGGAAACCACAGGCATTGATATCCCGCCTGATTATCATGATGCGAGGAATGCCCTGAAGCGGGGGCATATTCAGGGGATAACAGATCGGCGCGATTTTCGCCGCCATCTGTATCAGGTTATGCAAACTATGGGAAGCCCGAGTCTCTATTATCGGTAATTTTTTTCTTCAGTGGTGCAGATAAGTCCTTGACCCGATCCCGGCTTTATGATATATAATTTGTCTTATCAAAGATAAGGGCCGTTAGCTCAGCTGGTAGAGCAGTTGACTCTTAATCAATTGGTCGTAGGTTCGACTCCTACACGGCCCACCAATATATATAGGGACTTAGCTTGTTTTAAGCTGAGTCCCTTTTTTTATTGGCAATGCATTTGTACTAGCTCTGTACCAGTTTTTGTAAATGCGACTTCTTAAAAAGGAAGCAGATGATTATACAGTCGACACTTGGCTGATCTGCATATCATTGAATAGAACAAAATGCAATTTATGGAGGTTGGAAAATGCTGCAAGCAGAGATAGACCGGGAAAAATGCACACAGTGTCTCGAATGTATCGAAGTCTGTCCAGAAGGAGTGCTGGAACTGGTTGACGGCTGGCCATTCCATGTTTATACGGAAAAATGCAAAGGCTGTGCAACCTGCCTGAATATGTGCCCAGAAGACGCAATCAGTGTTGTTGAATACTGATTCAGAAACAGAAACTTAAAGACTACAGAACGGCTCTATTATGCGCAAAGTAACATCTCTCATTCTTGTTATTTCTGGTTTCATTGAACTGATAACAAGCATTCTTTTGTATATGGCCCCTTCCGGGCAATTCGGCATCCCCGTTTTTCTCCCCACAAAAAAAGGCGATCACAAGGATCGCCTTTCCATCTCATGCCCTCTTTAGAGGATGGTGTTCAACCGATTGTCAGTTTTTTTGCCATAACATATCCTCTGCGGATATTTTTTCCTCATAGGCCAAAACATCAAGAAAACCGAGCAGGGCCGCGCCAAATTCCGTACGTTGCAGAGTTTCGGAATGGTTGCAGAGCTGTCGAGCCCTGCTGATATTTCCGGCCTTCAAATGCTGCATTGCCTGAATTATAATATACTCGGCCCGATTTTCCAGGGCGATAAGATCCGTCAGGTCGGATTTGCAGCGGCGGCACTCTGGCGTGTCCTTAAATCCGGCTTGACAGACAGGACAGCGTTTCATGGGTTATGATTCCAGATAGAAAACGATTTCACTCAATTCGTGCATGGCTTCGTTGAGACGGACTTCATCTTTGGCCTTCAGAGTATCGCGAATCGTCTCGACCAGCTCGACCAGTTCTTCCTGATCTTCGGTTTCAGCATCATCCATCAGGGCTTCCGCCTTCTTGATCAAGGTTTCAGCCTGTGCCGCTTCCTCACTCTGCCCGGATGCTTCTTTATTTTCTTCGTTTTCCTCGTTATCTTCATTGACCTCGGTATACTCACCGTCAATGTCGAAATCAGACGGATTGTTGAACAACTCACCAATTTTGCCACGGGCCTTGTCCATCTCTTCCTTGTCCAACTTGGCCATAGCGTTGTCGATTTCTATTTTCTTCGACTTACCAGTGCATTTTTCAATGGCGGTCACGCAAAGGATGCCGTCCTTGTCCAGCTCAAAGGTGTCAATGATTTCATTTCCTGCCGGTTTCCGAGAAAGGTTGGTAATCATGAATTCACCGATCAGAATGTTTTCATGCGGAACCGTGCTTTCTCCCTGATACACTTCCACCTGTACCTGATCCTGATCATCGTGCATGGTATAAAAAACCTCGCTTTTTTTCACAGGGATGGGAGAATTCTTTTTAATCAGCGGAACACAGATCATGTCATAGGACATGGACTCCATATTGAATTCCAGGGAAGCCGTGGAAAAGGTATACGGCGTAATATCGACCAACACCGTTGAGACCTCCTCTCCACTGATCATGCCAGCCTGCACAGCCGCACCAGCTGCAACGCAGAGGTCAGGGTCAATCTCGCAATGCGGAACAAGGCCGAGTTCCCGTTCAAAATATTCATGCACCAAAGGCGTACGGGAGGATCCGCCGACCAGCAGGACTTCTTCGATATCCGAGGCTGTCAGTCCGGCCCCTTTCAGAGCGATATGGACGGCCTCCATACTTTCCTCGATAAAGGGCGTGATCATCTCCTCATATTCATCCCGGCCGATCTCCATATCAAGATGGACAGGCACCCCGCCCTTTTCAAAAAGATATTCCTCTTTCACAGCGGCAAAAGGATTGTTTGACAGGGTGATCTTGGCCTGCTCCGCAGCCCGCTCTATACGGGCCTTGGCCTCAGGAGAAAGGCTTATCTCGCCGTGCTCTTCCTTGAGATGTTCAAGCAGGTGTTCAACGATTTTCTGGTCAAAATCGTCACCGCCGAGATGGTTATTGCCGTGGCTGGCTATGACTTCAATCACACCGTCCTCAATGCCGACTACAGAGACATCAAAGGTGCCGCCGCCAAGGTCATAGACCATAATGGTCTTGCCCACATGGGCATCCCCTTCGTAGGCCAAAGCGGCAGCAGTGGTTCATTGATCATCTTGACCACTTCCAGACCGGCGATTTCCCCGGCCTCTCTGGTCGCCTGCCGCTGGACATCGGAAAAATAGGCAGGCACGGTGATGACCGCCTTTGCCACCTTCTGCTTGAGCTGTTTTTCGGCAATCTCTTTTAATGATTTGAGAATGATTGC
Source organism: Candidatus Electrothrix aarhusensis (assembly GCA_004028505.1). Taxonomy (GTDB): domain Bacteria; phylum Desulfobacterota; class Desulfobulbia; order Desulfobulbales; family Desulfobulbaceae; genus Electrothrix; species Electrothrix aarhusensis. Next base: position 13,582 of record MTKO01000129.1, read on the forward strand.
GGAAATTTCCTGTGGGGAATACTTTTTCCCGGCCATTTCGACCTGTTCCCCGCTTCCCATCAACCGCTTGATTGATTTAACGGTTCGCTCGGGATAAACCGCATACTGGTTACGGGCCGCTTCGCCGACCAGCAGGCCACCGTTTTCGTCTACCCCCACATATGAAGGCAGGATCACGCTGTCCTGATTTTTGATCAGCACGGGATGCGCGTCCTGAACCACTGCTACCTCTGAATTGGTGGTTCCAAGGTCAATACCGATAATTATTTCGTTCATTTTTTTCAATATGTTAAGGTGTTCATTATAAACGATTTACTCTGACATCCGCCAAGCGGAGCATTTTTCCCTGTTGCTGAAAACCTGTTCTGATCTCGACACTGACCGTTCCGTCGGCAAGATCCGGTAGGGTGTCCGTACCCACTGCCCGCATGCTATGCGGATCAAAACGTTGCTCAAGAGCCGCAAGAGGGGCGATGTCCCAAGCCAGCAGCAGACTGAGTATCCTGTCCAGCAGCATCTGCTGACCAGCCCGCATGGAGATGATCATTTCCTGCTCCCTTTGCTTCCTCTGTGCCCTTTTTGCCCTTTCATTTCGCTCCTTTTCCTGTCTTTTACGACGAGGGGGCCAAAAGGATTTTTTTTCTTTTTGCTCTGGCTGCGGCTCACCCTGACTAGGTTTGGGCAGGGCTCGGAGAGAAGCGTGAATGCGATCATAAAGGTCGATAATGCCGTCCAGCAGAGGAACCAATTCCGGTCCGTCCTTTTTCTCCAACCGAGGGCTGTTGTCCTCACGCAGTTCGAGTGCTTCTTGCATCCCGACAAACCCCTGTTTGATATACCGGGATTCGATCTTGACCTCATTTTTCAGGGTCTTGATTTCACTGTACAGGGTAAAAAGATCAAGTTTTTCTGGCGGTTGTTCGATATTATCCGCTGTGACTGCCAGATAATGGCGAAACCTGCTCACTAATTCTTCTGTCCTGTCCGTCTCCATTTCCATCGCTTCCGTCGTTTCCGTTGCGCTCTCTGTCTCCGTCGCCATATGCTACATTGATATCTTCATCTGCTGCACCCCTATGGCAAGCAATTCCTGCAGGGTCTGTTCATCAGGTCGGTTCTCTGTTGATATCTTTTTGAGTTCCCGGATCAATTCTTCCGGTTCCGGCAGGGTTCTGTCGAACAGCTCTAGGGAGGCCCGATCTTTGTCGGTCTTTATTTTTTCATAGGCATTGCGAATGCGTTGAAAATCATCAGGAAACCGTTCAGGAGGAAATTGCCTGACCATTCCCAGATAGCCCTTTTTGACGGTTCCGTCATCGCAGTCTTCTGATATGCCTAAAATTTCATAAGGAGTTTTCATAACTGGCCTTTCAAAAATCACCAAAGAGTTCAAAAAACTTTTTTATGTCCTCTTTGCTCGGTTTTTTCTTCTCATCATCATCGCCAAAAAATTCTTCTTCAAATAGCCCGGCCAGCAGCCCCATAGGTGGACCGCCAAAGAAATCGGCTGGCACGTTCTTATCCAGAAAGTCATCTATCAGCTTTTCCGTGGCACTGTCCTTCTGTCTCATAGCCGTATGGGAGGCATCTTCCAACTCCTCTATATCCTTATTTGTCAGCCTTTTTTTGCCGTCCTGGCTTTTCCCGACAACGATATAGTACTTAAACAAAGGGACCTCCGGCCACTGCTGCGCAGCCTTTTTCCCGTAGGCATGCAGGAGCGCAAACTCACACATGCGATGCCAGGACTGGCAGATCAGGATCAACTCATCCTTATGAAAGGTAAGACCGGAGCCTTTTTTTACATAGGGCAGCAGGGTAACACGCACCTTCTTCCACGCCGAAAGTTTATTGCCGTTACTGTCCATTAAACAGGTAATAATTTGCAGCAGCTCCTCTTTTCCCGGTGTTTTCTTAACAGCCGCCTTGAGGTTGGTTGAGAACTTCTTTTTCCATTCTGGCGGCATTGACAGCAGCTCAGCATCCATACAGACTTGAAAGCGGGCAATGGCTTGATGTGTATACCGTGACTCTCCTTTCTCCAACAGGGCCAGACCTTCTTTTTCCTCGCCCTGTAACAGCTCAATCAGCCCGTGGGTTATCTCTATTCTGCCCTGGTCGGAATGCCCCCGATCAAAGGCGGAGGCATGATGACATTCTTTGCAGGCCAAGATGTATTTTTTTTGATGGGCAAGCTTATGGGCATGATTTATATGCGCCCCAATGAGCAGTTTCCGTACCTTTTTGTTGATAGGATCAATTTTAAGGAGCTCTCGGGCCAGCCCGCTTGCTTTTTTAAAGGCACTACGCCTGACTGCTGCTTCAACGCCGAGAAAGAGAATATCTGGTTCCCTTGGAAAATGCTCCAGCATCCTGTTTACCCAACGGTACTGCTCCGCAGGGGCGAGATGCAGCAGCTGATGAATCCTGAGCCAAGTCGCTTTATCCTTTGGATCATAGGCTAGGCTTTTTTCAAGCTCTTCACGCTGATCTCTCTGGCTGTGTTCATCACCGTGTATCATACTGATAAGCCCTGCAATGTGGCGGTGTATCAGGGCGATCTTTAACGTATCATCTGGATTTTTTCTCTTGGCAAGGATTGCACAGGCCTGACGCCATTTTTCTATAATTTGAGGCGACTCATTTTCTATTTCCAGAGCAAGGGCTTGCAGGCGTGCATATTCGAACTCATCCTTAATAGGGCCGAATTTCTTTTCATAAAGCCGCAGGTAAGAGGGTTCGTAGGCAAGCAGGCGATGACATAACGGCTTGAGTATTGTGCTGTCAAGACAGGTCCCCGCATTGAGAAGACAGCGAAAAAAACCGCCTGGAGTTGCTGCGTTATTCTTCAGTGAAGCTATGAATTTGATTGTAGCTTTGTCCAAGCCCAAGAGAAGCTGAACAGCCTGTTTTTCCGTTTTACCGAGGATTTTTTTATCATTTTCTCTTTCTTTCGCATCTTCCAACATATGAAGATAAGGCGAAATTAAGGCGGAAAAAGGAGAGTCTACATCAATCTTGTCAAAAAAAGACCTCGCCTTATCTTGCTCGTCATGAAAGGCAATCATGCCTTTGAGGGCCATGCAAAAATTTTTATACGGTGATCGAAAGGGAATATACTGTAAGGATTCTAAGGCATCAGTATCCTGCCCCAGCGCGTAACAACGCAGGGCCTTTTGGGAATGGGGAAACTGATTACGCAACGGAGCATCAGGAGAGAATTTTTCGACAAGTTCATTAAGTGTATTATTATTGCTCAGCAACAGGGCAGCAAAGGTTTCCTCAATGCGCTGTTTATGTTCCCTGCTCAGAGTATCTTTTGTTTTTTCAAAGAGCTCCTGAGCCTTGTTCGTCTGTTTGGCCTGAATCAGAAGAAGAATGTGCAGATTATGCAGAGCCAGAGCCTGGTCGGGCAACTGCGTCTCCATGTTGTGGAAAATAACCAAGGCCTCTTTATGCATGCCCTTGGCAACCAACTGGTTGATGCGCCCTTGAAAAGAAGAACGAAGTGGTTCTGCCCACTTCTCATCTTTGCTTTCCTGCATGAGTCTGCGAAACGCCTTTATCGCTTCTGCAAATTTTCCCTGATGCAGAGAGGCCTGACCAGCTTTGGCGAGTTGGTTGATCGACAGATGGGCGACGGATGTGGATTTGTTTTTTCCTCTTTTTTTCTGAGGTCGTTTTTTTGCCATTGTTCTGTATGCATCGTGTACGGAAGGGAGAGACGCAGGGGGGGATCCGATTATTATGTTTGTCAGCAGATTTTGTTGACCAATTTGCCCCTTTATAACATACTGTTCCTTCGCTGACAAGGGGAGGTTTTCGGTGGCCTGATCAATTCGTTCTGTTCTATCTCCCCATTCGCTTATTTTTTTTGTAGGTTGATGAATTTTTAACTCCCTGTACTTGCGTGATTTATAGATAACATGGAGCTTTACTGTGTCCGTGTTGGCTCCCCCCCTCAATCCACCCCATCAATAAAGGTTTCAACAAAGGCTTTAATCTTGCTGATAATACGTTCAGAGACTGTTTTACGCTCTCGCAATCCAGGGCGTTTCTCCATAATTTTAATAACATCATCCCGCATGGGTGGTTTTTCCGTAAAGAGATAATCACCGATAATCTGTTGTAACCCTTCAAAGTCCAATCCTTCTGCCTTGCTCAGTTCCTTGACAGCCTTTTCTTTCTCAGCATTCCAGTACGTTTCAAATTCATCGCTAATATCCCCGCCCTTGGGAATATCCTGAAACTGTGTGGCGATAAACTGTTCAATAAGCTCCTTTTTACTGCGCAGCTGTGCTTCTGTATCAAGAATGCTGATAATGGCCTTGTGCTGCTTCTCTCTTCCTTCCTCTGTATCGTCCTGCATGTTGTGCAGCAACGAGATGATATAGCTCACATTGATTTTATCACGGCGGATCAGCTCAAGTTCAAAATCAAGATCATCAAGGATAGAAACTTTCTCTTTTGCGTGCTCGTTCCTCACCTTTTCGTAAAGATCAAGATACTTGCTTCGATAATCTGCAAAAAGCTGTTCATCCATCGGCAGGTCAGCAAAGGTAAACTCGGTAAAGCAATCAAGGACATTTTTCAACCGGATGATTTCACGAAAGGCTTGAATGAATTTGGCCTCATCCTCTTCAGTGGTCAAATGGTCAACTGAATCCACGGTTGGTGCGATTACTTGCAGGATGTTAACCGCATCAGCAAAACGCTCAATATACTGCTCGTAAGGGGCAAGAATGATATCTTCTACAGTGGCTTTATCCGCATCCCTATTGGCGAACAGTTCAACGGCCTGATCTGTAGCCGGTTTGAGGTTACGGAAACAGACAACATTCCCCTGTGATTTCTTCTGGCCCAAGGTGCGGTTGGTTCTTGAATAGGCTTGAATCAAGCCGTGGTACTTGAGGTTCTTATCAACATAGATGGTATTGAGCTTTTTACTGTCAAAGCCAGTCAGGAACATATTCACTACCAGCAGAATATCAATTTCCCGATTCTTCACCCGCTTACCGATATCCTGATAGTAACTATAAAAAGTATCTGTGGAATAATTCGTTGCAAACATGCCGTTGTAATCAAGAATATACTCATCAAGCTTTTCCCGGCTATGCGTATCCACAGGCGTATCATTGCTGTTGTCCGGTATATCCGGTTCTATAGAACCATTGGCGGCCTCTTCAGTGTCTTCATTTGCCTGATAGGAAAAGATTGTTCCGATCCGGAAGTTGTGTTTTTTGGCCTCTTTCTTCTCCTGCAATAATTCATAATAGGCTGTTAAGGTGGCAATATTTGACACACAAAAGATTGCTGTAAACTCTCGCCCATGCGTTTTCCGGTTATGATTGGCAATGATATAATCAGTTATGTTATTCAGCCTCTCAGGGGCTTCCATAGCCTCTTTGGTGTCAATGGCTTCCACCTCGATATCAGCCACGGTATCTTTCTGTTTGACGGTGCGGATATACTCAACAGAGAATTTCAATACATTCTCATCCCGTATGGCATCCGTAATAACATATTTATGCAGGCACTCGGCAAAGAGATCCTCGGTTGTCCGTTTGCCCAGGGCATTTTTTGCGGCATTCTCTGGAAAGATTGGCGTACCGGTAAAGCCGAACATCTGCACATTATGAAAAAATGCCTTGATGCGGTTGTGGGTCTCACCAAACTGGCTCCGGTGGCATTCATCAAAAATAAACACCATGCGCTTGTCGTGCAGGTCTGCCATGCTGGCAAGGTACTTTTCCTTGCTGATTGCCGTATTGAGTTTTTGCAGGGTGGTGACCATCAAGGGGGTGTTGTCTGCAAATTGCTGAACAAGTTTTTTGGTGTTGGTGGTCGCGTCAACGCTGCCTTCACTGAAGCTGTTGAACTCTTTAATGGTCTGGAAATCAAGGTCTTTTCTATCAACCACAAAGACCACCTTATGGACATGGGGCGAACCGGTGAGAATCTGCGCTGTTTTAAAAGAGGTCAGGGTCTTGCCTGAACCTGTGGTGTGCCAGATATAGCCGTTCTTCTCAGTGTCCCGAACCTGCTCAACAATGGCTTCAACAGCGTAATATTGATACGGGCGCAAGACCATCAGCATTTTTTCGCTTTCATTGAGCACCACGTACTTTGTGATCATCTTGGAAAGCTGGCATTTCTCCAGAAACTCTTCAGTAAACTCATTCAACTGGCTGATTTTCTTGTTGTCCTCATCTGCCCAGAAAAACGTTTGCTTAAAATCGCGTTTTTGAACGGGATTATTGGCGTAATATTTGGTATTCACGCCGTTACTGATGACAAAGAGCTGAATATACCCGAACAGCCCATACCCTGCTGAAAATGAATGGCGGTGGTAGCGGTTGGTTTGATTGAACGCCTCTTTCATCTCCAAACCACGGCGTTTCAGTTCAATCTGTACCAAGGGCAGGCCGTTAACCAGAATCGTTACATCATATCGGTTTTTATACGTGCCTTTCATGGTGACCTGGTTGGTCACCTGGTACTCGTTTTTGCACCACTTGATTTGATTGATCAGCTCAATATAGCCGGTTTCGCCGTTGTCTTTGGTGTAGTCAACCTTATCCCGGAGGGTCTTGGCTTTTGCAAAGATGTTGCCCTTTGCCAGCTTGTTGAGGATCTGGCGGAATTCCAAGTCAGAAAGCAGGGTGTTGTTGTGCCTCTCAAGCTGCTTTTTCAGGTTGATGATTAATGCTTCTTCATCGGTAATCTGCACCTTGTCAAAGCCCAGGTTTTCAAGTTGGGCGATCAGGTTGTTTTCAAGGGTTTGTTCTGATTGAGCGCTCATATAGCTGGAGTAGGATAAAATGAGTATATTTGCGACATGACATACTCTAGGAGTTACGCAGTTGCATAAAGATTGATAGGATCAAGCGTACCCGCAAGGTTGCGGGAAAATTTCTCTTGTGGTTCGTTCCTCACCCCAATCTACGGAACTGTTTCCTCCAACATTGTATTTTACCGGCATGTTGTTCTCCTTTTTCAGGTTCTTGTATTTCGTGAATCAAAATAAAGGTATTTTGAAAGGCAAAATACTGGTATTTCGTGAGTCAAAATACAGGTATTTTGAAAGGCAAAATACCTGTATTTTATACGCCATGAAATCATTATTCTTGTTGAGGTTCGTTCCTCACCCCGACGGGACGTAATCTTATAGAACACAAACGGGCTCAGGCGAAGGCACGCAGAAGGAAGCACCGATGTTCTGTAGAAGAGTTTTTTCGAGACCATAAACTATAGTCAGTTTATATCGCTCCAGCTCTAGTTGCATAATCTGCTTAAACAAACATCTGTTGCAGCAGGCTTTTTTTGAAGGATTGGGCGTGGTTGAGTTCTGTGGATATGAGGGTTATTTTTTTGTCTATGGATGAAAGAAAGGTGGCTATTTTTTGTTGTTCTGGCTTGAGTGGAGATTTAATTTTCAGACGTTTCAACTTTTTTACGGACAACCCTGGTTGAGCAGACGACTCAGATAATCGATTGAGATTCATAAACTGAAGCTTATGGACTAACCAATCCGTATCCGAATATTTATTTCCTTGAGTTGCAATAGCGTGCTCAGAAATAAATACTTGTCCTGAGACTCTATTTATATTTCCGCATAGAGCACCTTGTCGACCGATCAGGAGATATTCTCCCTCATGCGTATATTCCTCTGTATAACCTCGAAGGCCGTTACCTCCATAAACTGGATAAGTCCCGGCATTGAATATATTTGAGCTTGTTATTCCGATACCACTCTTCATTGTTGAAACAAGTTCAGCTAAGCGTTTGACCTCCCAATCAGGAAAATCATTCCCCTGCTCATCCTTAAAACGAAACTCCTGACTGAAAAGCTTTTGCATCATGCCTTTTTTGTATTGCTCCAATAAGGCTTTTTTCTTGTTGAGCTGCTTGATTTTGCTATCAACTGCGGTGAGGAATGAGGCGATTTTTTGTTGTTCTGGAAGCGAGGTTGTTGAAACTTTACAACGACCGATTTCCCCTAAATTAATTTTTTTGGGAAATGCAACATGTATAATTCTTTTGTGCAGCTCATGTTTAAATAAATCGCTGTTAATCCTATAATTCAAAAATTCTGTATTAATAGCGGAATCTTTTTTTCGAATCAGTGCCAAGCTAACATAGTAACCTAATGGATCGTTATTTTTGACAACTGCCGTTGCTCCTATTATGCCAGCAGTAATTCGTGTCATTAATATATCGTCTCTTCGAGGCGTTGTTTTAAAATCTTTCTCAAAAGCCTCTTTTGAAATATATTTACGAGTAGCGTCAATATTAGTGATATTCTCAACGCTTACAAACTTAACCCCCTTTTTTTTATATTTGGGGGTCTGATGTGTTCCATCGTAAATACCTGCAATATCTTTTAGATCTTCAGTCTTCCAATCTCCTGAGAACCCAGGAAACCGCAAGACAGGAACATTCTGTTCTTTCACTTTCATACTCACCCCTGAGATTAAAACGGGCTGGAAATGCCCAGCTCCTGACAAAAACCGGCAATGGTTGTATCAGTTTCTTGCATATCGGTTTCAAGCGTCCTGAGTTCGTTTACGACCGCCTCAAGGTCAACCGGTTCCTCTTCCTCAAAGGTATCCACATAGCGCGGAATATTCAGATTGTAATCGTTCTCCCGAATCTCATCCAACGAAGCAAGATAGGCGTATTTGTCAATATTTTCGCGCCGCTGAAAGGCCGCAATAATTTTGTCCACATGCTCATCAGCCAGCGCATTTTGATTGCCGACCTTTTCAAAATCCTGAGAGGCATCAATAAACAGAATGTTCTCATCATGCACCCGGCATCGTTTGAACACCAGAATACAGGCGGGAATCGAGGTTCCGTAAAACAGGTTGGCAGGCAGGCCGATAACGGCATCAAGATAGTTCTGCTCCTGAATGATGTATTGACGAATCTTCCCTTCAGCAGCCCCCCGAAACAAGACACCATGAGGTAACACCACAGCCATTGTTCCGCTGTCATTGAGCTGATACAGCATGTGCTGGATAAAGGCAAAGTCCGCCTTGGTTGCCGGGGCTAATGCGCCGTACTGACTGAAACGGTCGTCTGTTTCGTTGAGCGGGTTATTCTTCCCTTTCCACTTGGCAGAAAACGGAGGATTAGCAACCACCACGTCAAAACGCTCTTCCAGATGTTGCGGAAACTCAAGGGTGTCTTCTTGTTTTATATCAAACTTACTGAAATGAACATCATGCAAAATCATATTCATGCGGGCAAGATTGTAGGTGGTGCGGTTGAGTTCCTGCCCGTAAAAATTGCTGACTTCTGCCTCTTTGGCAATACGCAACAACAAGGAACCCGAACCGCAAGCAGGATCATAGGCGGATTTAATGCGCTTCTTGTCCAGGGTAACCACTTTTGCAAGAATCTTTGATACTTGCTGAGGGGTGTAAAACTCACCGGCTTTCTTGCCAGCACCGGAGGCAAATTGCGCAATCAGGTATTCGTATGCATCGCCCAACACATCCGCGTTTGTATCTTCAAGAGCAAAGTCAATCTTATCAAGATGAGAAAGAACCTTGGCTATGAGGGTATTTCGGGCCTCAACAGTCCGGCCAAGCTTGGTGCTGTTCAAGTCCAGATCTTCGAAAAGCTCATTGAAATCTTCTTCGCTTTCCGTACCCATTGTGCTTTGCTCAATGCTGTTGAGAATGCCTTGCAGATCTTCAAGAATGAAATTGCTCTCTTCCTCTGTGTCTGCATTGCCCTTTCTGCTCAGCTCGCTGAATAATTCATCAGGCCGGAGAAAATAGCCCAGCTTCAACAGGGACTCTTCTTTGATGGCCTGAATATCTTCTTCATCAGTAATCAGCGCATAGTCTTTGATATCCTCTGTTTCAAGCAGCTCGTTAGCGTAAATGTACTGTTTTTCAGATAAATATTTGTAAAAAATAAATCCGAGAATATAATCTCGAAATTCATCAGCACCCATTTTGCCGCGTAGCTCGTTGGCAATATTCCACAGCTGCTGTTCTAGTTTTTGTTTTTGCGCTTCTGTCATGACTTTCTTTGTATTTTTACGTAATATCGGAAGGGTTGCGGAAGGATTGCGTCTTGACGTTATAGCATATAATCGGTTATGGCTGAACATAAAAGGTGTATAGAGACGGTGTGCAAGAAGGAAGGAAGGGGCCGAAGGCAAACCGGATAATCATTGTTTTTATCCGGCAATATAATTAAAGTACAAGAAGATACAGGAATAAATAGGAACGTATACGGAGGAAAGAAAATGGCAACAGCAATCAAAGAAACCTCCCGCTTGCCGCCCCTCCTTGATCTTTCAATACCGATATTTTGGGTCACAGTCTCCGGGGATGCGTAATCTTCTGCCCAGATCGTCAGGCAGTTCATGCCGCCGCCTTCCGGATCTCCCCGGCAGGGTTCGATACGTCAAAAGGAAAGGGTGCGGAGGTTTCGTTCTTTTTGATCAGGGTAGGCGTAGGAATAAAAAAGGGCAGCTTCGTGAAAAGCTGCCCGATCTGACCTCCCCAACTATCCTTTCAGAAGAAACCCTTGGTTTCTGTTACTAACGGATTTTCGTCATAACCTCACGAATTACCGTATCCCGACGGTCTCCTAAGGGAATGCGGTTGCGAATCAGGTTGGTGTAGACACCAGCCCTGCTTACATCGCCGAGAAAGATCATGCCCACAAGACGATCTTGGTCAAAGATGAGTTTACGGTACTTCTCACCCTGGGCCTCTGTATAGACTGCATACTGATCAGACTGCGTATGCAGCAGGCCAGCAGAGATAATCGGAAGACCGGCGATCTCCGTACTGTTCATCACCGAGAGCATAGGCGGCATTTCTGATCTTCCGCCGCTCATGCTGCATCCCGCCACACTGCCAGTATGCACGGCATTGCTCCAGAGTCCACTCACCGCTTTTTCACCGGTGGCCTGATCAATAAAGCGGATCAAATCACCGGCAGCGTAGATATCCGGCACCGAGGTGCGCATCCTGTTATTCACCACTACGCCATGATCGACTTTAATACCTGATTCCGAAAGAAAATCAATATTCGCTCGCACCCCAACGGCCATAATTACCAGATCAGCAGGAACGATCCCGCCCGAGGCCAAACAGACTCCGTTCGCCCTGCCTTTTTGGGTTATGATCTCCGTCACAGCCTCCTTGGTAAGGACAGTAATGTTCTGTTTTTTCAGCCGGGCGGCAATGGTAGCCGCCACAGTCAGATCTGCCCGAAGCGGAAGGATTTGCGGCTGCTGTTCGATGACCGTGACCGCCAAGCCGACCCGCATCAGGGCCTCGGCGGTCTTGATGCCCACCAGTCCACCGCCGATGATCACGGCGGTACGACAGGTCGGCAAATATTCCCTGATTTTGATAGCATCATCCAGGCTGCGCAGGGTGAAGACCCCTTTGCTGTCCAGCCCGACCATATTCTGCAGGAGCATAATCGGTATGCCGCCAGCGGCCAGCAGCAGTTTATCGTAGGCCAGTTCCTTGCCGGATTGTAAGCCAATGACCTTTTTTTCGGGTTGATCCGAACGCAACGGTCATGGATGAGTTCGGCCCTGGTACCTGCCATTGGCTGGTCGGTAAACAGGATCTCATCCGCCGTTTTACTGCCGTCCAGTAAATAAGGAATAAGAGGCCTATAATAAAATGGAACCGGCTCATCAGTCACCACCCGGATATCCGCCTCCGGTCTGTTCCGACGGATGGCAGCCTGACCCGAGGCAGCAGTAACTGAGCCACCAACAATGACATATTTCATTTTTCCTCCCGAAGCATGTACTCCTGCCGTCGCTCTTCGGATAACATGTCCGCATCAACCAAACGCAGAGCCTTGGTCGGACAGGAGGCCACACAGGCTGGGATTTCCCTATCTGGGCAGCGATCACATTTCACGGCAAGATGCAGGTTCGCATCCCTAGCCACCACCCCGAAGGGACAGGCCATAATGCAGGACCAGCAACCGATACAGCGTTCATCTCTGCGCCGGATAACGCCCCGCTCGTCCCGATACAGGCTGCCAGTAATGCATGCGGCCATACAGGGCGAGTCATCGCAGTGATGACAAAGCACGGGTTCTTTCCGGTCGCCCTGCTGTTCGACAAAGAGTCGTTTTTTCGGGGGATGAATCTGGCTGACAGCGGAAAACAGGTTCTTTTCCTCGGAATGCTCGATTCGGCAGGCGATCTCACAGGATCGGCAACCTAAACAACGGTCGGTTTGTGCGTAAAGAAATTGCATAAGGCACCTCCTATAGACCTAAACCGGCCCGGCGTTCGTCGATGACAGCCAACAGGGCCTCAGCAGCCTTGGCCGGATCCGGCTCAACAATGAAATAGCCACCCACCAGATCTTTTAAGGTGGCGGTCAGGGTTTCGGTCACCAGCTTACTGCCCAGCACTGGCGGTACCACGCGAGATGGGTGGGGAACCCGCCGACCACAGCCCAGGTGCCGATAGCCACGGCCTTTTCCGTGACCGCTTCCGGGGCCGAAGCCACTACAGGTAATTGGCTCAGGTCCACGCCCAGCTTATTGGCCACAGCCACAGCTACATCCACAGCCCTGGGGTTGTCCACACAAGAGCCCATGTGCAGGACAGGCGGCAGCGGCCCGCCTAACCCGGCTGCCTCGCCGATAGCAGTGAGTACCGCAGTTAGTCCTTCGCCCGCATATTCCTTGGTTGCCTCCGAGGTCATGAAACCATGCCGGGCATAGGCGGATGAGGCACAGCCCGTGGCCAAAATCAGGACGTTCTCGGCCAGTAGCTTTTTGACCATCTCTACGTAGTTGTGATCCTGAGGTACCTTGACTGTGTTGCAACCGGCAAAGAGGCAGATCCCCCGAATATTACCGGCAACGATATTATCGATCAGCGGCTTGAGCGGATCATCGGCATTGACCTTGGCCAGTGCGCCGATAATCGCCTCGGCTGAAAAGCCAGCTATGGCGGTGGAAGATTCCTGCGGAATGCAGACCTTGTCAGGGTTTCGGTATGTGAAGCGCTCAATCCCTTGACGGACAATGGCACGGGCACATTCCACAGCGTTTTCTTCATTAAAAGCCATGTGCTCGGCACCGGGCATCTTGGCAATGGCCATAGTGGTGATGACCTTGGTGTGAAAACACTCTGCTACCGTGGCGATAGCAGGCATGATGCATTGGTAATCCACCACCATCGCATCCAGCACACCGGTCATGATCGCCACTTCCTGGGAAATTGAGCTGGTTGCCAGCGGAATGCCGTGCCGCATCAGGACTTCATTGCCGGTGCAGCAAATGCCGACCACATTCAGTCCTTCGGTCGCTCCTGCTATTTTAGCTTCAGCAATCAATTTCGGCTCAGAGGCAACCTGGGCAATAATATCGCTGAGCAGCGGATTGTGACCGTGCAGGGCAATATTAACTGCCTCTTCCCTGAGTACTCCCAAATTGGCCTTGCTGACCACAGGCTGAGGGGTGCCGAAGAGGATGTCAGAGAGATCCGTGGCTATATGACAGGCTGTGTAATCGGCCACAGCACATTTCAATGCACCAAGAAGGATATTGATCGGATCTGCATCCACACCGTAGGTGGTTCGATGCATAACCTCGGCTATGGTACCATCAATACTGGTGGGAACGATACCCAGCTCACTACAGACCTTGATTCGCCCAAGGGGGAGGGTGCTTGCGGCCCAGGTCAGGGGTTCGCCCTTATCACCGAATTCTGACAAGGCCTTGTCCAGTAATTCACGGGCTACATCAATGACCGGGCGGCCTTCCACGTCTATGCCGCTCCGCACGGCCACAGCCTTGAGCTTGACCTCATCCTGAATAGCGTAATCTGGAGCTTTCCCGGCCAAAATTTTCTTGAACACATGAGCCACATGCAGTGCATGACCGCTATGTGAGGCTGTGCCGCCTGCTATTGCGCGGGCCAAGCCACGAGCAACAATGGTGTCCGCAGTTGCACCGCAGATACCCCGGTCAGGGCCTTCACCAAAGGGGTCAATACGGCAGGGGCCTTGCATGCAGTGACGACAGCAGACGCCCAGTTCGCCAAAACCACATTGCGGTTGCTGGGCCTCATACCTGTCCCAAACAGTCTGGAGCTGCTTGCCGCCTTTATGGTTATTCAGCACATGGGTTACTGCCTTGTCAGTTGATCGTTTCATCGGGTAACTCCTTTTTCACTCTTTTCTCTATTTTTTTCGGGCTGGCGAAATCTTACCGTCTACCATCCTTTTCTTTATAGCGCATATTGCCACGTTGACATTTTTCCGAACCTTGATACAATCCTCCCTGAAGTTTCTTCCTGTTTTTACGAATCAGGGATTTTGTTCAAATTGGTCGACTTTATAAAGTGTAATGAATCAGAATGTTAGCGCAGACCGTTGATTGTAAAACATTATTCCTTACAAAAAAGAAATATATTCTTTATCAGGAACTCACCGGAAGATCAATAGATAATATTTTTTTATTATTCCGGCGGAATATTTTAGCGACCGATACAACTGAGCCGATTTATTGACCAACGTCAACAAGTAATATATATGGACTTTGATTTTGAATATCTGATTGAACTGTTTTTCAGCGGCCTGACCCGAGGGTCCATCTATGCCTTGATCGCCTTGGGTTACACGATGGTCTACGGCATTATCGGCCTGATCAATTTTGCTCACGGTGAAATTTACATGATCGGGGCCTTTACCGCCTTTATCATTGCCACAGTGCTGTCGATCTATGGTTTTCCCCTCTTTGCCATTTTGATTCTGGCAGCTGTTGCTGCAATGATTTGGGCCGCTGCCTATGGCTACACTGTGGAAAAACTGGCCTACAGGCCTCTGCGTGATGCACCCCGGTTATCCCCGCTGATTTCGGCTATCGGCATGTCGATCTTTCTCCAAAACTATGTGTTGCTGGCCCAGACTTCAGATTATCTCTCCTTTCCTGAATTGATTCCAGAATTTGCCTTTCTGGAGCCTTACTCCTACGTTATCGGGTCAACAGATTTTGTTATACTGGTCACCACTGCTGTGGTCATGGGCCTTTTGACCTGGCTCATTAAGTTCACCCGATTGGGAAAAGCCATGCGAGCCACTGCCCAGGATCAAACAATGGCTCAGCTGGTAGGGATTAATATTAATAACGTTATTTCTGCAACCTTTGTTATAGGCTCAGCACTGGCAGCACTCGGCGGCCTGCTCATCGCCTCGCATGTGGGACAGATCAACTTCTTTATTGGATTTATCGCTGGGATTAAGGCGTTTACCGCTGCGGTGCTGGGAGGGATAGGCTCTGTTCCGGGAGCCGTGCTGGGCAGTTTTATTCTTGGCCTGACTGAAGCCTTTGCCACGGGGTATGTCTCCAGTGATTACGAAGACGTGTTTGCTTTTTCCCTGCTGGTGTTGATCCTGATCTTTCGACCTGCGGGTATTCTTGGTAAGGCGAGTGTGGAGAAGGTGTGAGATTGCTGACAGTTATGTGATTGAAGGAGGGCGAAGCGAATAGCTAAAAGGTTGCCCTCTCGATTGCAAAAAAAGGCCCCTCCCAAAACCGGGAAAAGCCTTTTGTACTGACCCGCCTCTGAAGGATCTACCAGCCGAGTCTGAAGGAATCTACCAGCTAATAATTCCCTGCCGAGATAACCCCTTTCAATCCGCTCCCGGAATTATTGCCCATGCACTTGTCTGGTGTAATCGGTAAAGTCTATGGGTACGTTGGGATTCCCCTTGTCATACCCCTTACCCCGAATATCGTCTCTTGCGGTTATGGTTCTCACGAAATTACCCGAATTGTCATACACATCAATAACACTTGTGTAGTCAGAGTTAGCAATACCCTCATGCGCATTCAACGACATAATCAAGGTGGCATTTTGGATAGTCGCAGAGGAGGGAATGGCGCTCAGGTCGGCATTAAAAGAGCCAGACCCCCGTGTTTTTTTAATCAACAGCGAACCTGATTGTGAACTGGTCAATGTGCCTTCGCTGTGCTCGACGACAAGCTTTGCGGAATCAAACCATATTCCGCAACTGCCGCAGGACATGACGGTCTGGGAAAAAACCAGGCTGAATTTTCCCGTGCCTGCAGCAACCGTGTCCTGAGGTTCTTTGGGTGATTCGGCTAGGGTTGGTGCAACAGTCGTGTCCTGGGCTTCTTGAGGTGCCTCAGATGTTGCTGCAACAACCGCGTCCAAGGCTTCTTTGAGCTCCCCGGATGTGATTGCGTGGGCGGGAAGGGAGCCAAACTCCATAACCGGCGTCGTCCATTTTTCAGGCAGCATGCTGCATCCGGCCAGAGCAGCGCTTCCAATAGCAAGTTTTCGTAGTACCGTTCTTCTACTTATATTAGGTTCTTGGGCAACAGATTCTAGCACCTGCCAGTTTCATCGTTGATAGAGGATTTCCTTTCGTTAATAGGCATCGTTAATCTCTTTTTTCTGTTGTTCAATGGAAGAATAGATTTTCACGAAAATACAATATGTCACTTGGATTCAAGTGATATAATTCACTCCGATATTTTTGAAGTCATTGATGTTCCACGTACATACATAGAGCTCTCGAACAAGAGCCATTATAACATAATACCACATACATCGTGGTACAACAACCTCACTCTTGTCAATCCGCTCGTTCGCAGTTGAAAACGTCACATTCTAGCAGGCACAAAAAAAATCCCCTCCCGATGACTCGGGAGGGGATTTTCTGTTCAGTTGCTTCTGTAGCCTGCCTGCTATAGTATAAAAAACAGGCTACTTCATCAGGCTAACTGTTTAGTCCTCAAGCGCCTTGAAACGGCTCTGGAGGAACTTCCAGCTCTTATCCACATCCTTCTGCGACGCTTCCATCAGCGCATCGCAATGCTCAGGATTGGCCATCTTCAGCATCCGGTAACGGTTTTCGTTCAGAGCGTAGTCTGCGAACTTTATGGTCGGCTCTTTAGAGTCGATGGTCAGCGGATTCTTGCCTTCATCTTCCAGTACCGGGTTGTAGCGATACAGGGGCCAGTGACCGCAAGCAACCGCTAGTTTCTGCTGATCAAGTCCCTTAGCCAGATTCAGGCCGTGGTTGATGCAGTGTGAGTAGGCGATGATAAGGGACGGTCCGTCGTAGGCTTCAGCCTCGTTGATCGCCTTAACCAGCTGCTGTGGGTTGGCACCCAGAGAAACCTTGGCCACGTAGACGTTGCCGTAGGTGGAGAAGATCATACCCATATCCTTCTTAGGCATTTTCTTTCCGCCAGCTGCGAACTGCGCCACTGCGGCACGCGGGGTGGACTTGGACATCTGACCACCGGTGTTGGAGTAGACCTCGGTGTCCAGTACCATAACATTGACGTTCTCGCCAGAAGCCAGAACATGATCCAGGCCGCCGTAGCCAATGTCGTAGGCCCAACCGTCGCCGCCGAAGATCCATACGGACTTCTTGACCAGATAATCAGCTACAGGCAGGAGTCGGGAAGCTGTGACGCTGTTGTTACCAGCCAGAGCTGCTTTCAGCTCTTCAACCCGCGCCCGCTGAGCTTCGATTTCGTCCTGATTTTTCTGGTTTGCATCCAGCAGAGAATCGGCAAGTTCCTGGGAAACGAGCCCTTCTTCAGCAGCAAGAGTCAGTAACTCAGCAGCCTGCATGCCCAGCTTGTTGGCGCTTTGACGCATGCCCAGACCGTACTCAGCGTTATCCTCGAACAGGGAGTTGGACCAGGAAGGACCGCGTCCGTCAGCGCGTTGTGAATACGGGGTGGTGGGCAGGTTGCCGCCATAGATAGAGGAACAGCCTGTGGCGTTGGCCACCATCATCCGGTCACCGAACAGCTGAGTAACCAGTTTGATGTACGGGGTCTCGCCACAGCCTGCACAGGCACCGGAGAACTCGAACAGGGGTCGCTTGAGCTGCTTCCCTTGACGGTTGCCGGATTAATGGAAGCGTTAGCCATTTCAGGCAGAGCCATGAAGGTCTTCCAGTTGGCCTGGGACTCTTTCAATACCGCGTCGGTATTGGGGATCATCTTGAGGGCTGACTCGTCCGTCTTGTTGCCTTCTGCATCTTTCTTCCGAGCCGGACAAGCGGTGGAACAGAGCGTACAACCTGCGCAGTCGGCACTGGATATCTGAACAGTGAATTTGCTGCCTTTGAATTCCTTGCCGTTGGCATCAGCGGTTTTAAACGTATCGTTCGCACCTGCCGTTTTCAAAGCATCTTCCGTGGCAACCTTGATGCGGATACAGCCGTGCGGGCAGACCAGAGAACATTTACCGCATTGAATACAGGTTTCCGGAGACCATTCCGGTACGTTGACCGCAATATTACGTTTTTCCCACTGGGTGGTGGCGGTGGGCCAGCGACCATCGGCAGGCATTTCAGAAACCTTGATCTGATCGCCTTTGCCTTCGATCATCTTGGCGGTCACCTGCTTAACAAACTCAGGGGCCTCGGCAGGTACAGTCTCCGGCAGCTCATGACCTGTGATGTTGTCAGGCAGGGTAACCTCGACGATATTATTGACTGCACCGTCAACTGCGTCGTAGTTCATGTTGACGATTTTGTCGCCTTTCTTGCCGTAGGTCTTCTTGATCGCAGTCTTGATTGCGTCGATTGCCTCATCCTTCTTGAGGATACCGGAGATCAGGAAGAAGGCGGTCTGCATGATCATATTGATGCGCGCGCCCAGTCCGATGGCAATACCGAGCTTGAGAGCGTCGATGATATAGAACTTGGCGTTCTTGTCGATCAGTTGCTGCTGCACCTTGGCTGGCAGCTCGTTCCAGACGCTGTCCTTATCAAGGGTGGTGGTGAGCAGAAAGGTGCCGCCGTCTTCCAGATTGGCCAGCATGTCGTAGCTATTCAGGAAGGTGAAGTTATGGCAGGCTACAAAGCTAGCCTTGTTGATCAGATACGGAGCCACAACCTGATTCTCGCCAAAGCGGAGATGGGACACGGTCATGGAGCCTGATTTCTTGGAATCGTAGACAAAATAGCCCTGAGCCGAGTTGTCAGTCTCTGTACCGATGATCTTGATAGTGTTCTTGTTCGCACCGACCGTACCGTCAGAACCCAAACCGTAGAACATGGCTCGGTAGACATCATCGCCTTCGATATTATAGGACTTGTCGTAGCTCAGTGAGGTGTGGGTTACGTCATCATTGGGACCGACACAGAAATGGTTTTTCGGAGCCATGGAAACCATGTTGTCGTACACAGCCTTGACCATTGCCGGGCTAAATTCCGCAGAACCCAAACCGTAACGACCAGCCAGTACCAAGGGCATAAACATGGTCGGATTGGCTTCAGCAGCCTCACCTATAGCAGCGCGGACATCCAGGTACAGCGGATCTCCCGGTGCGCCTGGCTCTTTGCAGCGATCCAAAACGGTAAGGCGCTCAACAGAGGAGGGCAAGGCATTAACCATAGCCTTCATGTCAAAGGGACGGAACAGGCGGACAATAACCATGCCCACTTTACGACCGTCAGCAACCAGATGATCAATGGTGGCTGCTACAGTTTCAGCACCAGAACCCATGATAACAACTACGTCTGTTGCATCAGGTGCGCCGTAGTAATCAAAAAGATTATACTGACGACCGGTCAGAGCGGCGAACTTGTCCATGGTTTCCTGAACAATTCCGGGGATCGCATTATAGTACTTATTGACCGTCTCGCGACCGGTGAAGTAAACATCCGGGTTCTGAGCTGTACCTGACATAGAAGGACGATCCGGGGTCAGAGCGCGTTCACGGTGTGCGGTGATCAGCTTCTCGTCGATCATTTCCAGCATATCTTCGTTGGTCAGCTGCTCCATCTTCTGGATCTCATGGGAGGTTCGGAAGCCGTCAAAGAAATGGAGGAAGGGAATGCGTGAAGCCAGGGTGGCCTGGGTGGAGATCAGGGCCATATCCTGCGCTTCCTGAACATTCTGCGAGCAGAGCTGAGCCCAGCCGGTCTGGCGGGCGCTCATCACGTCACCGTGATCACCGAAAATGGACAGACCCTGGCAGGCCAAGGAACGAGCCGTAACATGGAAAACGGTCGGGGTCAGCTCACCGGCCAGCTTGTACATGTTAGGCAGCATCAGCAGCAGGCCCTGAGAAGCGGTAAAAGTGGTGCAAAGTGCGCCAGTGGCCAAGGAACCGTGCAGAGAACCGGCAACGCCGCCTTCAGATTGCATCTGCGAGATAACCGGTATAGAGCCCCAGATATTCTTCTGTTTTGCGGTGGCTTTAGCATCAGCCTCTGCCGCCATCGGAGAAGAGGGAGTAATTGGATAGATGGTGATTACTTCACTGGTAGCGTAGGCAACATGCGTACACGCCTGATTGCCGTCAATAGTGACCATTTTTCGCGACATAAAAAAATCTCCCTTAATCGTGAGGTTGACGTATTTCGGCGGTACTGCCGAAAAATAAAATTATAAATTAAAGTGTGAACAGGTACTGTTTATTTTGTTATGCAGGTGTTCTGAATAGGCCCGGTCTCAATATATGTCTGATCGGCAGATTGCGCCGAGCAGGTTTCCGTGATACAAAGTAAAGCTTTCCTGATAGGTTGGTTTACTTTGATGCGTAGAGACAGGGTTGGATAGCAATGCATTCATAAAAGAACAAAAATCTATCATTATAGAACAGAATCGCCAATAATGCAAGAGTGAAAGCGTGCAACTAAGGTCAGATCTCTTCATAACAGTGATAACATAATGTACCGGGTCATGATTTTTGATTTTGACGGAACCATTGCTGATTCATTCAGTAGCTTTTTTGTCATCTGGAACAGATTGGCCAAGGAATGCAACTTCAGGGTGGTCGTACCCGAGGAAATCGAAACATTTCGAGGAAAGAAATCACAGGACGTGGTTCGATCCTTAAATATCCCGCTCCTCAAACTCCCTTTTGTCCTGCAACGCGCAAGAAAGGAGTTCGGAGAGATCATGCCGGAAATCCCCTTGGTGTCCGGCATGAAAGAAACCTTGGTCGGACTGCGGGAACAAGATGTACAGCTCGGCTTGATCACTTCCAATGCATCAGAGAACGTGCAGGCTTTTCTCAAGGAGAATGAGCTGGATTGCTTTGATATTCTTTTAGCCTCATCTGGACTCTGGGGCAAGGCAAGGCGTATACAGAAGATGGTCAGCAATCACGGGTTGGACCGTAACCATGTGCTTTATATCGGCGATGAAACCAGAGATATTGAGGCGGCGCATAAGGCCGGGGTGCGGGTGGCCGCTGTCACTTGGGGATACAATAATGCAGAGATGCTCAAACGTTTTTCACCGGATTATCTGGTAAGCAGGCCCCATGAGCTTTTATCGCTTGAGAAAGCGCGATAAAATCTAGCTCGTTACCCCTCCCATGTTCTATCTGGAGAGGATCTCAAGCCCTGCTAATCCCACACCTGTCAAGAGCAGGATCGTCAACAGCAGCAGATCGCTTTTCTGCATACCATCAGAATCGTACAGGCTGTAAAAATGCCCGGAAAAACCGCGTAACTCCATAGCCTGTTGTATCCGAGCTGCTCGGTTCCAGCTTCGGACCAGCATCATTCCGAGCATGTAGCTGTAGGTCTTATAGGTATGCAGGTTGGTTCTTGGCTGAAAGCAGCGCAGGGTAGCAGCACGCTGCAAGCGAAACATTTCCTGCTGAATAAGAGCGATATAACGATAGGAAAAGAGAAGGAGCAGGCAGAGCTTGGGTGACAGGCGTAGTTGCTGGAGGCCGTGCCCGAGCTGTGCAGCAGTTGATGTTGCAAGCAGGCTGATAAAGAGAAGAATAACAGCATTGGACTTAACAGTTATCAGGAGAGCGAGAAAAAAGCCGGTGCTGCTCAGATTGATCCCGATAAACGAAATATTTTTGCCAGCTGTGTAGGTCAGGGGCAGAATAAGGCAAAGCAGAAGGTTGAAGCTGTTAACAATCAGTAGGCGATGGAAAAGCTTTCTCCATGATAAATGTGCTGTAAGCACAAGAGTAAAGGCAAGCAGGAAACCGAGTAGGGCAGGTGCCCAAGTCTGACTCAGGGCGATGACCAAGCTGAGTATGCCGGTGCTGATCAGCTTCCCCCTGGGGTCTGCCCGGTGCAGAAATGAAGTACCGTTGCTGAACTGTTCAAAAGTCATGTGATCTCATAACATAACTGCAACAACAGGTTCAATAATTTTTTTTATCGTAACAATCCCCCCCTTTTTTAGGGGGGGGATTATTTGCTTTTTATTTGTACGCATCCAGATAGGTCCAGAGGACAGCACCCAGCTCAACACCTTTTTCGTTACCTTCAGGGTCCTTGATGGTGTAGTCGGCCTCATTCAGAGCGGCAAATCCCCACCAGCCGCCTGGGGACAGGAAAAGGTGAATACCCCATTCTCATCAGCCTTGACCACCTGGGTAACATGGTAGTCACTCGGAGCCTTGAATTTCTTGTCTTTATTATACAGCTCCACTTCAACCTCTGCGCCGGGAACCGGTTTGCCCTTGAGCAGAACCTGACCGGAAAAGCTGTTGCCTGCATAGTTGCCAAAAGGACGGGTTAGCGGCACGATCTCGGTGGCAATGCCGACCGGCTCATCCCATCCTTGATCATCACCAAAGGCAGCGATCAGCGTCTTGGTGTAATGGATGATAGATACATCCTCAGCCGGTTCCCAGTACGGGGTTGGCTCCATGACAAAGGTGTATACGCCAGGACGTTTAATGGGCACCTCGGTTGTCCAGGATGCATGATTCATGACCGTAGTCTCCTTGAGAGCCGGAAGCAGGTCGGTCTTCTTGTCGCCTGCTACCATAAAGAAGGCTTTCGGCTTAACGAGATCCATGCCGATTATTTCAAAGGGATGGGAAAAAGAGAGGTCCAGTTTGACACTCTTTTCCTTGGGCTCTAGGATATTATCCGAAGGATAATCATCCCGAAATGGGCAAGGGCCTCACCCGTCATACAGGCGAGAAAGAGTGCGGTTGCAGCAACAGCTTTGATCTTCATCATGAAATACTCCTTTTTTGTATCAGATATTATTTTTTTGGATCAACATTGAGCAAGATCCTTTTTTCCGACGGGGACACCTTATCCGTCTGTCGAAGTCTTCTTTTTCTTCTTTGATTGGAACCAGGCAAGGAGGGCTGCTAGACCCATAATGCAGCCGATCCCGCCAAGAATATCCCGAGGACCGGCCTTTTTTTCACGTCCTTCCGCGAGGTGTTGTTTAATGGGGATCAACTCTCTGTTCAATTCCTGCCGCACAATTGCCCGTACAGCCTCTCTATCTACAGATTCCGCTGCTGATTCTTTTGCTGGTTTTATTACGGGCGGTTGCGCGGTCTGGATCGGATCGGAGGCTGTGGGGAGATATTCGTCTGCTGTCAGAAGCCATTCGCCGCGATGACCGTCACCTGTCTCCACGGTGATCAACAGATCCAATTTTTGCTCAACAGCCTGTTGCGGCAGGGTGAACTGGAACGTACCTTTATCATCGGTTTGTATTGTTAGCAGGGCGACGAGTGATTCGGCATTCTGGACATGAACTGGTACATTTTTAGCCTTACGTCCTCCGCTAAAAAATGCCTCTCCGTAGATCTGCTGCTCACCTGTCCAGCAGAAGACATTCAGCTTATGCGCTTGAGCAGGGAGTGGACTCAGTGAAAATAAGACTGCAATGAGGAGTGCTACCAGAAAACGAAACCAGTTCATGCGTATTTGAGATGTAAAATTTCTGGCTGAACTTTGGCGATAAAACCGACAGTGAACATGGTGATGCATCCTTCAATGATCATGACCGGTACATTGGCTGCAATAATAAGTTGCGCAGCAGCTGTGAAGCCGGTATCGGTAAGGGCGAGGGCGCAGGATGTCAGCAGTGAAGCCATTAGAATTGCCAGGAAACCCGCAATAAAGGCAGCAGCAGGCCGTGTTTTAGGATTGTCCATCCAAGGACGGGTCAGATAGTAACAGCAGAGAGCTGGGACAGACATAGTGACCGTGTTCACCCCGAGAACGGCAAAACCGCCAAATTGGAAAAATAGGGTCTGAAGAAAGAGAGCAATAAGAATCGCCGGAAAAGCAGCCCAGCCCAGCATTACTCCCAGTAGCCCGATTAACATCAGGTGGACCGACCCCGGCCCAAGAGGGACATGAATGAGTCCTGCAACAAAAAAGGCAGAAGAAAGCAGAGCAACGGGCATGACCTGTTCAAGTTCAATCTTTTTAAGCCCAATATAGGTGCCAATCGCTGCAACGACTCCTCCGCTTATCAAAACCGGCGCCGAGAGAATTCCTTCTGAAATATGCATAATGAACGGGAGTAATATTTTTTGTTTTTTTGTAACACCGGAGATGTTGTTTACTCTAAAGTGGAGATATTGTCAAGCTGTAGGTGAAAAATGTAGATGATAAGCCGTTTTCGTGTTTTCTTCATGGGAAGAAAACAACTCAAACATATCTTTTTAAGTTTTCAGCTGATGCTTATTTTTTTTGTTTGTGTACGTCCGGGAAAGGAGTAAAAAAGAAAGGAGGAGATGCTGTTTTTTTATGGATTATCTGATGATTATTTTTTCGTGCTGCTGGCAAAGAATCCCGTTTGAACGCAAGGAAATATCCGGCTGAGCAGATCATGCAAAAAAAATATTGACACCAAAAATATTAAGGGTATCTTTGCCGAAGTCAGTACATGTAATGTTGTACATAATTAATCGTGAGGTTACTTTTATAAAAGGGCTCGTTAGAGGGCCGCTACTAAGGAGAAAGACGATGTTTGAAGTAGTTGTAGACAAAGAAAAATGTGTAGGTTGTGAAGAGTGTGTTGGTTCCTGCCCTGCAGGGGTTTTTGAAATCGTTGATGGAAAGGCAGATCCGGTCAACGAAGACGAATGTCTGGGTTGCGAAACCTGCGTGGAAGTTTGCGAATCCGATGCCATCACCGTTACCGAAAGCTAAGGACCGCAGTTGATGATGGAGGGCAACGGTGTTGCTGCTGCATAGCATAGCCGTTGTCCACTATCAACCAAGGCACTCCACTTACCGTTTTTTTCCTATCTGTTTCATTTTCATACTCCCTTCTTTCCTACCACCTTCTTTTTTGACGTGTTGAAATTGAGGTGTCAGTTAATTCTAAGGGAGGCAGAAAATAATATCTGTCCAGTGATTGGATAGAATGATTGTATGTAACGTGTCAATCCGTTAATAATCAATATTTTGGATGATTTTTTCTACCTGCCTCCCTAAAGCTTGATAAATTTGCAAAAAATCTCAAATATTCTTTAATTGCATTGCTATAAAGACCCCCTGAACCCTTATTTTGTTGCGGGTAGCCAGCTGCAATAAAAAAGGGCACAGGGAAAAATCCCTGTGCCCTTAAAGCGTTATTCGCTTTGCACGACTGTGAGTGGTACGTTAAATTAGTGCTGGAAGCGCAGTCCTATACCGAAACGTCCGTACTGAGAGATGTCACTTAGTTCATCAACAGCATTTCGAGCTTCCAAGAAGATGGAAATATTGAATTCATCTGGTTCTCCGTATACACGCGCTCCGATGTTAGCTAGAATGTCGAGGTCTGTGTCTTCAGAATCGAGATCGTCGTTTCCGTCACTTATCCATGCGCCGAGTCCGAGGCCAATAAAGCCGTCAAAGGTTTCGGACCAGTTGTACTGAGCAAAGGCGTCAATCAACAGGGCGTCATCACCATCGGAACCTTCCAGTTTAGGAGCGGCACCGACCATAGCCAAGAATGAAAGATTTTCAAGTGAGGTGCCTGTAAAAGGGCTGTACTCCACACCTAAGCGCGCAAAGAGGTAGTCTGCCGGATCTGAGAGCCGCAGATAACCGATGTCGCCAATAAAACGAAGTGGGCTCATCGTTCCGCCATCGTAACAGCCGAGTTTCTGACATTCGGCAGGGCAGCCTTCTGCGTCGGGGTTATCTTCACACTCAGCTGGGCAGTCATCACAAGTAATCACAGCAGCTGTTTCATCAGGGTCATCAAGGCTAGCGTCGTCAGACAGACACTCTTTCGGCACATCCTGGCACTCAGTGGGACAGTCTTCCTGGTCCTGAGACCCTTCTTTGCAGGATGTAGGACAGTCAGTGGGGAATTTATCGCAGATATTGCAACCTAACTCGTCACATATAGGCGGGCAATCCTTTCCTTCAGGATTTTCGATACATTCTACAGAACAATCGTCACAACTGTAACATTTTATGTCGCGGCAGATATCCGGACAACCTTCGTCATAGGGATTGATTTTACATTCATCCGTACAGTCCTCACAGGATTGGCAGGTTATATCCTTACAAATATCCGGGCAATCCGCACCATACGGGTTTTTCTTGCATTCATCTGAGCAATCGTCGCAGGATGCTTGGGATGCCTGACATTCTGGATCCTTACAGACGGACGGACATCCTTTACTGTAAGGATTTTCCAAACATTCATCTGAGCAGTCGTCGCAGGTGAAGGCTCTGCCTCCGGCAAAGGCGACTCCTGCCGACAGCATGACTAAAACAGCAGCCTGTGCCAGCACTTTCAGTTTCATGATTCTCACTCTCCTTGTTCTGTGAAGTTTATCTCATTGCCCGTGTTTTCGGACGAACTGCATTTTACCTGGATAAACCCCGGTAAAATTTTTTTTACTTTTAATATATATAAGCTCCTTGGTGATCTGGCAACATAAAAAAAGGCAACGAGCGACTGTAGCGTCATTTTTCAGTGCAATAACAGTACAAGAGCACTCCATGAACAAAGAAAAATAAGATTAGCCCTTGCGTTCCTTTTCCAAGAGGATACTCTATTATTTGAGAGAATTTTTTTTTACACTCAACTTATATAAAAAATATGAAGAAAATATCCGGGGTAACCGGAATCATCTGGGCGATCTTTCTGCTCGGTTATTGCTTCTTTCCCGAGCTGGTCAAACAGGATGCGATTCAATTTCCCCTAGCACTCCTTCTGTCCATTTTTTTGCCGGTCAGTTTTTGGCAGGTTGCAAATCAGGAGAAAAAAAAATACTTGGCCCTGCTCTTTATCGGAATGTTTCTCGTAAATATTTCCTTTTTGCTGGTTATCATTCGTGGCAGTCTCGTCATGCAGCAACAGATTTCAGAAGAAGTGAACAGGGGAATACAGCAGGAGCTGGCGGAATATTTGGTTACCGCAGTCAGTGGTAATAAACGGAGGATCGCAGCCCGACTTATTTATCAGCGGCATGGTGTTGTCTTACCGTTTAAAAACGAGTCAGACATCTACACCTTATACGTGCCGAGCAAAGCTGATAAGAAAACATTTCAGAAAAACTTTTTCGCACGTAATGATCTCAAACTCCAGAGCAGAGGCCTTGCAGCTTCTTTTTCCACTGCACTCCTCCTGCTTATGATCCATGCTGGGCTTTTTATCGGGCTGCTGGTCTTTCTGATTCTCTATGATAAGCGAGAGGGGGAAGGATAGAATATACTCAACACCGGAATGAATTATTTTTTTGTCTTCCGTGCCCTATAAATATAGGGCACACTGTCCGGTATCCAGGAAGTCTTGAACTCTATGTAATGGCGTGTTGTTTACACACCATACTTTTTCAACTTATTCAGCAGGGTCTTCCGAGTGATCTGTAAACGACGAGCTGCTTCGCTGCGGTTTCCGTTGGTTTCCTCAAGGGTTTTCAGGATGAGCACACGCTCAGCTTCTCTCAGGGTGGACGGTGGCTCTTCTTCTTTTTTCGGATTCATTCCAGCCCAGTTCTGAACAGCCATAGGCAGGCTGTCAAGGTCAAGATAGTCTCCCCGCATCAGAATCACACCCCGTTCTATGGCGTTTTCCAGCTCCCGGACATTGCCCGGCCAGGGGTAGCGATTAAAGATATCCATGCATTCTGGAGTGATTCCCTCTACATTACGCTTATTTCTTTTGGCAAAATTGCGCAGAAAAAAATCAGCGAGCAAGGGGATATCACCGTCACGGTCACATAAAGAAGGCATGTCCAGGGCCACAACATTCAGTCGGTAATAAAGATCTTCCCGGAAGTTACCCGCCCGCACCTCCGCTTCCAGGTTCCGGTTGGTTGCTGTGACGATGCGTACATCTACGGTAATGACTTCCTGGCCGCCAACTCGCTGGAGTTCGTGTTCCTGAAGGACTCGTAAGAGTTTCGCCTGCATAGCCGGGGTTGTTTCACCTATCTCGTCAAGGAAGAGCGTGCCCTCCTGGGCCTGGACAAAACAGCCCTCGCGGCGACGGTCTGCTCCTGTAAAGGCTCCTTTTTCATGGCCAAAGAGCTCGGATTCCAGCAGAGTTTCAGAAAGGGCTGCACAGTTTACCTTGATAAAGGGACCCTTCCTGCGGTGGCTTTTATAATGGAGGGCTGAGGCGACCAGCTCCTTGCCAGTCCCTGAATCACCGCTGATGAGTACAGTGGCCTCTGTGGGAGCAACCTGGACAATCATCTCCCAAAGGGTTTGCATAGGAATTGAAGATCCTATAATTCTGCCGTCCTCGCCAAAAGGTTTTTCAGAGAGCTCTGTTTTGTCCGGTTGCTGGCGATGCCCCATCGCAACTTCCAAGGTTTGGCGAAGTCGTTCAAAATCTATGGGTTTGGTAAGATAATCGTGAGCACCGAGTTTAATTGCTTCAACTGCTGAATCTATTGAGGAATAGGCAGTCATCATAACCACCGGAATCGATGGATTAATGGCGTGTATCTTGCGCAAAGCCTCCAAGCCGTCCATAGGTTCCATGCAGACATCCAAGAGGATAACATCAAAAGGCCCTTGCCGTACCGCTTCAACCGCTGTCTCGCCGTCATCCGCTTCCTGACACAACCATCCCCATTCAGTCAGCATGGAGTAGAGCATGTACCTATGGACCTGCTCATCGTCTACAATTAAAATTTTGACCTTCTTTTGTTCCATGAATTTAGTAAGCTGTTGCAAGTTTTATTACTTCGGTTGAGGAAAGGTTTATATCGGCACGCTGATCAGCACAATATGAATTCAAGTAAAAAAAATATAAAATAATGTGATGCAGTGAAATTATCATAAAAAGTCAGGGTTCACCTTATAAGTTATGTAGAAAACAAGTCCCTGTCCATAAAAAAAAGACTTTTGAAAAAACAATATCCTTTAAGAGGAGGGGAGTCGGGCGAGTCTTTCAATCAATCGCGCAACGAAATACAATCCCAGCCTTTTTGGCGGGCAAGCGTAGCCAATTTTTCATCTGGATCAACGGCAACAGGGGTATCCACCTTTTCCAATAAGGGCAGGTCGTTGATTGAGTCACTATAAAAACAGCTCCCTTGAAGCGACATCTTGTTTTTCGCTAGCCAGTTTTCCAAGCGTTGCACCTTGCCCTCATGAAAACAGGGGATGCCGTCAATCTCTGTGGTGTAGCGATTATTGACGATCTTTGGCTCTGTTGCCAGGAGATGCTCTATCCCGAAGGCGCGGACAATAGGCCCGGTGATAAAGCTGTTGGTTGCTGTGATAACCATCATCGTGTCCCCATGCTCTTTATGTTTATTCACCAAGGCGAGAGCCTGCCCCCCGATCATCGGTTGGATAACGTCCCGCATGAATTCCGCATGGAGCTGTTGAAGCTCTTCCATATTGCGTTCCGCTAGGGGCTGGAAACTGAATGCGCAGAATTCATAGATATCCAGGGTGCCCTGTTTATATTGGTCAAAGAAACGGTTATTTTCCGCCTCATAAGAGGCCTCATCAACCAGGCCTTTTTTAACGAGAAAGCGACCCCACTCATAATCGCTGTCGCCAGCTAACAGGGTATTATCAAGATCAAAAAGAGAAAGTGCCATACAGGTATCCTTTTAGAGCGAACTCTCTGTTATAACCGGCTCCCCTTGCAGGGAATGCTCGCCTGCATGAGTAACAGTAACCAAAACAATGTCACCGGGCAGCAGGTCTGTCGGAGAGGTGAAATGAACAATATGGTTTGTTCTTGTCCGTCCCCGTGCTTTGGAGGGGGAGGAGGATTCAACCATGACTTCAACCGTCTTGCCAAGGAATTCCTGGTTGCGTTCTAAGCTGATGGTGTCCTGACGACGTTGAAAACGTTGCAGCCGTTCCCCTTTAACCTCCTCAGCGACCTTGTCGTTGAAATCAGCTGAGCGGGTATGGGGACGATCAGAGTATTTAAAAGAGTACGAACCGTGGAATCGAACGGTTTCGAGCAGATCCATGGTTTGAGCAAAATCTTTCTCTGTTTCGCCAGGGAAACCGACAATGACATCGGTGCAGATGGCGATATCAGGACAATAGGAGCGCAGTTCCGCCACTTTTTCCAGGTATATTTCTCGGGTGTATTTCCTGTGCATCTTTTTCAAGACAGCATTAGAACCAGCTTGCACCGGCAGATGGAACTGCGGGCAGAGATTGGGCAGTTCACGAAAGCATTGCATTAATTCCGTGGAGAGATCCTGCGGATTTGAAGTGGTGAATCGCAGTCGTTGCACTCCGGGTATCTCGGCAACCATCTTGAGTAGGTCGGCAAAGCCTGTCGGATCTTCGACAACCGCATTGGTGCAGCCATAGGAGTTGACATTCTGGCCCAGCAGGGTGATTTCTTTGATGCCCCGTGCAATCAAGAGCTGGACTTCTTCCAGGATATCCGCAACCGGCCTGCTGATCTCCCGCCCCCGAGTTTTCGGCACCACACAATAGCTGCAATAATTATTACAGCCCTGCATAATGGTCACAAATTTACGAAACTCTGCTGGTTGAGCCTGTCCCGGCGCAGGCGCTTCTTCTAATAATCGTTGAAAAGGAGGAATAGTGAACTCCTTGTCAAGATCGCAGGATATTTCCCTCGTTGTCTCTTGCCGCTCAAGCCGTCCGAGCATTTCCGGCAGCTGATAGAGCTGTTGGGTTCCCACCACAATATCCACATGGGGCATTCGGTGGAAGATCTGCTCTCCTTCCTGTTGGGCCACGCAGCCAGCCACTGCTATGCGCAGGTCTGGTTGCTTTTTTTTCTGCTTGCGGAGCATTCCAAGCATGCTGAAAACTTTCTGCTCTGCCTTGGCACGGATGGAACAGGTGTTGAGGATGACCAGATCCGCATCTGTCTGCTCTCCCACCGCGATGTAGCCGGATTGAGACAGAAGCTGGACCATGATTTCCGAGTCCCGCTCGTTCATCTGGCAGCCAAAGGTTTTTATGTAAACGTGTTTACTCATATTGTTATATGATCTTATTATAGCCTGTTATTGTATAATGACTTGTTACGTCATCTACATTGGTTCTATGTCTTCCCCGAGATACGCCCTGATGACCTCCGGATTATTCCGGACCTCGTTAGGGGTGCCTTCAGCGATCTTTTTGCCGTAATCCATCACAAAGATGTGGTCGGAGAGACTCATGACCAATTTCATATCGTGCTCAATCAGCAGGATCGAGATGCCGTCATCTCGGATCTCGGTAATCAATGCATCCAGCTCCACAGTCTCCTGGGGATTCATTCCGGCTGCCGGTTCATCAAGCAGCAGAAGGGCGGGATCGGTTGCAAGAGCCCTGGCTATTTCCAGCCTGCGTTGCGCTCCATAGGGTAAGTTCTTGGCAAATTCATTGGCCAGCTCGGCAAGCCCGACTTTTTCTA
Organism: Candidatus Electrothrix aarhusensis; assembly: GCA_004028505.1. Classification (GTDB taxonomy): domain Bacteria; phylum Desulfobacterota; class Desulfobulbia; order Desulfobulbales; family Desulfobulbaceae; genus Electrothrix; species Electrothrix aarhusensis. The sequence goes on from MTKO01000129.1 coordinate 45,148, forward strand.
ACAGAGCAAAGGAGCGGGCAACGACCTCTTTTTCTTCCTTAATCGTTCGCTTATCGCGAAAGATTGCTCCGAGCACCCTGGCCTTGGTTCGGCAATGGCAACCGATCATGACGTTTTCCAGGACGCTCATGTCAGGGAAGAGGCGGATATTTTGAAAGGTCCGAGCCAGTCCCTGCTCTGTCACTTGATTCGGTTTTAAGCCGTTGAGTCGTTTGCTGCTTTTTCCTGTCGGTGTCAGCAGAAGATGGCCCGAGGTCGGTTTGTAAATTCCGGTCAGGCAATTGAAAAAAGTAGTTTTGCCTGCTCCGTTTGGCCCGATCAGGGCCGCGATTTCCCCTTGGCCGACCCGGATATTTAGCTTATCCAAGGCTCTGATGCCTCCGAACTGCATGGTCAGGTCACTGACTTCAAGGATGGTATGATTGCTCTGTTCGGTCATAATCTCTTGCGAAATTAAGATACGTTGGAGTTTGAAATTACGACACGGTTTTTTATCCCTCTTATGACATCCAAAGGAAATCCTGTAGTTTTAGCGATAATATCAGGGGAGATACCCTCTTTAAGTAAGGCTTTCGCAACGGCCAGCTTACCTTCGTCAAACTGTGCTCTCTGGAGTTCCTCCTGATGATACTCTTCAATCATATTCGCACGTTCAGCAGGTGAAATTCGATCCTTCTGGATGTGATCAAAAAGTTTATGAATCTCCGGTCGACTATAGCGTTTTTCATCAACCTCTTCATCTAACGTGTCATTAATTGCCAGCAGCCATTCCCGATAAGGCTCTGGAGTGGCATCATTGACATATTTAGGACACAGGTAGATAATTTTATGAGGAATTTCATTTAAAGGGTTCCCAGATAAATCGTGAGGGTCAAAATCTGTCATTGCGATGTCAGTTTTATGACGGTCACCGGAAGTCAGGACAACAAGAGTGAAAACCTTTAATGCCGGATGATAGTCTTTTGAATTTGCAATCTGTTCCAACAAAGCGGCACAGTGATAATAAAGAAACCTGTCGTAATGGTCAATACTGCGTGCATGCTGAATATCAACAATGACGCGGTGCTTCTTGTCTTCCGCGAACAAATCAAAACGTGGTGCGACATACCCTATCGGCGGGTCAAATTCTTTTTCGGTTTCAACCTGTTCTATCTCCAGAGCTATTCCCAGCATATCTCGAATAAATGCGACAAAGATTTCTGGGTCACAGAATGCTTTTTCAAAGACAACTCCGTACCTTAATGATGCCACATGTTTCATGGAGATTCACCTTGTATTTTTTAATCCCAATCAAATAAGTATGCATAATCTAGCATTTTTTTCTCACCGTTATCGCAGGTTCCAGTTAGTACAAACAAGATTTTTTGATTTTCTTCATCTAATTTTAGGTCTGGGTCAATACCAAGATAATTGTGTTCAAGATTGACATCATTAAGGATTGATTGTCCTGGCAAAGGGTCAAACCTACTGAACTGTACAGCGTGACCAATAATTTTCCCACCCGAATAAGACTGTTGATTGGTTAAATAAACGATTAGAGCAAATTCACCAGATGATGTAATAGACTTGTTTTCAACAACCGCTCCTGGTATTCTCATGCTAGAACTTGCATAATCAATATGTGGTATATTCAAGGGTTTAACCAGTGATAATGCGCAGCTACTTTGTATGTATTTTTTGTTTCTTGCTGCGGCTATAATAGCTTGAGTAACTACTCGACCCAACTCTTCACCTACACCTTTTTTAAAACCATCAGAAAATGCATTATCTTCACAAAAGCCGCTTAATGAAAACAAGCCAATTGTCGCCGCTATACACAATAGGCAAAAAAAATGTTTTATCATTATTATTCTATAGTTGATGGTTTTGTATTATGTATGCTGCTCAAAGCATGTTCCTGCTTCAACCCCTGAAGCTCTTCAATCGACAACCCTGTATTTTCCGCAATTGCCCCTATATCTTTTGAAAACGACTTCATGGGATATTTCTCCTGCAACCGCTGCAAAAAGCGCGTCCTGCCCGGCTTGCAAACCGAAGATTAATGAGCATTACCGGCTGCTGCCAGCTCCTCTCTGATAATTTTTCGCAGAATTTCTTCAAAACCATTCTGCTCGGCAATATCCAGTCTGACGATTCTTTTTAAAGTCTCGTTGATAAGATTATGATAGCCCTGCTTTCCGCCCTTTGTTTCAAAATATCGGACAACTTCGACATCAAGCGCAAGAGTAATGCGCTGTTTTTCTTCATCAGGTTTGAGGTTCCGGCGTAAAACAGCCCGGTCGAAATCTGCTTGCGTCACTTGAGGGTATTCATCTGTAGAGGTTTTTAAAAGCTGCATTGTTATGATTTGATGTTGTACGTCCGTCGCACCGTGGAAATCAGCCCCTTGGGCCGGAAGATCATCATGATAACCAAGGTCGCTCCAAAGACCAGCATACGGTAATCGGCAAAGGCCCGCAGGTATTCGGGCAGCAGCATCAGAACCAGTGCTGCAATGATTACTCCGATAATAGAGCCCATCCCGCCCAGCACCACAATGCAGAGGATAATAGCGGATTCGAGAAAGGTAAAGGAAGAAGGATTAACAAAGGTGGTTTTGGCGGCAAAGATCACCCCGACCATGCCTGCCCAGAAGGCCCCCAGGGAAAAAGCAGTTAACTTGGTTTTTGTTTTATCGATCCCCATGGACTGACAGGCGATATCATCTTCCCGCAGGGCAAACCAGGCCCGACCGATCCGGGAATTTTGCAGCCGGTTCACCATGAACACCGTGAAAATCACGAGAGCGATCATTAGATAATAGAGATAGCTAATAGACTGATCAAGCGTCATTTCTATGCCGAACAAGCCGGGTCTGGGGATATTGGATATTCCGCTAGGACCTTGGGAAAACTCGGACCAGTTTTCCAGCACCAAGCGAATAATTTCCCCGAAACCCAAGGTGACAATAGCCAGATAGTCGCCTCGCAAACGCAGCACCGGAAAGCCGAGCAAAATGCCGAAACAGGCAGCCAGCAACCCGCCGATGGGCAGGGCTGTCCAGAAGCCGATTCCGAAATGGAGGTTGAGCAGGGCATAGGTATAGGCTCCGACCGCATAAAAGGCCACATAGCCCAGATCAAGCAGACCTGCCACTCCGACAACGATATTGAGGCCCAGCCCTAAGACCACATACATAAGGGCTGTGATCATGATATTGATCTGATAGGTGGAAAGGTACAGCGGAAAAGTAGAAAGAATCAGCAAAAGCACTCCAAGAACCGGTAAAAATACTTTTGGCTCATTGAGCAGAATGTGTTGCCAATCCTTTTTCTCTTTTTCCGGGACAATTTCCAGAGCAACGCGCAATTTTTTCTTTTCTTCCTGGACGGTTTTCCAGCCCAGAAAGGCTCGGCTCAACAGGTACAGAAAAAAACTGGTCAGCCCCACATAGAGCATATTCTGCCAACGCCAGACAACGGTTTCTTCGTAGGGATTCACCTTGACAACCATGATGGGAAAGGTGAGAAAACAGAACCAGAGAGCAATCAGAAATGCTTTTTTGAGATGTTGCAATGCGAGTATGTTGTTCATATTCAGAGTAATCTTGAGAACTCTTGCAGGATGTGTTGCGGTCCCGTATAGATCTTGTTGGAGATTTTTGGATTCCTGCTTGGATTCCTGATTCAGCACATCATAGCTGAATAGCTCTGTCAACGCAATCTATCAGTCGTTTTTCTCCTTTGGGAAAGATCGAATTTGCGCAAAGGTTCTTATTGGTTATCTTGCTAATTTTCTATCTATTGTTTTGATTATAATAAGGTTCTCGGCAAGACGGTTTTTCGGGTTATATACGATTGATCCGAAAAATTTTGTATTTTATGGAAGGGTGATATATAAACGCGGATAGATGCTGTCGTGCTATTGACGGGGGCGGGTATCACCTCTGACCGAATGAACATAACCAAGCCTTCTCTGAGCTGATCAATGAAAAAGTATCTCTTCAATATTCTTATTATCTTCTTCGCTGTCACGGAGGCTTTAACCTCTCCGGCATTCAGTGGAAATTTACAAAATACTCCACAGAATGCTCCACAGGATATTACTCATCCTGACCAAGCAGGCAAGGGAACGCATGACGACCGGGAGGGCGGCTGGTGGGATGAGCTTCCCAAAGAAAAAAAGGCCTTGTACACCAATATTTCCGCAGCCGCCTTTATAACACTGTATGGGTTCGCTGATTGGGATTATGGCTCAGGAGGTTTTCATTTTGCTGATGAAGGCTGGTTTGAAAAGGACTCGAAATATGGCGGTGCGGATAAAGCCGGTCATTTTTGGTCGACGTATGCGGTTGCCGATGCCTTTACCGGTCTGTATAAGCATTGGGGGTACGATAGGAAAACAGCTGGCCGCTACGGCGTGTTTTCGTCCTGGGCCGTGCAGACAATTATGGAGCTTGATGATGGAACCAGTGAAACCCAGGGATTTGACTGGGGCGATATGACTATGAATACGCTCGGGGCATTAACCAGCATGTTCATGGAGCAGTACCCTGAACTGGATCGCAAGATAGATTTTCGTGTTGAATATGCCTTAAATGTCCCTGTACAAGGAATTTTTGATGATTACTCCAATATGTACTATGCCGTAGTTGTCAAACTTGATGGCTTTGACCACCTGCAACATTCCTGGCTGCAATGGGCAGAACTGCATGCAGGATACTGTACCCAGGGATATGACACCGCCGAACCGGAGAAAGAACGCCACGTTTATTTTGGGATATCCTTTAATTTCTCTCGGTTCCTCTATCAGCATAATTACCATAAGACAGGAAAAATGCTGGAGTATCTTCAGGTTCCGTATACGGTGCCGAAAATTTTTGGGAAGTCGGGGTGAAGAGTTCTCCCAGCGGCCCCTGCAATAGGGCAGGCGTTGCCACTGGTACGGATCAAAGTGCTGCTTCCTCTGAATACAAGGAAGTCGATAAGGAAAAAAACTTGCTGTTGCAGTCGTGTCCCCCCTCCTTTTTTTGTCTTTTGCGAAGAGCTACTGACTTCAGCTTGACAGGCTGATACGGTCTTTGGTATGTAAAAAGATTCATAAATTCGCTGCATAAAATCACCGACCTTTTAAGGATACCCCATGAAAAAAAAGAACATGCCTCTCTGCGATTATCTCTACGTGGACACCAAGAAAATTCTTTCCGTGTACAATCAACTGACCGGAGCTGTTGTCTCTGCCGGGGAGTCCACGTACGCAACCGTCAATCCAGCGGAGAATAAGAAAAAATACGATTTCAAGATTTTTAAAAGCGATGTTGGCAACACAGCCCAGGAAGGGCAGGGGGCGCAGGAGCAGATCAAACCCCACCATACTCTGTTTCAGGAGCTGGAAGAAGAACTGACCAATCAGGGGCATCTGGTTGATTTGTCTGGCAAGGGGATGGCGGAAAAGATTCAGGACAAAGACTTTAGAAAGACCTTGAAAAATACCTTCTGTGTTAAGGTAACAGGGCGATGCGTTATTGAGCATTACGAGCGAATGAAAAAAATCTCTGACTCGTTTCCGGATATTGCCGCGTTGATTAATCAGAGCAATAAGGCGGCAGTAAAAAGTACGGACGCCTATAAAGAGCTTGTAGAGCAGATTAAGACCAGAGAAGCAGATATAGCAAAGATAAGGGACAGGAATGCACGTAATATTCAGCAGGCTCCTTTGAAAGAGCAGAAGAAAAAGCTGGAAGATCTGCTCGAAAATCACACCAAGGCAGGAGTGGTTGAACAGTGGATTTTGGACGGGCTCAAGACCTGGATTGATACCTTCATTCCTGGCATTATCAATTTGCGAGTCTATCCGGACCAAGAGCATACGGCTGTGCAGGTTTTCGGGCATTTGAAGCAGGAGAATTTCTTTGATATGGATGTCAGCGCCTTTCACTTTACTTACGGTTCCGTCCCGACCGAAGAGCTGACCATGCTCGGTATTGTCAGTTCGGTTCCAAATCCAGAAGATGCACTGTTTAATCCGCATCAGGAGTTTTTGGGCGGCGATTTATCGAGCAAGGAAGCAGTGGAACGCGGGTTTCGTAGTGTCTTTCGTGGGTTTGAAGGGTTTGAGCAGATGGTGCGGACATGCCGGTATCCGAGGGTGTTGGTTTATCCGATGTTGGTTTATCGGGAGATGGGGGGGAAGAGATAGTTTTTCCAGCGGGGCAGGTGCTGTCTCTTGTCTTGTACGGCGTGTCGGTGTCAGCAACGATCTTGTGGAATCTCACCTTTTTTTTGTACACTCTAGACTGAGTACCCGCCGTAAAAAAGCGTTTCTGTCGTCCCGACAGGGACTCTTGTCCCGGAGGGACACTCGATCATACCCCAGTGATTTATCGCTGGGCAGAAAAGCCCCGGCGGGGATCTATCTCACCAACCCAGGATAACATTTCGGGCTAACACATTTTCACCATGCATATCCACACCAGCCAACAAAAAATCTTCAGCGTTTCAGAACTTACCCGCTCCATCAAATCCATGCTGGAGGGCCGTTTTGCCTTTATCAGCGTTGCCGGCGAGATCTCTGGCCTCCGGCGACCGGGCTCCGGTCATATGTATTTCACCCTCAAAGACGATCAGGCCCAGATCAAGGCTGTGCTTTTTAAGATGCAGCAGCGGTATTTGCAACAGCTGCCCAAAGACGGCGACATGGTGATTTGCTTGGGCAGGGTTTCCGTGTACGAGCCCAGAGGTGACTACCAGCTCATCATCGACAGCTGGATTATCACGGAGAAGGGGCTTTTGCAGCTCGCCTTTGAGCAGCTGAAAAAACAGCTGGATGCTGAAGGACTCTTTGATCAGGAGCTGAAAAAGCCGATTCCACCTTTGCCTGAGCACCTGATCCTCGTGACCTCACCCTCGGGTGCTGCGGTCCATGACTTCATCCGCATTGCCCAGAAAAGATACCCGCAGGTACGGATTTCGGTTTATCCGGCAGCAGTACAGGGAGAGCATGCGGCAAAAGAGTTGTGTCAGGCTGTGTCGGAGATTAATCTTCAGCAGGCCGCAGGTCGGCTGGCAGCAGACGCGATTATTCTCTGCCGGGGCGGCGGTTCTGTTGAGGATCTTCAGGCCTTTAATAATGAAGAACTGGCTTGGGAGATTCACAGATCAGCCATCCCGGTGGTCAGTGCGGTGGGCCATGAGATCGACTTTACCATTGCCGATCTGGTGGCCGACCTCCGTGCGCCCACCCCCAGCGGGGCCGCTGAAATGTTGCTGCCGGACAGCCAGGCCCTGCGCGAACATCTTGCTGATCAGCTCGTCGACTGCGCCGGACCATGCAGGATAAAACTGGATCGCCATCAGGAGCGGATAGCCCTATACCGGCAAAAGCTGACCGGTGCGGCCCAACCCGTTGACACCCTGCTGCTCCGCCTGGACCATATGGGTGAAAATATGGAGCATGCCATGCAAGCGAACCTGACTGCTCTTCAGGCCCGCCTGGATCGGGTGGAAAATCGCCTCAAACGGAACAATCCCTTACTGGTGCTCAATCTCTATCATCAGCGGATTGAGGAGATGCAACGACGGCTTCGCCAAATCGGCAGCAGGCTTATCAGTGATAAGGAACAGGATCTTGCCCGAGCCGCAGGGGTGCTGGAGGCGGTGAGCCCTCTGTCCACCTTGGCACGCGGTTACTCTGTGGCTCGGAAAGTCTCGGGCCGCCGAGCGTTGATCTCGGCAGCGGATCAGGTTCAGGCTGGAGAATCCATTGAGGTGCTGCTTCATCAGGGGCGGTTGGAGTGTGAGGTGACTCGGATTGAACGGCAGTAGTCTTTCTCCCGCTGACCAGTGTCAGGTGTTGATCCCGACGAGTGTCAGGTGTTGATCCTGACGAGTGTCAGGTGCCGATCCTGACCAGTGTCAGATATGTTACGAATTCGAGGTTTCGTGTGCGGGGAAACCGACAGGCCGGAGGATGCTCCGCTCTCCCTGATCCGCCTGCCTTGCTTTTCGTGTTTTCAATGTTAACCTATTACAGTATGGTACGAGGAAAAGAGCAGGCGAAAAACGATAGGTAAGCATGGATGTTTTCGCTTATTGACAATGTTAGTGACAGAAAAAGAAGGAGGCATGAACATGAAAACTTGGTGGAGTGCAATAGACGTAGCAAATTCATCTTATGAAGAGATAAAACAGAGAAAAGTTATCAGCCAAGGTTGGCATGATCTTGGACCACTAAACTCACTATTCCCCTTGATAAATCAAGACTGGAAAGGCTTTGTGACGACAATCCAAATAATCGGTGATACCACATATAAAGGAGAAAGCTGGTGGAATAATGATAGAAATGGAAATAGAACACCTAAAGTTATGTGGAATTTATTAAACATCAGAAGTGAAGATTTAATAGTAGCTATTGAAGGGACAAAAGTTAAAGGCATATGCGAGATAGAGCAAGATGCTATAGAAACGTATATATATCAGCCTAAATATGAGTATGCTCAAACAGTTGGCTTTCCTGTAGAGTGGATTGATTGGAGTGAGGATAAATTTAGTTTTATTCCCACTGCGCCAGCTCAAAGTGTATTGGGAATTGCCGGGTTAATAGGAGAACATAATGAGGTGGTAACGGCTTGGCAGCAGTATAAATCTAAAGCTCTGTAGGGTGCCGCCCCTACCATGCAACATTTCAACCTTGCAGACATGTCCTGCCTGTTGATGACTCATGTGTGATCATAAACAATTTCTCAGCGGCCTGGATATACTCGGCCCGGCTCCTGCATTCATGCCCCGCGATACATCACGGGACTGTTATCGGCTGTCCCTCCGAGACAAGGAAGGAAGATCATCCCTCGGGTAATCAGTACATCTGTTCCGTGGAAGATATATCCGGTACAGGATATCTGAGGGGATAAGAGTTTATATGCAGCATATCGATAAAAAAAGTCTCAATAACGCCTATCGTCTCTTTGAAACCGGCGATATTGATCAATTTGAAATCGGCACAACAAAAGGCCTGCAACAAATCCATCATTATCTTTTTCAGGGCCTGTATGATTTTGCCGGAGAAATACGCACAAACAACATCGCAAAAGGAAACTTCAGGTTTGCCAACTCTCTGTACTTGAATGAAATACTGGTAAAGATCGAGCAAATGTCGGAGGAGACCTTTGAAGAAATAATAGCCAAGTATGTAGAGATGAATATCGCCCATCCTTTCATGGAAGGGAATGGAAGAGCTATGCGTATTTGGCTGGATATGATCCTGAAAACCCGGCTGAAGAAAGTGGTCAACTGGCAGCTTGTAGACAAAATGCTGTATTTGCAGGCAATGGAAAGAAGTCCGGTCAATGATCTGGAAATAAGAACCCTCTTATCAGCAAACGTAAACGAGAAGATTAACAACCTGGAAATTATCTTTAAAGGGATAGAGCAATCCTATTATTATGAAGGGTACGGGAATAAAAATTAGCCTTGTAAGGCGCATGCCGTGCAACATCTCAACCTCTCAGGCATCTATTTAATTTTTTTCATTCATTGCAGAAAAAACATCGTCACAAGCACTCTGCTTCATATTGGGCAATATTTCGTTCACTGAAATCAACCCGCAGCCCGATGATAATGACTCGTTTATTTCTGTAGGCTCCTGCATAATTTTTTTCTTTGATCTGCCGGAGAGCCTTTTGTGCCGAATCAGTTTTTAATTCGAAAATGTAGACAGTTCTTTCGTGCCGGAGTGAAAGGTCGAGACGTCCCTTATTGCCCAGACGTTCAGGAGAGGCGTCAAAACCTGCGGCCTGCAAATACATAAGCAGGGTGGCAGAGTAAAAATGTTCCGTCTTATTCGCATCAAAATGGACATAGGGTATGGACGAGTAGATGATTTTGAATTGTCGAATAATTTGTTCAATATCTTCCTTCTGTAAAGCCTTATTCAGCTCTTCTTGCACATCCAGAATGTCGGCATCAGCAACCGTGTATTGCGCATTCAGGATCAATTCACAAAAGGAGCGTCGCACCTCGTCATTGGGAAAATCCAGGGTGTAACTCTCTTCTTCTCTTTTTTTTATGGTGAGATAACCGGCCTGGGTAAGAAAGCTTTCCGGTGTGGCCTGATCTATATCCCGCTTGCTGAGAAAGGTCGATGAAACCTTTACCTGCTCAAAATCAACAAGGTCGTATTTTTTATCTGCGGAATAGCGGATGATGTATTCCGGGGAACCGGTTTCCATCCAGTAGGGTATGAAACGCCCCTTATTATCGAAATACTTGAGTATGGAAAAGGGATTATAGATAAAGGTCTCGCCATCCCAGGAATAGCCGTTATAGTAACGGGCCAGCTTTTTCCAGAACTCCGGTTCGCTCAGATCCTGCTTTTTCCGAACCTGCTGGATCTGTACTATAAAGGAGGAGGCAATTTCTTCAGCTGTATAACCGCAACATCCTGCATATTTTTCGTTCAGGGTTATATCATTCAGGTGATTAAGGGCACTGAACACCCCCATCTGGGTGAATTTGGAAATCCCGGTGATGAAGATGAAACGAATATACTCTTCATCGGCTTTTATCATCTTGTAGAATTCCCGCAGCAGTTCTTTTATTGCCGACAGATTTTCCTTGTTCAGGTTATTGAGGACCGGAGCGTCATATTCATCAATCAGAAGAACCACGGGGGTACCTTTCCCCGCTTTTCGAATCAATCGGTCAAAAGCAATGTCAGGATAGGGGGTCTCCCTGAGAGTAATATCCAGATCTTCCGCAGCATTATAAATGAGTTCAAGCAGCTTATTGGCAATAACCTCAACACGGTCGCCGCCCGCCTTGCTCAAGTCCAGCCGGATGACCGGATGAGTTTGCTGGAAATCCCAGTTTTCATAGGCATAGGTCTCTTTAAAGAGCTCTTTCTCACCCTGAAAAAGTTCTTTAAAGGTGTTTATCATTAAGGACTTGCCAAATCTTCTCGGACGGGAAAGAAATATAGGAACTGTGGACTGGGCCAAGGAAAGGAGATATTGTGTTTTATCGACATAGAGAAAACCGCCTTCAATGAGCCCTTTAAACTCCTGTTTGCCGATGGGCAGCTTTTTCATTGCAAAATCCTCATGTTCTCATGCTCAATGGGGGTGGTATCAAGGGGGATAAAAGCCATAATCAGAAGTATATTCAATTTGTTTCGGAAACTCAACACTTGCATCCTCCCCCGAAAGTTTCTCAGGCGGCTCAAATGAGTGTTACCCAACACTTTTCATATAAATTATGATGACAGTAGCGCGTCTCCAAGGCTAGTATGTCAGTCTTAGTGGACAACCGGAGTATCATCATATTCAAAAAATAAAACCCAATCGTGCAGGCTTAGCTTGCCTGTTGACAACCCAATGTGTAATCAAAAACAATTTCTCAGTGGCCTGAACAAGCTCAGCCTTTCACTCTCGCCCCAACAGACTGACAGCATCCTCCTTTACTGTCAGGAGCTGCAAAAATGGAGCAAACGGGTCAATCTAATTGCCCCGCAATACCAGTCCGACCGATATTGTGGAAAAGCATTTTCTTGATTCCCTGACCCTGCTGCCCGTTATCCGCCAATACGGCTTAGAGCAAGGAAAGGTTGGAAATGATAGAGACAACGAAGTAAGCCTGGTCGACGTAGGCTCTGGAGCCGGTTTTCCCGGTCTGGTGTTGGCAGCGGTCCTGCCAGAACTGACCGTCACCCTGGTGGAACCCAGACAGAAAAGGGTCTCTTTTTTGCGCCATATCATCAGAATCCTTGGCTTGACCAATGTCCAGGTGACAGACCAACGGATTGAGCCGGGGCAGGCTTGGGACGGCCCGGAATGTACATTTATTACCAGCCGGGCAGTGGCTGCGACAGATACCTTTCTCCCCCTGATAGAGGGGATTGCCACTGAAAAAACAGTGGTCATCATGATGGGCGCAACCGACGAGAGCTCCTTACCTGGACAGGAAAAACAGATTGCAGCGGGTTGGCAATGCTTGGAGGAACAGAAATTCACCCTTCCTTTTTCCCATCATCCAAGAGTCTTGACCCTGTTGCAAAAGGTTGCCTAACAGTGCTGTCGGTCGGTCAATCCAATACAATCGTTTTTTTCGCGGTCAAATTTATGGCAAAATTTTCTTTTTTCTGGTAGGGTTTCGCCATATTTGAGTAGTATGTAAGTCATGTACAATTGCGTTGCGGTGTGATTTTTTATGCCGTATCTCTGCATTGTTGTGCAGGACTCCTGTAGGGGCAGACCCCCTGTGTTCGCCTGAGTGTCTTTATTTAATTAAAATCTATGCCCTGCCTCGGGATGGGGTGGATCATTCAGCAGCCCGGAGGCGAGAACAGAAGCTTCGGGAAATGACGAGATATTATGAGCAAGAAAGTAGCAGTACTGGCCGGAGACGGTATCGGTCCCGAGGTGATGGCAGAGGCTATCAAGGTTTTAGATGTAGTGCAGGAGAAGTTCGGGGTCTCTCTGGAATACCAAGCAGCGGATGTGGGTGGTCTGGCCATTGATAATCACGGTGAGGCTCTACCACAATCCACTGTGGATGTCTGTGAAGCTGCGGATGCCATTCTTTTTGGTTCCGTAGGCGGTCCAAAATGGGAAAGTCTTCCCCCGGCGGAACAGCCAGAACGAGCAGCTCTTTTGCCCTTGCGCAAGCATTTTGATCTGTTCTGTAACCTGCGTCCAGCTCGGGTTTTCAAATCTCTGGCAGCTGCCTGTCCCCTGCGCCCAGATATCGTCGGCGAAGGTTTTGATATTCTTGTGGTCCGTGAACTGACCTCGGGTATTTATTTCGGTACCCCCAAGGGTCGGGAAGGCAGCGGAGCTGATGAGATGGCCTATGATACTATGGTCTATAAGCGCTCTGAGATTGAGCGAATTGCCCGGATGGCCTTTGAGGCAGCTCGGGTGCGCAATAAGAAGGTTACCTCAGTGGACAAGGCCAATGTCCTGACCACAATGGTGCTTTGGCGCGAGGTAGTCATGGAAGTAGCAGCAGATTATCCGGATGTGGAACTGAACCATATCTACGTGGACAATGCCACCATGCAGCTGGTCCGCTGGCCGCAACAGTTTGATGTTATGCTCTGCGGTAATATGTTCGGGGATATCATCTCAGACGAGGCTGCCATGCTCACCGGTTCTATGGGGATGCTTGCTTCAGCCAGCCTGAACAGTGCCAGCTTTGGCCTGTTTGAACCAGCAGGCGGTTCAGCACCGGACATTGCCGGACAGGGCATTGCCAACCCTATTGCCCAGATCCTTTCCGCAGCCATGATGCTCCGTTACAGCCTGGATCAGGATGCAGCAGCCACAGCCATCGAAGGTGCGGTTTCCGCTGCTCTGGACAAGGGCATCATGACCGCTGATATCGCCACAAAGGGCGGCACTTCGGTGAACACCAAGGAAATGGGCGATGCCGTTGTTGCGGCACTCGTCGCGGCATTATAATCCGGCAGGACAAAACAACAGAGACCGATGACCAGACGAGAAAATATTTTACTGATTGCAACACAAGATACAGTCCCCATTGCCGATAAGGTAGCAGCTGAGCTGAGGGTTGTGTGTACCCCGATGATCCGTAAGCAGTTTGCTGATGGTGAAATATACCACGCCTTCCCCTGTGATGTCTCAGGCCGTGATATAATCATTATTGGATCAACCCATACGGACGGGGCTAATCAGGAGTTAATTGACCTGATCGCAGGTGCGCGTTACTGGAATGCCCGCAGTGTGAACGTGGTGATTCCCTACCTCGGGTATTCCACTATGGAACGCTCCAAGCCCGAGTCCGGCGAAATTCCCAAAGGAATTACCCGTACCCGCCAGATTTTTCGGACTAGGCCAAATTACGTGGCCTTTGTCGACCTTCATTCCGAGGCTGTCCTTCATGCCCATTCCGGCGAAGTCCGCACCCGCCATCTCTGGACCGAGACCTTGGCTGCTGAGAAGATTCGCAATATGGATCTGCAAGATTATGTACTTGTTTCACCTGATTACGGCTTCAGTAAGCGGGTGGCCCTGTTGGCCGGAATCCTAAAATGTCCGCATACCGCAGCCAATAAGGACAGGTATGATGTGGACCAGACCATTGTCAGTCAGCTGTCCAGCGCTGTCAAAGGCAAAATTGCCATTATTTGCGATGATATGATCCGGACCGGTGGTTCCATGATTCAGACAGCGGATCGCTGCTATGAGGCCGGAGCTGTTGACGTGATGGTCATGGCAACCCATCTGGTCCTTTCCGGGAATGCCCGTGAACGCTTCAAAGAAAAGGGCATTCATCGAATCATCGGGGCTGATACCTTCCCCGGCACCCAGAAAGACGACCTGCTGGAGGTGTATTCTGTTGCTCCGATTATTGCCTCGGAATTGGTTCATTATCTGCGGATCGTTTGACCGCAGGTGGCTTGCTTTGCACTTGGCCGATTGTTTTGCTCAATAATGCTGTGCTTGTTTTTAACGAGGTTTGAATATTACTAACTTGGTGGTGTGATCCCGCCGCAGAAACCAGGAAAAAAAGATGAAAAAAGTCGGTATAATCGGTTGGCGAGGCATGGTCGGATCTGTGCTGATGGAGCGCATGCGTGAAGAGAATGATTTCAAGGATATCGAGCCCCTGTTTTTTTCCACTTCCCAGGCAGGCCAAGAAGGCCCTGAGATCAACGGCACCACCTATGAACTGCTTGATGCTCGTGATCTGAGCCTGCTGAAAGAAACCGATATTTTGCTGTCCTGTCAGGGTGGCCAGTACACCTCGGATATCCATCCTAAGCTGCGCAATGAGGGCTGGGACGGGTATTGGATTGATGCCGCTTCCACCCTTCGTATGGAAAAAGATGCCATTATTGTTCTTGATCCGGTGAATCGCAAGATCATTGATCAGGGGTTGACCGACGGGATTAAAGATTATGTCGGTGGCAATTGCACGGTCTCCCTCATGTTGATGGCCTTGGCTGGTCTCTTTGAAAAAGGCTGGGTGGAGTGGATCACCTCGCAGACCTATCAGGCAGCGTCTGGAGCAGGGGCCAAAAACATGATTGAACTGGTGGAACAGATGCGCTTGGTCGGCGAGAATGCCCAGAACCTGCTTGATGATAACGAAACAGCCTTAAGGGTTGACCGAAATGTCATCGAGACGGTCCGCAGCCCGCGTTTCCTGACAAAGCAGTTCGGTGCGCCCTTAGCAGCCAGCCTCATTCCCTGGATTGATCGGGCAATGGACAACGGTCAGACTCGGGAGGAGTGGAAAGGAATCTCTGAGACCAATAAGATTCTCGGGTATGCTGAAAATCAAATTCCTATTGATGGGTGTTGTGTTCGGGTCGGCTCCATGCGCTGCCATAGTCAGGCCTTTACCATCAAACTGAATAAGGATATCCCGTTAGCTGATATCGAGAATGCCATTGTCAGCCATAATCAATGGGTCTATCTGGTGGCCAATACTAAGGAAGAAACAGTCAATAAATTGACCCCTACCCGCGTCTCACGGACTCTTGATATCCCGGTGGGACGTCTCCGTAAAATGAATCTGGGTGAGCAGTATCTGAGTGCCTTCAGCGTTGGTGACCAGTTACTCTGGGGTGCTGCTGAACCGGTTCGCCGGATGCTGAAGATTGCTCTGGAGCACCTTGGTTGAGCTTGATTGCTTTGTACAGTTGCTAGTGAAGTTGAACCGTAGAAACTGAACTGTAAAGTTAAGGACGTTCTATCATGGGATTCAGTCAGTTTAAGAGCGAAATAGAGGTGGCTAGAAGGTTCAACCTGAGAACAGACAGTAAGCCTTTTGTACAAACATTGCCCCTTGAAAATATACCGGAATATAAGCTTGAAGAAATAAAGGAAAACTTTAAAGATCCTTTGAGCTTTCTTTCGGAATCAGCCACCTGTGAGGATATTATCAAGCCGATATTGAAAGTTCTTGATAAATGTTATCCTGATTTTCGTGTTTGGTCCCATGTGCAGTACAGTGTTGATCCAGAGAACGATCTTGCCGGAATACCGGACTTCTTGGTCGCCCGAACAACGCAGATACGGGGGGAACTTGGTGTTCCTCCTCTTTGTGTGGTGGAAGCAAAAAAAGCTGACTGGGACCAGGGCTGGGCTCAGGCCTTGGCTGAGATGTATGCCGCATCAATCCAAGGGGCGACAAGGTGCTATGCCATTGTGACCACCGGTGTGGAATGGCAGTTCGGTCAGTTTGACAGAGAAGCTGCTCTGTTTATAAAACAGATGAGTAAACTGTCTGTGTTGGATGATAATGACGAGCCGAGTAATCTCCAGAAACTGTTTGATAGCTTGAACTGGCTGTTTGAAAAGGCAAGCCGAGTTGAAATCGTTCCGTTCCGTTCGCCGTAGAAGCTGTAACCGTCTTGCGTACAGAGACAGGCTGCTTCTCCTGTTCTTGCAGCACCCGTTCATTGCGCTCATACAGGGCAAAATAGAAGGCAAATAGGATGCCGATGGTGAAGAAAATTCGGGCGATCCTGTCCCAGGCAGGTCGTTTGCCTTTGTGAAGAAAACGAATAATCACCACCAGAATCCAGGTGAAGCCGATACAATACGGAACCGTGGTGAGGAGTTGAGCCGCAGTTCCTGTTACAATACTTTCTGCCGACGGCCCTAAGCGCAGATGGAAGAGCAGATAGGCTGCGGCGGTGAGGAACAGGGTGAATCTTTCACGAAATGTTTGCATAATGTCTGTTGAACGTGCCTATATCTTTCCGAATATCCTGCCTGAGAACGGCTTAATATTTCCTTTGGCCCAGCTTTTTGATCAGCTTGTTTTTTTGAGACCGGTTGAAGACGATCTTCCAGAGATTGACACCCCATTTTCACCCGAGATAGCAGACCAGCCGGGGAAGGGTGGGTGTGTCAACTACTCCTGTCCAGCCCCGCTTGTAGGGGACCGAGAGCGTTTCCTTATCTTGCTCAGGGATATTCGTTCGCGTCCTGAGGATTACGCCGGGCATCTCGGCAATCTTTCTGCTGGGCTCGGAAATATGGTCAGGCCAAATGAACAGGAACAATCCATAATGGATACCCTGCTGCATCAGACCGGTATCCGAGCGGGGTCCAAGGACAATACTCTTGAACCGAGAAAGGGGCAAGAAAAGAACGCCTCTTCTGCGCTTCTCTGGCAGGCCCGCTTACTGCTCAAACTTGGTGAATCTCTGGATCGGAATCAGGCCGATATCCGTCGGAATTTGGACAGAATGACCCGTCAGCAGGGCGAGCTGTTCCGTGAGTTGCGCAAGGGACAGGAAGGAGAGCATACTGAGTTTACCGAGCTTGTCTCTCCCCTGTTCAGCACGGATAATGAAATTTCGTTGAAACAACAACGGCTACGCCTCAAGGCCTGGAGTCGTCTCTTTGCTCTTAGCCCAGATCGATTCGAAACGACCGCTTTTATTAGTCAAAGCCCTGATACGGTTGAAGCCCTACTGGAGTATTACCGGCAAAAATATACCGGTGCAGCGAAGCTTTTACTGAGCCTTCCTCTACCAGCTTTTTTTAATGAGGAGCATGATGCCTTGCTCAAAAGAGACCGTTTTCAACAAGAGGCAGCTAAGCTAGAACTCATTCCAGCAATCAGAGCGCTTCCAATCACACATACTTCAGCAGATTCGGTTTTCTCAGAAAAAGCAGAGACGGCATGGACTGATTTGCTGGAACGTCATTATCCGGCAGCAGAACATGGGCGCTGCATCTTAACGTTGTACTTTCTTTCTGGGATAACTCCACAACGACTCTTTCTTGAGACCTTTGCTGATCATGACGATATCTCCGCAAGGGAGGCCGTTGAAGCAACTGGGACAGGAACGGTACTTGGGATTTTGACGAGATAGGGCAGAGGGTAGGCGGAGGAGTCAGGGGTGTGAATTAAGAAAGGCGGACATTAGTCCGCCTTTCTTCTCTCTTATTGAGCAACTAGGTTTTTCTTTAGCAGGTGGGTGCTTTTGAGGTCGTCACTTGATTTACATCAAAATAAATATCGACTTTGACTGTACGGGTGTTATCTCTGTTCAGGTAATGGTGAGGTGATTGGTAATAGATCTTTGCTGTAGGGCAAGCCTTACTGCAGTCAGGGGCTATTATCTCACATTTTTCAGGACCTAATCTGCGGTTCACTTCAAAAAGCAGTGGGTGGTCATATCCAGATTCAATACCATATTTTCTTTCAGCCTCTTCTACTGTCAACCCCTCAATATTAGGCATAGGATCAGAGCCTAATGCAGCAAATGAATTTTGAGCCCATAGGCCAGATGATACCAGCATTACGGTTAATAAAAACAGTACATTCTGTTTAATCATTGTGTTCCTCCTTTTTAAGAACAGCCGTAGTTGATAATAGTTACCTTTTAATAAAAAAGATACTGGATAAAAAAGAAGGAGTCAAGTGGAATGAAAAATATATTTAATATAAATTTTTTGTGGGTGTAGGGTATTTTTCCAGCCTCACAAAGTGAGGAGTTAAAAGCAGGTGTCAAGATCAGCAGGGGGTTAAAAGGCGGCGGGTGGAAATAAAAAAAGGCGGAAAATATCCGCCTTTTGTGTTTGTTATTCGCTATATTAGCGTGTTTTTAACAGGATGGATCCCTTGAGGTTGTTACCTGGTTTATATCAAAATAAATATCTACCCTTACTGTGCGGCTATCATCTCCGTTTAGGTAATGGTGAGGTGATTGGTAATAAATTTTTGCTATCGGGCAAGCTTTGCTGCAGTCAGGCGCTATTATATGACATTTTTCAGGACCTAATCTACGGTTCACTTCAAAAATTATTGGATAGTCGTATCCAGATTCAAGGCCATATTTTTTTCAGCCTCTTCTACCGTCAACCCTTCAACATTAGGCATGGGATCAGGACCTAAGGCGGCAGTTGAATTTTGAATACCAATTCCAGATGACGCAACAAGCATGATAGTTAATAAAAATAGTTTCCTGTATTTGTTCATTTCTTCCTCCTTTTTAGGCGCGACTATTATTGATAATTGTTATCGCTTTATTTAAAGTTAGTGGATGAAGAAAAAAGAGTCAAGCGAGTTTGGAAAAATATTATTTATTGCACAAAAAAACAATACTCTGGGAATGAAGGGTTAAAAGAGGATGGCAATATTACAGTGTTGCTGTGGCTCATTTTCTCTGTATATTAACAAGAAACTTGTGTGCCGATCCGTCTCTTTAAAGCGACCATATCCTATGGGCTGTACAATTGGGACTTCTCTTTTCTTCTTTACAACTTGACAGGGCTGGAAATCACAAGGGATAATGTCCTTAATATTATTACGGAGAAGCAGAACGAGAAAATACGAGTTGAATAATTTTGCAGAGGAGGAGACTGTGAAGGAGAAGGCAACAACGTTTATCACTGATTTTTTTAAAATGGAAGCAGCCGGGGGGATTCTTTTGATGCTTACAGCCGTCCTGGCTGTTATCTGCGCTAATATTCCCGGCCTGAGCAACCTCTATGAGGCGTTGCTTCATCTCTATCCGTTTTCCTGGATACCCGGCATCAAGGCTGTCGGGCTAGACCTTTCCCTGCATCATCTTATTAATGACGGCCTGATGGCAATCTTTTTTTTCCTGGTGGGCCTGGAATTAAAACGAGAAATGCTGGAAGGCGAGCTTTCGGACAGACGAAAGATTATGCTTCCGGTGATCGGGGCGGTCGGCGGAATGCTGATCCCGGCACTGGTCTACACGGCCTTGAATTTCGGAGACGCCACGGCAATGAGGGGCTGGGCTATTCCCACGGCAACGGATATAGCCTTTGCCCTGGGCGTGCTGACCCTGCTTGGTTCGGGTGTGCCCAATTCCTTAAAGGTGTTTTTGACCTCGCTGGCTATTTTTGACGATATCGGTGCTGTTCTGATCATTGCCTTTTTTTACACCAGTAAAATTTTTGCCGTGCCCCTGGCAGTAGTTGCCGCGTGCGTGGTCGTACTGGCAGTGCTTAATCGCATGCAGGTAGTTTCCAAAATTCCCTATCTGCTGGTCGGTGCCGTCATGTGGTTTGCCACCCTGAAATCCGGGGTTCATGCCACCATTGCCGGTGTGCTGCTGGCCATGTTTATTCCGCTTTCCTCGGCAAAAAACCCGACAGTCTCACCGCTGAAAAGCTTGGAACACAGCCTGCATTCGCTTGTCGCCTATTATATTCTGCCGATATTCGCTTTTGCCAATTCCGGCCTGAATCTGAAAGGCGTGGGCATGGAGCAGGTGCTGCATTCAGTGCCGCTGGGTATTGCCCTCGGTCTGATTTTAGGCAAACAAATCGGCATTTTCGGTCTCTGTTTTCTGTCCCTGAAATTAAAAATCGTCCGGCTTCCCAAAGACATTAATTTAGGGCATATCTACGGAGCCTCTCTGCTCTGCGGAATTGGTTTTACTATGAGCCTGTTCATCGGAGGATTGGCCTTTCAGGGCGGCGCGGAAAAGCTCTTTGATGAACGGATCGGCATTATTCTCGGGTCGCTGATTTCAGGCGGAGCGGGTTATGCGGTTTTGCGGATGGTGACCGGGAGAGCTGCTTCCGTAAAATGAGCAGTGTTTATTTGTGTTTTATTACAGAGGCAATGCTCTCTAGTGCCTGCAACGTTTATAGATTATCATCAGGATACCGCTGAAAATTCCGGTGCCCTGCAATCGGTTACAACATAATGGTTAAAAAAAGAAAAATTGAGCTGCCAGTTATTGGGTGGCGGGAGTGGGTTAAACTTCCAAGTCTCGGTGTTGACAAAATTAAAGTAAAAGTCGATTCCGGGGCACGTTCCTCGTCGATACAGGCAGTCAACCTCAAGACATTTGATCGAGATGGAGAACAATGGGTGCGTTTTAAGATTCACCCTATCCAGCGTTCGAGTAAGGGGACTATTGATGCAGAAGCCAGAGTGCTTGAATTCAGATCTATTAAGAGTTCCAACGGTATATCCAAGGTCAGGCCGGTCATCCTGGCGAATATAGAGCTGCTCGGGCAAGTGTGGGAAGTTGAATTGACTCTGGCAAGTCGTGATAATATGGGGTTTAGGATGCTGCTCGGCCGTGAAGCATTCAAGGATCGATTTATGGTTGACGGGGGGAGATCCTATTATGGTGGTAGACCGGATCGCAAGAAAAAGGTACATAGAGGCCCAAAAATAGATTCTGAACCTCAAAATCAAGGAAAATTATGAAGCTTGCTATTCTCTCTTGCAACGGCCAAAGTTACAGCACACGCCGACTTCGTGAGGCTGCGCTACAACGAGGCCATAAGGTTAAAGTGTTAAATACGCTCAAGTTTGCCATAGATCTGGATCAGGGCATGCCTGATCTGTATTTTCGGCAAAAACACCTTTCTCAGTATGATGCCGTCTTGCCGAGAATTGGGGCATCAATCACCTATTATGGTACTGCTGTTGTCCGGCAGTTCGAGCAGATGGATGTGTTTTGTGCGAACTCATCCGCCAGTATTGCAAGTTCAAGAGATAAACTGAGGAGTTTGCAGATACTCAGTCGGCATTCTATCGGTATTCCGCAAACAACCTTTGTCCGAGATAAAAAGGATGTCCTGCCAGCAATTGAACGAGTCGGCGGCGCACCTGTTGTTATCAAATTGATTGAAGGGACCCAAGGGATTGGCGTCATCCTGGCGAATTCGCTGAGTACTGCAGCCGGAATCGTCGAACTTTTGCAGAGTCAGAAACAGAGCGTTCTTATTCAGAAATTTGTTAAGGAAAGCAAGGGCAGGGATATCCGAGCCTTTGTTGTTGGTGATCGAGTCGTTGGAGCGATGCGCCGAGTAGCCCAGGGACAGGAGTTTCGCAGCAACGTCCATCGAGGCGGCATCACCGAGCCGGTACAGCTTGATGAATTGTACACAGAAACCGCTGTACGGGCGGCGCAGATATTAGGTCTTCGAGTGGCGGGAGTGGATCTCCTTGAAGGAAAAGACGGGCCGCAAATTATGGAGGTGAATTCTTCGCCAGGTTTAGAGGGTATTGAGGGGTGTACGCAACTTGATATTGCTGGATCTATCATTGACTACATTGCTGCGCAGGTTAATTTTCCTGAGATTGATCTTCGGCAACGGTTAACCGTGAGCAGCGGCTATGGCGTTGCAGAAATTCATATCCCTGAAGGGTCTGAGTATATAGGAAAAACTATTACGGAATCACGGTTGCGCGAAAAAGACATTGTGGTCCTGACCCTCCATCGGAACGCAAAAGTCATACCTAACCCGAAACCTGAACGAGAGTTATTTGCAGGTGATCGCCTACTCTGTTTTGGCAAGCTTGAACTGATGCGTGATATGACGCCGAAGAAGGTTCGTCGTAAGCGACGACCGAAAGTGAAGACGTTACCTGAACTGCCTGTGGCCGATGAGGTCTATAAGGAAGCAGGGACAATCGAGTCTGTTGCAATACCGGCAGAGACAGACGGGAACGACCATGAATAATCCTGCTCCTCGAAAGTCGATGTTTGATTGGTTCGGCGAAAAAATTGCGCCCGGTGAATCACGTAATGTACATCTTGTTGTAGGCGAAAGTTACAGCGGCATGACCGTGGATATTCAAATCCACATACGTCGCGCACAAGAAGACGGGCCGGTCGTCTTTGTTACCGGGGCCTTGCATGGTGATGAGATCAATGGCTGCGGAGCCATTCGCCAGCTTATTCAGGATGATACTTTTCAGGTTCAGAGAGGAGCCATTGTCTTGATTCCGGTTCTGAATTTGCCCGCCTTTGAGCGCCATTCCCGCTACCTGCCGGATCGTCGGGATTTGAACCGTTCCTTTCCCGGCTCTGTTGACGGGAGCCTTGCCAGTCGTATGGCGTTTACAATCTTTAACGAGATTGTCATGAGGTGTGATTATGGTATTGATTTACATACCGCATCGGTCCGACGAACCAACTACCCGACAGTCCGAGGTGATCTGGCGAATACTGAAGTTCGCCGTTTGGCTGAAGCATTTGGTGTTGAAATCATAATGAACAATAAAGGCCCTAAAAATTCTTTTCGTCGGGAAGCATGCGATGTTGGATGCCCGACAATTATTATGGAAGGCGGCGAAGTGTGGAAAGTAGAGCCCGGCATTGTGGAAACAGAAGTTCGCGGTATAAAAAATGTACTGCGTGAACTGAACATGCTGGAAGGCAGCATAGAAAGTCCTGCTTATCAAATCGTGATTGAGAAATCAAAGTGGATTCGGTCGGAGCGGGGTGGGTTTCTTGATTTTCATATCAAACCCGGTGATATCATAAAAAAAGGTCAGCCTATAATAACCAATACAACCCTTCTCGGTGAAAGCAGGATACGCTTTATGCGCCCTTTAACGGGGTGGTGATGGGTATGACGAGTTTACCTTCCATTAGTCCGGGCGAACCTATCTGCAACCTCGGTAAATTACCGATACAATACAGTCCAGAGAAATTGGCACGATTGCGGGCTAAGGAAGACGGGCTGGAACAGCAGGTTCTGGACGATCTGGGCACAAACGTTCTTGTCACCGGTCCGCCTGAGAGTATGGCGGAATCATGACAAACGGGCAGGGCAGGCATCTTAGAAAATACGCTGCTTTGTACCTCTTTTTCCAGGATCACCCAAAGCAAGTAAAACAAGCTGCCTACCTCTTTGATCAATTATGAATACTCTACTTGAAAGCATCAAGGATCCTATAGTTATAGTTGTTATTCTTGCTTTTTATGGTCTTGGATGGCTGTTGTCTAAAGGCAATGAACTTAAAACACTGAAAGAGCTTTTCAGCAAAGATAGATCAGAGGAACTGAAGAAGGCGCGTGAGGAACTCAAGGATACTCCAGAGGAGGCCGCGTTCTACGACGAAGCTGTACGTCAGGAGCTATTCCATACAGCTACACGAATACATTGCAATAAAAAGTAT